>JAMLIN010000019.1 GCA_023954135.1 Burkholderiaceae bacterium | reverse complement strand
GCCGCCGGCCTTGCCGCGATCGACGGCATCACCGTCCTGAATCCGGATTCGACCGAATCGGCGATCGTGGCATTCGTCGCCCGGGACGTGCATCCGCACGACATCGGCACCCTGCTCGACGGGCGGGGAATCGCGGTGCGCACCGGCCACCATTGCGCGATGCCCCTGATCGAACGCCTCGGGCGGGGCCCGACCACCCGCGCCTCGTTCGCCGCCTACAACACGGACGACGAGGTCGACCGCCTGGTCGAGGCGGTCGATGCCGCACTGAAGGCCCTTTCATGAACGACGGCGACGCCCTCTCGGACCTCTACCAGGAGCTCGTGCTCGAGCACAAGCGCTCGCCGCGCAACTTCGGCCCGATGGAATCGCCGACCCACGAGGCGCGCGGCACGAACCCGCAGTGCGGCGACGACGTCCAGGTGCAGCTTCGCCTCGATGGCGACCGGATCGAGGACGTCCGTTTCACCGGCGTGGGCTGCGCGATCTGCATGGCATCGACCTCGATGATGACCGAGGCGGTCAAGAAAGGGGATGTCCCCTCGGCGCTCGAGCTCCAGGAGCGCTTCCGCGCGGTGATGACCGGCAAGCGGGAGGCCGCCGACGCCGGGCTCGGCAAGCTCGCCTGCTTCGAGGGCGTGCGCCGCTACCCGAGCCGCATCAAGTGCGTGCTGCTGGGCTGGCATGCCCTCAGCCACGCGATCGGTGACCCGCAGCGCGACGATGCCGGCGACGGCAAGGGAGCATCGGCATGAGGCGCGGTTCCGAGCACGTCATCCTCGAGCGCTCCGTGCAGGTCGAGCGCATTCCCGACGGCTATCCGATGGAGCTTGCGGAAGGCCAGTCGGTGATGATCACCCAGGCCCTCGGCTCGGCCTTCACCCTCTGGGTCGACGGCCAGCTGGTCAGGCTGCGCGGCGAGGATGCGGACGCGATCGGCCAGCCCGTTCCGGAGGCGCCCGAGATTCCCGATTCGGTCGGGCCCGAGGAGGTCGAGGCCCTCGCCTGGCAGGCGATGCGAACCTGTTACGACCCGGAGATCCCGGTCGACATCGTCGAGCTGGGCCTCGTCTACTCCTGCGAGATCCTGCCCTACGACGACGAGGGCGGGTTGCTGATCAAGGTCCGGATGACGCTGACCGCACCCGGCTGCGGCATGGGGCCCATCCTCGGCAAGGAAGTCAGCGAGAAGCTCGGCGCCCTGCCCCATGTCGAGCGGGTCGAGGTCGAGCTCGTGTTCGATCCGCCCTGGGATCGATCGATGATGTCAGAAGCCGCGGCCCTCGCGCTCGGCCTCTGAGTCTTTCGAAGCACCACGTCGCGGGCCCCCGGCGGGCCCGCGGCACCGAAAACACCATGACCGGGGCCCTCTCCCCCACCCCTCGATGCTTACAGTCCTTCTCGAACAGATCCACGCCAGCGCCGACCCCATCCTTCAGGGCCTGCCCGGATTGCGGATCGAGCGCATGAACCAGGCCGGCGACCTCGAGCGGCTCGCCCCCCTGCTGCCCGATGTCGAGATCCTCGGGATCCGGTCCCGGACCGCCATCGACCGCGAGCTCCTCGAACGCGCGCCACGGCTCAAGGCGATCGGCGCCTATTGCATCGGCACCAACAACATCGACCTCGATGCAGCGCGCGACCACGGCGTGGCCGTCTTCAACGGCCCGTTCTCGAATACCCGCTCGGTGGCCGAGCTCGTCCTCTCCCACGCGATCGCGCTGATGCGACGGGTTCCCGAGCGCCACCAGGCGGCCCGGCGCGGCGGCTGGCTGAAGGATTCGACACGTTCCAACGAAGTCCGGGGCAAGACCCTCGGGATCGTCGGCTACGGCAAGATCGGCACCCAGACGGGGCTGCTCGCCGAGTCCATCGGGATGCGGGTGATCTTCCATGACGTGGTCGCCCGCCTGCCCCTGGGCAACGCGCGCCCGATCCGTTCCCTGGATCAGCTGCTGGCCGAGTCCGACATCGTCACCTTCCATGTACCGCAGAGCCCCGACACCGAGCAGATGATCGGCGAGCGACGCCTCGCCCTGATGAAGGACGGCGCGGTGCTGATCAATCTGGCCCGGGGCCGCGTCATCGACATCGAGGCGCTGTGCGCCGCGCTCGATTCCGGGCACCTGCGCGGCGCCGCGATCGACGTCTTCCCGGTCGAGCCGAAATCGGGGAACGACCCCTTCCAGTCCCCCCTGCAGTCGCGCGACAACGTGATCCTCACCCCGCACGTCGGCGGCTCGACGATCGAGGCCCAGGCGAACCTGGGTATCGAGGTCTCCGAGAAGCTGCGCGATTACCTGAGCACCGGAGCGGTCCGCGGCAGCGTCAACCTGCCGGACATATCGGTCGGACCGTCGAGCGCCCCTTGCCGCCTGGTGCATGTGCACCGCGACCGGCCGGGGATGATCTCGCGGCTCAACCAGGTGCTGGCCGAGGAGAACATCAACGTCTCCCAGATGCACCTGCAGACGGGCGCCGGTGTCGGCCTCGCCGTGGTCGACCTTGCATCGCGACCGAGCGAGCAGGCCAGCCGGGCGATCGAGGCGCTCGACGGAACTCTCCGCGCGTTTGTCACCTGCCCCTCGCCGGACACCTGACACGGCTTCGCATTCGATCGCATAGCCGCGTTGGGGCGCCTTGCCGTACAACCGTACTGTCTGCGGCGCCCCGCCTTGCTCTGCAATCGAATGCGAAGCCGTATGAGACTAAAAAGCCCGGGTCAGCGGATCAATTGATCGAGCTTGCCGATTTTCTTGCCCCATTCATCGGCATCAGGCAGGGGTTCATGAGAACGGGTGATCACGGGCCAGATCCTTGCCAGATCGGCGTTGAGCTCGATGAACGATTCCTCGCCCTTCGGAACATCCTCCTCGGCGAAGATCGCCTCGACGGGACATTCCGGAACGCAGACCGCGCAGTCGATGCATTCCTCCGGGTCGATCACGAGCATGTTCGGCCCCTCCCGGAAGGCGTCGACGGGACAGACATCGACGCAGTCGGTATGTTTGCACCGGATGCACGCATCGCTGACCACGAACGTCATGGAATCGATCTCCGGGGAAGATCCGCCCGATGCCGGCGGATCGGTCTGGCCCGCGCCAGGGACGGCCGGGCGGAACCGGCCCGCGGGCCGGATGGTTCACTGCACAATGACATGATGGAAAGATTCATTTAACATACATCTTATACCGAACCGGGACGGAACGGAAATAACCACGACGGGGCCGAGCCCTCATGCGACTTGCCGATTACACCGATTACTCGCTGCGGGTGCTGATGTACTGCGCGACGTATCCGGATCGCCGGATCACGATCGCGGATCTCGCGGACGACCTCGAGCTTTCGAAGAACCACCTGATGAAGATCGTCAACGACCTCGCCCGACGCGGCCTGGTCACGACGACACGCGGCCGCGGCGGCGGCCTGCGCCTGGCGGGGGATCCGCGCGACATCCGGATCGGGGACATCGTCCGCGGCACCGAGTCGGACTTCCGGCTGGTCGAATGTTTCGGCGAGGGCATCACCAGTTGCACGCTCGGCAGCGCATGCCGGCTGAAATCGGTCTTCGCCGGCGCGCTGCAGGCCTACTTCGACAGCCTCGATCGCCACACCCTCGCCGATCTCGTGCCGGCGGCCTTCGTGCCCGGCCCCGAGGGTTCCGCCTCCGCGCGCGGCACCAGTGCACCGCCGGCCATCGCCACCGCCCCGCTCGCCGACCGTGCAGGATGATCCGATGAACGATGCAGATCCATCGAATGGGGCCATCCCGGCCGAAGCGATACTCGCGCAGCTGCCCGATGCCGTCGTCTGGTCCGACCGCGCCGGGAAGATCCTGCTGTGGAATGCCGCGGCCGAGAAGCTCTTCGGCTTCGCCGCGGCCGAGGCGCTGGGGCAGAGCCTGGACATCATGATTCCGGAACGGTTCCGGCGCGCCCACTGGATCGGGTTCGAGCGGGCGGTGCAGGCGGGCAAGGTGAGCCACGAGGGCGAGGTACGGCTCACCCGGGCCACCCACAAGGACGGCCGCAAGCTCTACGTCGAAGTCGCGTTCGGCCTGACCCTGGACACCGACGGATCGGTCCTCGGCGTCGTCGCCACGGCCCGCCCCGGCGAGCCGCCAGAGCGCCCGGCGCGCGCCTGAGCATCGGCGCGGCCGGGCGCGGGTGCCTCAGAAACGGAAGTCCGCGCTGAGCAGGACAGTCCGGGGCGCGCCGAGGAAGGCGCGACGGGCCGACCAGTTCATCGACGACACGTAGACCTCGTCGGTCAGGTTCTCGATGTTGAGCCGCAGGCGCGTGTTGCGCGTGACGTCGTAGGCCGCCATGAGGCTGAAGACGGTGTGGCTCGGAACCTTGCCGGACTGGCCGTTCGGAATCACCCGGTCGGCCGTATCGGGCCGGCCGACGTAGGAGCTCCCGACGTACTGCGCCCCGCCGCCCACGGTCAGGCGATCATTGACGCGGTAAGTGGTCCAGAGGTTCAGCGTGGCCTTCGGCGTGAACGCGAGCTCGTCGCCGCTGGTGGACGTGACGCCGCCCTGGTAGTCGCTGGAGAGGGCCGCATCGACCGCCGGACCGTGGCGCCGCTCGCTGTCGAGCAGGACCAGGCCGCCGAAGACCGACCAGGCGGGAGTGATCGCACCGGCCAGCCCGAGCTCGATCCCCTGGACGACCTGCTCGCCGTAGCCGCTCGGCACGCCGCCGCCGGCCGAGCGCATGGCGACGTTCTTGCGCTCGGTACGGAAGATCGCGGCCGTGGTGCTGAGCCGGTCATCGAAGAAGTCCCACTTGGTGCCGATCTCGATGTTCGTGAGCCGCTGCTCCTTGGCGCCCTGGTAGTTCTGGCCGTCCCAGCCGGGGAAGGCATTGTTGCCCTCGCGGCCGCTGTCCGGATTCGACAGCCACGAGCCCGGCGGCACGCCGGACACGCCGTAGGACACGTAGACGCTGCCGTTGCGGACCGGCTTGTAGACCAGGCCGATCTTGCCGCCGACCGTCGTCTCGCTGCGCTCGTAGCCGTCCATCGGTCCCTGCGGCCCGCCGGCGGCATCCTTGCTGGCGAGCTTGACGTCATAGCGCTCGACGCGCAGGCCGCCGGTCACCTGCCACTGGGGGTTGATCTCCATCGTGTCGTAGGCATAGACAGCCACGGTGTCGATCTTGACCTCGCCGAACTGGGTCGCCGGAATGACGCCGCCCGGAGCCCGGTTCGGATCGGGGTTGAACACGCTCACCGAGCCCACGTTGACACCCGGATGGCGACCGCTGTCCGATTCCTCGCGGGTCAGCTCTAGCCCCGCCGCGACGTGATGCTTCAGGCCGCCGGTGCTGAATCGCTTGTCGAAGTTGGTGATGTTGCTCAGGGTCGTGTTCTTGCGCGTGAACCCGAGCGTCTGGGTGGTCGCCTCCTGGGTGGCCGGATCGTAGTTCGTGGGAATGGTGAAGAAGGCCTTGCGGTCGGCGCGCGACCAGCGCGTCTGGTTCATGAGCCGCAGGCCCGACGCGAAGCGATGCTCGATGCGCGCCATCACCGCATCGGATTTCACCTTGTCGGTATCGCCCATCAGGCCGAAGTACGTATCCCGCCGGAAGCTCGACGCGGCGACGGGATCATGGTTGAGCGTGCCCTCGATCATGGCCGCCGGCACGCCCCAGTCGGGCCGGTCGTCCTGCTCGATGTGCTGCCAGGAGAGGGTCACCGTCGTCGGCGTGCCGAGCCCGAAGGCCACCGAGGGCGCAAAGCCGAAGGTCCCCCGCTCGGTATGGTGGCGGCCCGCGATCCCGCCGCCTTCGGCAAGGAAGTTCAGCCGGATGGCACCGCTGTCGGAGAAGCTCCGGTTGAGATCGAGCGTGGCGCGCAGGTGGGAATCGGAGCGATACTCGTCCAGACCGAGGCCCACGCTGCCGAGCAGGAAGTTCCGCGCCTTCGGCGTCTTGGTCTCGAGATTGACGTAGCCGCCCGCCCCGCCGCGACCGTTGTCGGCGGCCGGGCCCTTGACCACCTCCACCTGCTCGAGATTGAACGCATCCCGGGCGTAGTTGCCGGAATCGCGCACGCCGTCGACGAAGATGTTGCCGCTGGTGCTGAAGCCGCGCAGGCTGAAGTCACTGGTGTCGGTACCGAAACCGTTCTCGCCCGCATTGAAGCTGATCCCGGGCGTGTTGCGCAGGACGTCCGTCAGGTTGCGAGCCCCCTGCTCCTGGAATATCTCGCGCGGAATGATCGAGATCGTCTGCGGCGTATCGAGCAGGGGCGCGGTCGACTTCGGCGAGGACTGCTCCCGCTCGGCTTCCGGGGTGGCGGTCACCGAGACCGCCGGCAGGGTGCTGCTCGTCTGCGCATGGGCCGGGACGGCCGCGAGGGACACGAGACCGCTGCACACGGCTGCGGATAGCGGGTAGCGGCGAAAGCCGGGCGGCGGCGAATGCGACATGGGCTGGTTTCCTTCTCGTTGAGGGAGCGAACCGGAGCCATCGCATCGCCGCGATGGCCATGGCCGCTTCATGTCAAGGGATGCTGGGTGTCAAGAAATGCTTTGATACAAACATTATAATAATCATTCTCATTCTTAAGCTTAGCATCATCTAGATTCGCAATGGGAGCCCTTGCGTGGTCGCCACATCGATGGCCAGCACCGCTACACTGGCGGCCGGCCCGGACGACCTTGCCGAGGAGGCAGTCGCGATGATGTTCAGGATCTCCAAGCTGCTCACGACCGAAGAGGTCCGTGCCTGCCGGCAGGCTCTCGAGGCGGCCGACTGGACGGACGGCCGCGCCACCGCGGGGCATCTCGCGACGCGGGTCAAGGACAACGAGCAGCTGGCCGAGGGCCATCCCGCTTCGCAGCGACTGGGCGAGCTGATCCTGCAGGCGCTGGGACGCAATCCCGAGTTCCTGGCCGCCGCCCTGCCCCTCAAGGTCCTGCCGCCTCGCTTCAACCGCTACAGGGGCGGCGGACAGTACGGCATGCATGTGGATGCATCCGTGTTCAGCGTCCCGGGAACGCCGCACCGGATCCGCAGCGACCTGTCCGCCACCCTGTTCCTCAGCGAGCCCGAGGAATACGAGGGCGGCGAGCTCACGGTCGCCGACACCTACGGGGAGCACAGCGTCAGGCTGCCCGCCGGCGACATGGTCCTGTATCCCGGCTCCAGCCTGCACCGCGTCACCCCGGTCACCCGCGGCACCCGGCTCGCATCCTTCTTCTGGATCCAGAGCCTGGTGCGCGACGACAGCCAGCGGACCCTGATGTGGGAGCTCGACGGCGCGATCCAGGCCCTCGGGCAGGACATCGCCGGGCATCCCGCGCTGGACCGGCTAACGGGCGTGTATCACAACCTGCTGCGGCAATGGGCACAGACCTGAAGCCGCCGCTGGCGAGCATTCCGCCTTCGGTGGTGTCGCTCGAGGACTACGAGGGCCTGGCCCGCGAACGCATGAGCCCCGCGGCCTGGGCCTGGCTGCAGGGCGGCGCCGCGGACGAGCTGAGCCTGCGGGACAATCGCGAGGCCTTCGACCGTCTTCGGCTGCAGCCGCGGGTACTCGCCGGGATGGCGGGCGGGAACACCCGGCTGGAGCTGCTGGGCGAGGTTCACGAGCACCCGATCTTCCTCGCGCCGGTCGCGTTCCAGGGGCTCGCGCACCCCGACGGGGAGATCGCCAGCGTCCAGGCCGCCGGTGCGATGCAGGCGACGATGATCGTCAGCACGCAATCCGGGATCCCGCTCGAGACTCTCGCGCAGGCAGCCCAGGGGCCGCTGTGGTTCCAGCTCTACGTGCAGCCCGACCGCGACTTCACGGTCGCGCTGGTGCGCCGCGCCGAAGCGGCCGGCTATCGCGCCCTGGTGGTGACGGTCGACGCGCCGGTCAGCGGCGCGCGCAACCGCGAGCAGCGCGCCGGCTTCACGCTGCCGCCCGGGATCTCGGCGGCCAACCTGCAGGGCATGCGCGGCCTGCCGCCCCAGACCGCCCGCGCCGGCGAGAGTCCGCTGCTGGCGAGCGCCCTGGTGGCCGCCGCGCCGACCTGGAAGGACATCGCCTGGTTGCGCTCGCTCACCCGGCTGCCGATCCTGGTGAAGGGCGTGCTGAACCCGCAGGATGCCCTTCGCGCGGCCGACGAAGGGATGGCCGGCGTGATCGTTTCCAACCACGGTGGCCGGGTGCTCGATACGGTGCCGGCCAGCATCGACGCGTTGCCGGCGGTCGCCGCGGCGGTCGGCGACCGCGTGCCGGTGCTGGTCGATGGGGGGATCCGGCGCGGCACCGACGTCGTCAAGGCGATCGCGCTCGGCGCCAGTGCGGTCCTGATCGGGCGACCGTTCATGCACGGGCTCGCCGCGGCCGGCGCGCTCGGCGTGGTCCATGTCCTGCACATGCTGCGCACCGAGCTCGAGATGGCCATGGTCCTGTGCGGCCGGAAGACCCTCGCCGAGCTCGACCCCTCGGTCGTTTCGCTTCAGTGGCGCCCGGCCGCCCGAAGCCACTGAACGCCCCCTCGGGTGGGGTCGAGCCGGGAATTCGCGAAGCACCGCTTCGCGCCGGCGAGACCGGCCACGCCTGCCAGCGTGGCCGAAGCGAGCGACAGCGAGCGTGGGGGTCGTTTCACTTCAGCGGGCGGTATAGCCCCCGTCGACGAGGAACTGCGAGCCGGTGATGAAGCTCGCCTTGTCCGAGAGCAGGAACAGCACCAGGCCCGCCACCTCGTCGGCGGTGCCGAGGCGGCCAATCGGGTGCAGCCCGACCAGCGCATCGAAGGCCTCCCGCGGCAGGTTCTTCAGCAGGGGCGTGTCGATGTATCCCGGATGCACCGAATTGATCCGCACGCCCTGGTTCGCGTAGCCGAGCGCCGCCGCCTTCGTCATGCCGGTCACCCCATGCTTGGCCGTGACATAGGGCACCGCGGTCTCGGTGCCTACCACGCCGAGGATCGACGAATTGTTGACGATGGCGCCGCCACCGGCCGCGAGCATCGCCGGTATCTGGTAGCGCATGCCGTAGAAGACCGAGTGCAGGTTGACATCCATCAGCCGGTGGTAGTCCTCGATCGCGATGTCGGCGAGCGGCCCGAGCGGGCCGCCGATGCCGGCGTTGTTGAAGGCCAGGTGCAGCGCGCCGAAGCGGGAAACCGCGAATTCGACCGAAGCCTCGACCTCCTCCGGCCGGCCGACATCGCCCGTGAAGCCGAGCACCCTGCCGCCGGCGGCCTCGATCTCGCGCACGGCGGCATCGACGGCATCGGCCGCGCGATCGTTCACCACGACGCTGGCGCCCTCGGCCGCCAGCGCGATCGCGACGGCCTTACCGATCCCGGAACCCGCTCCGGTCACGATGGCGACCCGCCCATCGAATTGTCCACTCATGTCGATCATCCTCCTGCTAACCGCCGGCCCACCGGGACGGTGCGCGGCACTCGCCCAAGATAGCCCACACGCGCGGCCTCCATGCTGATGCAACTCAAGCCGGCACCACCCGGCCGGGGCCGAGACGCCGCGCTTGAACCAGTTCAATGACGCCGGCCCACGGCGTTGCCACGATCGGCTCCAGTCCCATCTCGAGCCCTTCATGGACCACAACCGCCTGTTCGACGTCCTTCGCGAAGGCCTGCCGCTGACGCCTCGCCCCTTCGAAGTCATCGGCCGGGCCTGTGGCGCCGGCGAGGACGAGGTTCTGCAACGGCTGCGCAGCCTGCGCAACAAGGGCACGCTGACGCATCTCGCGCCGCCGCCCGCCGGCGCCGGTACGGTCGAAGCGCCGGCGCCGGGCGATCTCGACGCCCGCCTGCTGGAGATCATGGGTAACGGATTCCCGCTGCTGCCGCACCCCTACGAGGTGATCGCCGCAGCACTCGGCGCGACCGAAGCCGAGGTCCTCGAGCGCCTGCGCTTCCTCGCCGATGCCGGCCTCGTCGGCCACATCGGCCTGCGCCCGCGCGTGCCGGGCAGCCCTTCGCAGAGCGACTGAACCCGGAACCTGTGAATGGACCGGACGCGCCCGAGCGGTGCGCCAGGGTGGTTCCGGTCGAGGCGCAAAGCGCAGCCATGTCGGGTGACATGGCGAGCATTTGCAACGAAGAGCGGGGCCGCCATGGCGTGACGAGCGGGTGTGGCTGGTTCGTTCATGGGTTCAGGACCTGTGAACGGACCGGACGCGCCCGAGCGGTGCGCCAGGGTGGGTCCGATCGAGGCGCAAAGCGCAGCCATGTCGGGTGACATGGCGAGCATTTGCAACGAAGAGCGGGGCCGCCATGGCGTGACGAGCGGGCGTGGACGGTTCGTTCACAGGTTCTCAGGCCCGGCGGCGATCGGCGAAGCGCCTGCGGAACTTCGCGAGCTTCGGGGCGACCACCATCCGGCAATAGCCCTGCGCCGGGTTGCTCTCGTAGTAGCGCTGGTGATAGGCCTCGGCGGGATAGTACGGGCCGCTGCCCTCGATGCGGGTGACGATCGGCGCACCGAAGACGTCCTCGGCTTCCAGCGACGCGATCAGCTCGCGGGCGATCCGCGCCTGCTCCTCATCCTGCGGAAAGATCGCCGACCGGTACTGCGGCCCGACGTCGTTGCCCTGGCGATCCGGAGTCGTGGGATCGTGGATCGCGAAGAAGACTTCGAGCAGCTCGCGGTAGCCGATGCGTTCCGGGTCGAAGCTGACCCGGACCACCTCGGCATGGCCGGTGGTGCCGGTGCAGACCGCCTCGTAGCCGGGATCGTCGAGATGCCCTCCGCAATAGCCGGACTCCACCCCGAGCACACCCTCCAGCTCCAGAAAGCAGGGCTCGAGGCACCAGAAGCAGCCCCCGCC
Source organism: Burkholderiaceae bacterium (assembly GCA_023954135.1). Lineage (GTDB taxonomy): Bacteria > Pseudomonadota > Gammaproteobacteria > Burkholderiales > Burkholderiaceae_E > JAMLIN01. Next base: position 57,049 of record JAMLIN010000019.1, on the reverse strand, counting down.
GAGAATCGCCACCTGTGCATCCATGTCTTCCTCCTTCGGTCCGCCGTCGGCAGCGGGGCCGGGCAGCGCGCGGCCCGCCGACCCCGCGATTCTGCGCAGGCCACGGCGCGGCTGGCAACCGCCCCGCCTGGCCGCAAGAAGCGCGCCCGTCGATCGTATAATCGTCAGTTCGGAACCGACACTGGAGACTTCGATGGCCAGCCATAACCGGGCGACCTTCAACTGGGAAGACCCGCTGCTGCTCGATTCGCAGCTGACCGAAGACGAGCGCATGGTGCGCGATGCCGCCAACGCGTACTGCCAGGACAAGCTCGCGCCGCGTGTCCTCGAAGCCTTCCGGCACGAGAAGACCGACCCGGCGATCTTTCCGGAGATGGGCGCGCTCGGCCTGCTCGGACCGACGATTCCCGAGGCCTACGGCGGTCCCGGGCTGAACTACGTCTCCTACGGTCTGATCGCCCGCGAGGTCGAGCGCGTCGACTCCGGCTATCGCTCCATGATGAGCGTGCAGAGCTCGCTGGTGATGGTGCCGATCTTCGAGTTCGGCACCGAGGAGCAGAAGCGCAAGTACCTCCCGAAGCTCGCCAGCGGCGAATGGATCGGCTGCTTCGGCCTGACCGAGCCGAACCATGGTTCCGACCCGGGCTCGATGGAGACCCGCGCGAAGGCGGTGGCGGGCGGCTATCGCCTGACCGGCAACAAGATGTGGATCTCCAATTCGCCGATCGCCGACGTCTTCGTCGTCTGGGCGAAGTGCGACGGCGGCGACCATGACGGGCGCATCAAGGGATTCGTCCTCGAGAAGGGGATGAAGGGCCTGTCGGCGCCGGCGATCCACGGCAAGTTCGGCCTGCGCGCGTCGATCACCGGCGAGATCGTGATGGACGGGGTCGAGATTCCGGAATCGCAGATGCTGCCCGGCGTCGAAGGCCTCAAGGGTCCCTTCACCTGCCTCAACTCCGCCCGCTACGGCATCGCGTGGGGGGCGCTGGGCGCCGCCGAGAGCTGCTGGCACACCGCGCGCCAGTACGTGCTCGATCGCAAGCAGTTCGGCCGCCCGCTCGCCGCCAACCAGCTCATCCAGAAGAAGCTCGCCGACATGCAGACCGAGATCACGCTAGGCCTGCAGGGCTGCCTGCGCCTTGGCCGGATGAAGGACGAAGGCACCGCCGCCGTCGAGACGACCTCGATCCTGAAACGCAATTCCTGCGGCAAGGCGCTCGACATCGCCCGGCTCGCGCGCGACATGCTCGGCGGCAACGGCATCAGCGACGAGTTCGGCATCATCCGGCACATGGTCAACCTCGAGGTGGTCAACACCTACGAGGGCACGCACGACGTCCACGCCCTGATCCTCGGTCGCGCCCAGACCGGCATCCAGGCGTTCAGCTGATCGAGCTTCGGTGACCAGCTCAGAGGGTCCGTCGGCCCCCGGCGGGCCCTCCGGCGTGCGCGCGACCGCGGCACGCCGTTCTCCTCCGGCGCGCCGCTACGAGCACGAGGAGATCCTGCGGATCGTCATCGGCATGATGCCGGTCCTGTTCATGGCGGCGATCGACCAGACGGTGGTGTCGATCGCCCTGGTCGCGATCTCGCGCGATCTCGGCCATGTCGAGCTGGTCCCCTGGGTCGCCACCGGCTACCTGATCGCCTCGACCGTCTCGACGCCGATCTACGGCAAGCTATCCGACCTCTTCGGCCGCTGGCCGGTGCTGGCCGTCGCCATCTGCATCTTCATCGGCGCATCCACCCTTGCGGCGCTCGCCCAGTCGATGCCGCAACTGCTCGCCTTCCGGCTCCTGCAGGGGCTCGGCGGCGGCGGACTGATCCCGCTGGCGCAGACCGTCGTCGGCGACGTCGCGCCGGGCCATCTGCGCGGGCGCTACCAGGCCTGGCTCGCCAGCGTGTTCATGGCCGCCGCGGTGCTCGGGCCGATCGCCGGGGGCCTGCTGACCGAGTACCTGTCGTGGCGCGCGGTGTTCGCTGTCTACCTGCCGCTGGGCATCGCCGCCTTCATCGCGGCGCGCCGCTCCCTGCGCACCCTGGCCCCGATCGAGGTCAGGCGCCGGCCGATCGACTATGCCGGCGCCCTGCTTCTGGGCGTGTCCGTCTCCTGCCTGCTGGTCGGCCTGACCGCGCTCGGTGGACGCCGCGAAGGGCTCGGCGCCTGGGCCGTGCCGCTCTTCGCCGTCGGCGTGCTGGCCGGCATCGGCCTCGTCCTGTGGGAGCGCCGCGCCGCCGAACCGATCCTGCCGCCGTCACTCTTCGCCAACAGGACCATCACCCTGTGCTGCATCGTCGCCGGGCTCGGCGTATTCGTGATGATCGGCTCCTCCGTCCTGGTGCCGATGGCACTGCAGTCGATGCATGGCCTGCGCGCTGACCAGGTTGCGCTCGCCATGGTGCCGTTGTCGTTCTCCGCGCCTTGCGGTTCGATCCTCTGCGGCAAGCTGATGTCGCGGATGGTGAGCTTTCGCTACCTGCTCGCCGCCGGCCAGGCGACCTGCCTCGTCGCGCTGCTGCTGCTTGCGGTCCTGATGCCGGCGCCGGGCATCGGCTTCGGCGTGCTGCTCGCCGTCCTCGGTCTCGGGGTCGGGCTGACGATGCCGGCCACCATCGCGGCATGCCAGATGGCGGCCGGCCCCGGGCTGATCGGCGTGGCGACCGCGACGGCAGCGCTGACCCGAACCCTCGGCGGAGCGGTCGGGGTCGCGGTGCTCGGCACCGTCCTGTTCGCCGTCCTGGGCACCGGCGGCGGCGCGACGACCGATCTCGCCGCCGTGCCATTCGCCACCCTCGAGACCGGTTTCCGGATCACCTTCGGGCTGACCGCCGTGGTGAGCGCCCTCTCGCTCTATACCGCGTTGCGCCTGCCGCTTGCCAACCCGCTGGACGACTGATCAGGCCCGGAGTCCCCAGGCCTTCGGCACCCTGACCGGCATGGTCAGCAGGATCTGCGCCATGCCCTTGCCCAGCGGATCGTTGCGCAGCGATGCCATGCCGCCGCCATCGAGCGCTTCTTCGCAGACGAGGTTGACGGCATCGAAGCCCGGCAGGTCGTAGCGAGTGATGCGTCCCTTGACCAGGTGACCGAGCCATTGCCCGACGGCCTGCGGCGTGACCTGCGCGCGGATCAGCGGCAGGTACTCCGGCCGGCGCGCGATGAGGCCGATGTTCGAGATGTCGCCCTTGTCGCCGCTGCGTCCCCAGGCGATGGCGATCAGCGGCACCTCCACCGTCTCGCCCTGCGCCGCGGCGGCCATGGGCTCGATGGGCAACGGACTCGCGTCCGGAGCCGGGGCCAGCGGCACGCCGGGCGGAACGCTCACCTCGATGCGATTGCCATCCATCACCACGGCGGGGCGCAGGGCGCCCTTGTCGAGCAGGAAGGCGTACTGCTGGATGGAAGGCACGGGCGTGGCGCGGCCGCCGGCGCCGGTGGTGCCGGGCGACCAGCTGGTGCCGGCAGGCGCCACCTCGCGCGCGAACAGCTGCAGCGCCGCCCGGTCGGCGTGCGTGACGGCGAGCCGCATCACGGCTTCGCGCGTATGGCGTGTCCGCGCGTGCGGGCCGAACGGCGATTCGGCGCCCAGGATGTCCACATGGGTGCGCGTGTAGTCGCCCAGGCCCTGCTCGGCGAACAGGCGCCGGGTGCGCTCGAGAATGGCCTCGGCGGTACGCTCGACCTTTCTGACGGCGTCCACGCCCACGATGGTCAGCTGCGCGTTGCAGCGCCAGCCGTCGACGTAGGTCGCGCTGACCTTGTAGGTATCGGTGGGCGCGCGACCGCGCGCGCCGGCAAGCTCCACCAGGTCGGGCCCGAGCTGCCTGAGCCGGACCTGGGTGAAGTCGCACACCACGTCGGGCAGGATGTAGGCGGCCGGATCCCCGATCTCGTACAGGATCTGCTCGCCCACCGTGGCGGTGCTCACCAGGCCACCGGTGTCCGGCGGCTTGCCCACGGTGAAGCTGCCGTCGGCGCGGCATTCGACCACGGGGTAGCCGATGTCGGCCCAGTCGGGCACCTGCTCCCAGTCGGTGTGCAGGCCGCCGGTGGCCTGGGCGCCGCATTCGATGATGTGGCCGGCCAGGCTGCCTTGCGCGAGACGATCGAAGTCGTCGGCCGCCCACTGGAACTCGTGCATCAGCACACCGAGCGTGACGGCCGAGTCCACGCTGCGTCCGGTGATGACGATCTGCGCGCCCGCATCCAGCGCCTGCTTGACGGGCAGCGCGCCGAGGTAGGCATTGGCGCTCACCACCTTGTCCGGCAACGGCCGGCCCTTCTGCAGGTCGCGGATGCCGGCTTCGCGCAAGCCAGGGATGAGCGGCATCACGTCGTCGCCCTCGACCACCGCGATGCGCAAGGCGAGCCCCTGCTCCTTCGCCAGCGCCTCGATCGCGGCGGCGCAGCCGTGGGGATTCATGCCGCCGGCATTGCTGACCACGCGAATGCCCTTCTCCGCGATCTCCTGCATGAGCGACTTCATGGTCACGGTGACGAAATCGGTCGCGTAGCCCAGCTCGGGCTTCTTCATGCGCGCCGAGGCCAGGATGGACATGGTCAGCTCGGCCAGGTAGTCGAACACCAGGTAGTCGATGTCGCCATGGCGCACGAGCTGGGGCGCGCCGACGCTCGAGTCGCCCCAGAAGCCCGATGCGCCGCCGATGCGGATGGTCCTTTCACTCATGTTGCTGCTCCTGCATTCACCAAGGTGACTCAGCACCCCCGGTCATGAACGTGATCCCGACGTCAGGAACCCGACGCCGTCGCGGCCTCCCCGGCCGCGAAGCGCACCAGCAGCTGGCCGGGGCTCACCTGCTGGCCGACCTCGACCAGCACCTCTTCCACCTGCACGGCGGACGGCACGCCGAGCGAATGCTCGAGCTTCATCGACTCGATGACCACGACCGCCGCATCCGCCGCGAGCGCATCGCCGGGCCGGGCGTCGACCCGGATCACCAGGCCGTTGAAGGGGGCACGCAGCTCTGCGATCGCGCCCGCCGCCCCGCCTTCGCTCGCCGGATGCAGGCTGATGTCATCGAGCCAGAGCTCGACGCCGTCGCTCGTCTGGACATGCCAGCCGTCGATGCCCATGCGTTGCGCGAACACGCCATGCACCCGGTCCGCATCCCGGTGGAAGAAGCGATGGGCATCCCCGTCGCGTCGCCCATGGATCGACGATGATTGCATGCCGCCGATCGCACCGGCCGGATCGGGACTCGGCACCAGGCGCCAGGCCGAGGCTCCAGCCGCGGCGTCGCCGACGTCCGCCTGGCCGACGGCTTCCATGCAGATGGTGCCGTCGCGCACCATGTGCCAGTTCATGGCGTGCACGGAACCACGGTGACGCATGCGCACCGGCCGCGAGTAGCGACATGTCAGGGCTGTCGATCCCTCCGCCGCCGGATTCGTGACCGCGCCGGCCATGCAGATGCCAGCCACGGCCGGCGCCAACGCGCTGCGTTCGTCGTCCAGCAGGTTCTCGCGCAGGCCATCGGCCGCCGTCTGCAGGAAGGGCACGAGCGCCTCGCCGGCGCGAAACACCGGATGATCCAGGCACGCGGCGAGGAACGCCCGGTTGGTATGCACGCCCAGCACGCGCGTCTCGCGCAAGGCGGCGCGCAGCGCATCGATCGCCTGCGCCCGGCTGGGCGCATGCACGATGAGCTTGCCCAGCATGGAATCGTAGTACGGGGTCACCTCGGTTCCCGGTTCGATGCAGGCATCGATGCGCAGCGTGCTGCCGTCGCCCGCGGGCATGCCGGGCGCGGACCGTGGCACGCCGAACTCGACGGCCGCCGGCCAGTGCAGGTTGCGCACGATGCCGGTGCGCGGGGCGAACTGCTCGTCCTCGGCGCACAGTCGCACCTCGATGGCGTGCCCGCGCGTCTGCATGTCGGGAACATCGGCCTGCGTCCAGGGCAGGGGCTCGCCACGGGCGATCCGGATCTGCCAGGCCACCAGGTCCTGGCCGACCAGGGCTTCGGTGACCGGATGCTCCACCTGCAGGCGGGTGTTCATCTCCATCAGGTAGAAGGCCTCGCCCTCGACCAGGAACTCGACGGTGCCGGCGCCCACATAGCCCGCCACGCGCGCCAGCGCCACGGCGCTCGCGCCCATGCGCTCGCGCATGGCGGGGGTCACGGCAGGGCTGGGCGCCTCCTCGATGATCTTCTGGTGCCGGCGCTGCACCGAGCAATCGCGCTCGCCCAGGTGGATCGCCTGGCCGTGCGTATCAGCGAACACCTGGATCTCGACGTGACGCGGGCTCAGCACGGCGCGCTCGATCAACACGCGCTGGTCGCCGAAGCCCGCCAGTGCCTCGGAGCGGGCGCTGCGCAGCGCGGCGGCGAACTCGCCCGCCTGCATCACCAGGCGCATGCCGCGTCCGCCGCCGCCGGCCACGGCCTTGATCATCACCGGGTAGCCGATACGCCCGGCCTCCTGCGCCAGGAGGGCATCGTCCTGATCCTCGCCATCGTAGCCGGGCAGGCAGGGCACCCCGCTCGCTCGCGCCAGCGCCTTAGCGCCAGCCTTGCTGCCCAGCGCGCGGATGGCGGCAGGCGGCGGGCCGATCCAGACGAGGCCCGCATCCTGCACGGCCTGCGCGAAATCGGCGTTCTCGGAGAGGAAGCCGTAACCGGGATGCACAGCATCGGCGCCGGTGGCGCTCGCCGCCGCCAGCAGCCTGTCGATGCGCAGATAGCTCTCGGTGGAGCTCGTGCCGCCCAATGCGTAGGCGAAACCGGCCTCGCGCACATGCAGGGCGTTCGCATCGGGTTCGGAGAACACGGCCACCGTTTCGATGCCCATCTGGTGCGCGCTGCGGATCACGCGCCGTGCGATCTCGCCGCGATTGGCGATCAGGATGCGTTTCATGTTCTCAGTCTCGATGCTTCTTCGCGATGCCCATCAGCTTGGCGAGGATCCCCAGCATGACCTCGTCGGCCCCGCCGCCGATCGACCCGAGGCGACCGTCGCGATAGGCGCGCGAGATGCGGTTGTCCCAGGTGAAGCCCATGCCGCCCCAGAACTGCAGGCAGGTATCGGCCACCAGGCGGCTCGTGCGGCCCGACTTGAGCTTGCACATGGTGGCCAGCTCGTGCACGTCCTCGCCCGACACATAGAGCTCGCAGGCCCGGTAGAGCAGCGCGCGCAGGCATTCCACCTCGGTCGCCAGCTCGCCCATCTTGAACTGGAACCACTGCATGTCGGCCAGGCGCTGGCCGAACATCTCGCGTTGCTGCGCGTACTCGATGGTCAGGTCGACCAGCTTGCGCAGCCCGCCCGAACCGGAGGCCGCCGCGAACAGGCGCTCTTCCTGGAACTGCTGCATCTGGTAGACGAAGCCCCTGCCCTCCTCGCCGATGCGGTTGCGCTGCGGCACCCGCACGTCGTCGAAGAACAGGTGGCCAGTATCGCTGGAATGCATCCCGATCTTGCGGATCCTGTTCACCGTGATGCCGGGCACGAGCTTGCCGTTCTCGCGCAGGCGCACCATGATCAGGCTCTTGTTGTGGTGCTTGTTGCCGTTGACCGGCTCACCGGTGTTGGCCAGCATGCACATCCAGTCGGCCTGCAGGCTGTTGGTGATCCACATCTTCTCGCCGTTGATGACGTAGTCGTCACCGTCCTTGCGGGCGAAGGTGCGCACCGACGACACGTCCGAGCCGGCGCCGGGCTCGCTGACCCCGATGCAGCCCACCATGTCGCCCGCGATGGCCGGCGCGAGGAATTCCCGGCGCAGCTCGTCGGATCCGAAGCGCGCCAGCGCCGGCGTGCACATGTCGGTCTGCACCCCGATCGCCATGGGGATGCCGCCGCAGGGAATGTTGTGCAGCGTCTCGGCCATGGCCACGGCATAGGAGTAGTCCAGGCCCGAGCCGCCGAACTCCTCCGGCTTGGTCAGCCCCAGCAGGCCCAGGTTGCCCAGCCCCTTGAAGACCTGGTGCGCGGGAAAGATGCCGGCCTCCTCCCATTCATCGACGTGGGGATTGATCTCGGCTTCGATGTAGCGCTTCAGGGTGCGCTGGACCTCCAGGTGCTCGTGCGTCCATTGCATGGGTTCGTCTCCTTTCTCGGAAATTCGGATGTGCCGGTTCCGGTTCGCAAGCCACCGGTGGGCCCGGACCGGGTCACATGCGCGCCACGCCGAACTGCAGCGGCCGCAACTCCCGTGCGCGGGCATCGGCACAGATGTCCAAGCACTGCGCGAGCACGGCGCGCGTATCGCGCGGGTCGATCACGCCGTCGTCGAGCATCTGGCCACTGGTGTAGAAGGCGTCCGCCTGGCTCTCGAAGTTGTGGATGATCTTCTGCGTCTGCGCATCGAGCGCCGCCTGGTCGAGGGCGACGCCCTTGCGCGCGGCACCGGCCTCGGCCACGATGCGCATGGTCTGGGCGGCCTGCTCGCCGCCCATCACGGCGGTGCGCGCGTTGGGCCAGGTGAACAGGAAGCGCGGCTCGTAGGCGCGGCCGCACATGCCGTAGTTGCCGGCCCCGAAGCTGGCGCCACACTGCACGGTGATCTGCGGAACGAAATGCCCGGCATTGGTCACGGCCTGGATCATCTTGGAGCCGTGCTTGATCATGCCGGCCTGCTCGCTGTCCTTGCCGACGATGTAGCCCGTGGTGTTCTGCAGGTAGATGATCGGCTGGCCCAGCTTGCACATCCACTGGATGAAATGCGTCGCCTTGTTCGCGCCCGCCACGTCGATGGGCCCGTTGTTGGTGATGAAGCCGACGGTGTGGCCCGCGATCCGGCCCTGGGCGCAGACCGTGGCAGCACCGTAGAGCGGCTTGAAGTCGAGCATCGCCGAATCGTCGACCAGGCGCGCGATGACCTCGTGCATGTCCACCGGCTGGCGCCCGTCGGTGGACATGATCGCCAGCAGGTCGTCCGCGGGCAGGGCGGGCTCGGGCGCCGGCCGGTTCCGTACGATGGGTTCCCAGTCGAGCCCGGCGATGACATCGCGGGCGATGCCGATCGCGTGGCGATCATCCTCGGCCAGGTACTCCCCCAGTCCCGACACCGTGGCGTGCATCTCGGCGCCTCCGAGCTCCTCCTCGGTGGCGATCTCGCCGGTGGCGGCCTTGAGCAGCGGAGGCCCCGCCAGGAAGGCGCGGGAGCGGCCGCGCACCATGATCACCACATCGGACAGGCCCGGCATGTAGGCCCCGCCGGCCGTGCCCGAGCCGTGCTGGATGGTGACCACCGGAATCCCCGCGGCCGACAGGCGGGCCAGGTTCCTGAACAGGAGCCCGCCGCGCACGAAGAATTCCACGCGGTACTTCATGAGGTTGGCGCCCGCGCTTTCCACCAGGTGGACGAAAGGCAGCCCGTTCTGCAGCGCGATCTCCTGTGCGCGCCAGGTCTTCTCGGCGCCCATGCGCTGGAGGGCGCCGGCGTCGATGCCGGAATCGTTGGCCAGGACCACGCAGCGCGTACCGCTGATCCAGCCGATCCCGGCGATCATGCCGCCGCCGGGTACCGACTTGTCCAGGTCGGCGTGGTCGATACCATAGCCCGCCAGCGGACAGATCGGCAGCCAGGGCGTGCCGGGATCGAGCAGCAGGGCCACGCGCTGGCGCGGCAGGAGCTGGCCGCGTTTCTCGAAGCGCGGCAGCGCCCGTGCCGACTTGTCGGCGGCACGCTGCTCCAGCGCGTGCCATTGCGCGATGCGCGCCAGCATGGCCTCGCGGCGCTGCAGAGCCTGCTCGCTGCGCGGGTTCCAGCGCGATTCGAAGCGGGGAAACGACGGATTGGTGGTCATGGCGGTGATCGGCAAGGAAAGATGAAAGAGAGTCAGCTGCGTACCGGTGACGTTGCTACGGGCTCGGCGGGTCGCGCGCCGAGTCGCTCCGACATGGCCTGGTGCCACACGCGCCGCACCAGTGGCACGGGATCGAACAGCGAAACGGGGTCGGGCACCGTTTCGCTGGGCACCCTCGCCACCATGGCGTTCAGGCATTCGCCCGCGAGCTGCTCCAGCCGCAGCTTGCCCGTGGGCCTGAACCACCGCATGCTGCCGTTCAGGATGCTGAACAGCATGGAACGCGCGAGGGATGCGTCGGTACCCAGGCGCCGCTCGGACTCGAGTTCCTCCAGGACCACCTGCCAGGGGGCTTCATAGGCATCCTTGAGGCCCTGGATCTTCCTGCGCTGCGCCGGCGTGATCGAACGCCACTCATGATGCATGACGGGCACGAAGTCATTGCCCGGCAACCAGAGCACATAGAGGTGATTGAGCACGAGCGTGGCCAGCGTGTCGCGCGCGGGGCACCCGGACGGCAGCTCGTCCAGCACCGCGTCCTGGCTGCGCTGCGCGACCAGCATGCCCTCTTCCATCACCGCGAACAGCAGGGCGTTCTTGCTCTTGAAATGATAGAAGGGCGAGCCGCTTCGCATGCCCGCGGCGCTGGCTATGTCGCGCGTGGTGGTGGCGTCGAATCCCTTGTCGCGGAAATGACGGGCCGCGGTCGCGATCAGGGCCGCGCGACGACCGCTGTCGGACGAGGTCGTCTTGCGGGGACGGCCGCGGCGGCGCGGGGCATCGGGAGCGGGCGTCAGGATCTGTCGGGAATCGAGCATGGCCGCCAATCTATCAGCGACAGCGAATTTAGCCAAGCAACCGCTTGCTTAAATTAACTCGAGGCACCGGGAACCGGTCCATGGGCCCGACATCGAGGCGGAAAAGGAAGAAGGAAATACGGGCAAGGAAAACGGGACCGGGGCCAGAGCCCCGATCCCGTGCGAAGTGCGACAGCCGCGCTCAGCCGAGCATGTCGGCCCAGATGTTGCGGGCCCAGGCGTTGGCGGCCAGGCCTTCCGCTTCGGACGGCCCGGGCGACAGGCCGCCCGATCCGGCGACGGGCAGATAGGTCCGTTTTTCCGCGTTCCAGGCATGCACCGAGGCGACGTGGATGACCTCGCGCTCGTTCACGAAGCTGTAGCAGGTGTTCATCGTCAGCGGAGAATCGTCGACCGGCCGGCCCGAGAGCTTCGCCACGATGGCCGCGGCGCAGACCTTGGCATGCTGGTTGGCCATGTGTCCCGACTTGGGCATCGTCGGCGCCGGCTGGATCGCATCGCCGAGGATGTGGATGTCCTTGGCGGCCTTCGATTCGAAGTCGAGGAAATCGACCTCGCACCAGCGGCCGTTGGCCGTGGCCAGGCCGCTTTCGACCGCGATCGAGCCCGCACGCATCGGCGGGACGACGTTGAGCACGGCCCCCTTGATCGGCTCCTCGAACTCGAAGATCAGCCGCTTGCCGGCGACGTCGACATCGGTCAGGGTGTGCTTGGGCCGGTATTCGAGGATGCCCTGGTAGTTCTGCGCCCAGGCCGCCTTGAACAGCTTGCCCTTCGATGTCACGTCGTCGTTGGCGTCGACCACCAGCACCTTCGAACGCGGCTTCTCCCGCTTGAAGTACGCCGCGACCATGCAGGCGCGCTCGTAGGGTCCCGGCGGACAGCGGTACGGCGCCATGGGTATCGCCAGCACGTAGACACCGCCGTCGGGCATCGCCTCGAGCTGGCGGCGCAGGCCCGCGGTCTGCGGGCCCGCCTTCCAGGCATGCAGGATCGATTCGCGCGCGGCGGCCGGCTGCAGCCCCGGCAGGCCGTCGTACATGAAGTCGATGCCCGGCGAGAGGACGAGCTTGTCGTAGGCGATCGTGGCGCCGCCGGCGAGCGTCACCCGGCGTGCAGCGGGATCGATCTTCGTGACGGTGTCGCGCACCCGCCGCACGCCGTGCTTCTTCTCGAGGGCGTCGTAGGACGTGGTGATGTCCGCCATCTGGCGGGTCCCGCCGATCACGAGATTGGAGATCGGGCACGAGACGAACTCGGCGTTCGGCTCGACGAGCACGACGCCGACCGTGTAGCCGCTCCACATGCGGATGTATTTCGCCGCCGTGGCGCCGCCATAGCCACCACCGATCACCACGACCTGCGCCTTCGACGGCGCGCTCGATCCGCCCGGCGTCGCGCAGGCGCCGAGCGCTCCGAGGGCAACGCCGGCAGTCGCGGTCTGAAGGATCTGTCGACGAATGTTGTTCATGTCGTTTCCCCTCAGCGCTTCTGCGCGGCGAAATGTTCGGCGATCAGCTCGACCTGCTCGGGCGTGTAGCCCTTGGCGATCTGCCCCATGATCGTCGAGGGCTTGGTCCCCTCGCGAAACAGCCTCAGCTGGGTGATCAGGTCGTTCTTCGGCATGCCGGCGAGCACGGCTGCGCCGCGCTCGGCATGGCCGTTGGTGCCATGGCAGTTCGCGCAGGTGGCGGCGAGACTGCGTGCCTTGGTCTGCCTGTCGGTCGCCACGGCATCGGACGCGGGCGCGGCCAGGGCAAACAGGACGAGCAGCGCGCAAGCGCCGCTGATGATCCTCTTCATGCTCCCCCCTTCTTCCGGTTGTTGTGGATTCGCTGCCGGCAGGCCTCAGGCAAAGCGCCATCCGCCACGCCGCTCCTATGGTTCGCAGAATAAACCATCGCGGACATTCGCGTCGATCACGGCGCGAATGCCCCGCTCGCCGACGCGAGCCGGCAAGCGTCGAGCGCCATCAGTGGCGCCCGGCCGCCCGAAGCCACTGATAGCCCCCTCGGGGGGCAGCGAGCGATGGCGAGCGTGGGGGCTGTTTCACTCTAGGCGTATCGCCGGGCGATCGCCTCCGCGACACAGGCAGGCTTGTCGCTGCCCTCGAGCTCGATCACCACGCTGGTGGTCACCTGGGCGCCGTTGTTCGGCAGGGGCTCGAAGCCCACCAGGGTCGCGCGCCCCCGCACGCGGCTTCCGGCACGCACCGGGGCGGTGAATCGCACCCGGTTGAGCCCGTAGTTCACGCCCATCTTCTGGTTCTTGATCCTGACCGCATCGCCGGCGAGCTTCGGCAGCAACGACAGGGTCAGGAAACCGTGGGCGATGGTGGCGCCGAACGGCCCCTTGGCGGCGCGCTCCGGATCGACATGAATCCACTGGTGATCGCCGGTGGCATCGGCGAACATGTCGATCATCGACTGGGTGACGACCATCCAGTCGCTGGTGCCGAGCTCCTCGCCGACGTGGTTTGCCATCTCGGCGATGGTGTCGAATTCGCGCATTTTCACTGTCTCCTTGTGGATTCGGGCGGACGCATTATGACCGATCCGCCGACCCCGCCCTTCCCGGCTCACTTGAACCGGATCTTCTTCGGATCGTAGTCCGGCTCCGGATACCTGGGGTCGAGGCGGCGCATCGCGTCCACGATGATCGACATCACCGCGTAGTCGCGATACCACTTGCGGTTCGCGGGAACGATGTACCAGGGCGCGAAGGGACGGGAGGTCTCCCGGATCGCGTCGGCATAGGCGGCCATGTAGTCGTCCCAGAGCTTGCGCTGCTCGAGGTCGTGCGCATCGAACTTCCAGTTCTTGTCGGGCTCGTCCAGACGCGCCTGCAGGCGCTTGCGCTGCTCGTCGCGATCGATGTGCAGATAGAACTTGAGGATAGTGGTGCCCTCGTCGGCCAGCATGCGCTCGAAACCCCGGATATGCTCGTAGCGGCGCCGCCATACGGGCTCGGGAAACAGCTTGTTGGTGCGCACCACCAGGACGTCCTCGTAGTGCGAGCGATTGAAGATCACGATCTGGCCGCGCGCCGGGGCATGCGGATGGACCCGCCAGAGGTAGTCGTGGGCGAGCTCGTTCGCGCTGGGGCGACCGAAGCGCGCCATGCGGATGCCGGCCGGATTCACGCCCGAGAACACCCGGCGGATGGTGCCGTCCTTGCCGCCGGTGTCCATCGCCTGGAACACGATCAGCAAGGCATCGCGACCCTGCGCATGGAACCGGTCCTGCAGGTCGATCAGTTCGTCGCGCAGCCGGTCGGTCGCCTCGCGGGCGGCGTCGCTGTCGCCATCGAAACCCGGCGTCGCATCGGCCGGCAGGTCCTCGAGGGAAAGATCATCGGCAAGCTCGAGCCAGCATTTCTTCATCGGCGATCTCCACGACCCCGGGCGGAAAGCGCCCGAGCCCACCGAGTGTACTTTCCCTGGCGACCGCCTCCAGGGGACATCGAGGATAATCCGGCAATGGCCGACTCCATCCGCATCGACGACGGGCACGACATCGAGCTGCGATGCATCGGGACCCCCGCGGGCGCGGCGCCGACCCTGGTGTTCCTCCACGAGGGCCTCGGCTGCGTCGCCATGTGGCGCGATTTCCCCGACCGGATCGCCGCCGCCCTCGGCTGGCCGGCCATCGTCTATTCGCGGTTCGGCTATGGCCGGTCCACGCCCTGGTCGACGCTGCCTGAGCCGGATTTCATGCATCGCGCGGCGCAGGAGGAACTGCCGCGCCTGCTCGCCGCCCTCGACATCGACCGCCCCGTGCTGGTCGGCCACAGCGATGGCGGCTCGATCGCCCTGATCGCGGCCGCCGGCGCAGTACGGGCGCGCGCGGTCGTCGCGATCGCGCCCCATGTCTTCATCGAGGCCGTCACCATCGAGGCGATCGCGCGGACTCGCGCCGCCTGGCACACGGACGGGATGGCGGAACGGCTCGCTCGCCATCATTCGGACCCTGCCGCGACCTTCGACGGCTGGACCGGCGCATGGATGTCGCTCGAGATGGCGGACTGGAACATCGAATCCTTCCTGCCCGCCATCGACTGCCCCGTCCTCGCGATCCAGGGTGACGCCGACCAGTACGGCAGCCTGGAGCAGGTGCACCGCGTCGGTCGAGGCACGGCGGACGGCACCGTGATCGAGCTGGCCGGCAGCCGGCACAGCCCGCATCTCGATGCGCCGGAGGCGACCGCCGCCGCCATCGTCGAGTTCCTGCGCGCCCGCGTCGACGCATGAAAGGCCCGTTCGCGGGCGAAGGGCCTGTGAGCGGAACGAACGCCGACCGGGCATGCAAAGGTCCGGAAACGGCTGCTGCGCCGCGCCGACGGGATTAGCATCCATCGATGGATTCCGACATCCCCACCACCGGCGAGCTCGATCCGCTCCAGTGCTACCGGGCGCTGCAGGCGCACGACCCGCGCTTCGACGGACGCTTCTTCATCGCGGTTACGTCGACCCGAATCTACTGCCGGCCGGTCTGCCGGGTACGGGTTCCGAAACCTGCCAACTGCCGCTTCTTCCGCCATGCGGCGCAGTGCGAGCGGGCAGGCTACCGGCCCTGCCTGCGTTGCCGGCCCGAGCTCGCTCCGCTGGCCGATCGCTGGTCGATCCAGGATGCCGGCGCGGTGCTCGCCGCCGGTGCGGCCCGGCATCTCGACGAAGTCGACGGCTGGGTCGAGGCACCGTCGGCGGCCGGACTGGCGCAACGCATCGGCGTGAGCGATCGTCACCTGCGGCGACTCTTCGAGACCCACTTCGGCGTCTCGCCGCTGCAGTATCTGCAGACCCGCCGGCTGCATGCCGCGAGGCAGTTGCTCATCGACACGCGCCTGCCGATCGCCGAGGTCGCAGTCGCCAGCGGTTTCGGCAGCCTGCGCAGGTTCAATGCCGCCTTCCTCGCCCATTACCGGATGACGCCGACGCGCCTGCGCCGCGAGCGCACCGGCGACGGCCGGGGCAGCCTGGTACGGCTCGGCTATCGTCCACCCTACGACATCGAGGCGATGCTCGGCTTTCTGGAGCGGCGCTGCGTCGCCGGAATCGAGACGATGGTGGGCGAGGGCCCGGGCCGGCGCTATCGGCGCACCCTGCGCATCGACTCCGGCGGACGCCGCCGCCAGGGCTGGATCGAGCTCGCCTTCGAAGGCGAGCGCAACCGGCTCGCGCTGCGCGTCGACGATGGCCTCGGCGACGCCCTGCCGGCGGTGATCCGCCGGATCCGCGCCGCCTTCGACCTCGACGCGGACCCGGGCGCGATCGACGCCGTCCTCGCCACCGACTTCCCCGACAGCGCCGGCCTGCGGGTACCCGGCGCCGTCGACGGCTTCGAGCTCGGGGTGCGCGCGATACTCGGCCAGCAGATCACGGTCGCCGCGGCGCGCACGATCGCGGGCCGGCTCGTCGAACGCTTCGGCGAACCGATGGCCACGTCCGTGCCGGGGCTCGACCGGCTGTTCCCGACGCCCGCGCGGCTCGCCGCTGCCGATCCCGACACTCTCGGCGGAATCGGCATCGTGCGCCAGCGGCAGGCCGCGATCATCGCCCTGTCGAGGGCCGTCGAAGCGGGGGAGCTGCCGCTCACACCGGCCCAGGACCCGGCCGCGACGATGCGGCGACTGCGTGCCCTGCCCGGGATCGGCGACTGGACCGCGCAGTACATCGCGATGCGCGCCCTCCACTGGCCGGATGCCTTTCCGGCCGGCGACGTCGCCCTGCAGCGCGCCCTCGGGCTGCCGAAGTCGCGCGATGCGAGCGCCGCCGCCGAACGGGCTTCGCGGGCCTGGCAACCGTGGCGCAGCTACGCCGTATTGCGGGCCTGGCAGAATCCCCGGGCGATCGCTCCATGACGGGCAGATCCTGGCGGCCGCGGGCGAGCCGGCACATCGACACCGCGCTCGGGCCGATGGTCGTCGCGCTCGGCGTCGATGGCCTGGCCGGGCTCTGGTTCGTCGATCAGCGCCACTATCCGGCGATGGTCGGCTGGCCGGGCGACGCCGCCGATCCGCTGTTCGATGCCGTGGCCGGCCAGCTCGACGAATACCTCCGGGGCGAGCGCCGGCGATTCGAGTTGCCGCTCGATCTCTCGCGCGGCACCGCATTCCAGCAGACGGTCTGGCGCGCCCTGCTCGGGATTCCGCACGGCGCGAGCTCGACCTACGGCCGGATCGCCACCGCGATCGGCAGGCCGGCCGCCGCCCGGGCGGTGGGTGCCGCGGTCGGGCGCAATCCGATCGGGATCATCGTGCCCTGCCACCGCGTCTTCGGCGCGGACGATTCCCCGACCGGCTACGCCGGCGGACTCGAACGCAAGCTCGCGCTGCGTCGCCTCGAGACGGCCGGCGGAGCGATCGACGGTTTTCTCAACGCTCCCTGATCGGGGCGACGTTGCCGCAGTCGCTGCCGAGCCACTCGCCGCTGTAGTCGAACTTCATCGGCTCGCTGCCGCGCGCCGGGTCGGTGAACTCGCCCCAGCCCTTCCAGGCCTTGTCGCTCACGAAGGTGACCTCGCCACGGCCATGGCGGCCGTCCTTGCACTTCATCTCGTAGCGCCCGACGTTGCCGCTCCAGTCGAGATCCTGGGTACAGCCCTCCTCGGCCATGCCCGGATCCGGGCCGCGACGAGCCTGCTCGGGCGTGATGCAGGCGCGCACGCCCTTGCCCGCAAGCGCGATCCCCTGGCCGGCCATCATCTGCTCCATCTGCTTGCGCATCGCCGGCGGCATCTCGGCAAGCTGCTTCTCCATCTGCGCGCGCGCCGCATCGAGCTCCGGATTCCGGACCTGCATCTCCCAGAGCCCGGGCTCCACGGCCCGTGGCTGCGCGGTGGCAGTGCCGGCGGCCGCGAGGGCAGCGGTCAGAAAGAGCAGGCGGATCGGAAGCTGCGGCATGACGGAAAGCTCCAGGCACGGGAATCGCCAGAGGCGAGGACAGGCGCGAAGAACGCGAACAGAAGGCAAGGTATCACGCCTCCCGCCCCCCGGGAGGAAGATCAGTCGCCCCGCCCGCCCGAGCCCGTTGCAGCCCGCCCGAGCCTGTCGCGTATCGCATCCCAGGCTTCGCCTGCCGGCACCGTCTCGATGAGCAGCCGGTCGACGCCGAGCCGGTCGAGCCGGCGCAGGCCGTCGTAGAGCATGCGACCGTAGTCCCGCGGGTCGGCCGGTGCCGCGAGCCACTCGACGCCGCCGGCGAGCTGGGGCTCGCGCGACCAGACCGCCAGCCGCCGCCCCAGCCGGCGCAGGTCGGCGATACGATCGGCAAGCTGCGAGGCATCCACCAGCTCGACCGGCGTTCCCGGCGCGTAGTGCGCTGCGAGCGATCCCGGCACCCGCGGTGCGGCCGGTTCCGCCCCGCCGATCGGCTCCCCGAGCGCCTCGGCGAGCGCGCTGCCGGTGATCGCCCCGGGGCGCAGAAGCCGCGGCCGGCCGGCGCTGAGATCGACGATCGTCGACTCGAGCCCGATCTCGGCGTCCCCGCCATCGAGGATCAGGGAAACATCGCCGTCCAGGTCGGCGAGGACATGCTCGGCGCGGGTCGGGCTGACCTTCCCGAAGCGGTTCGCCGAGGGCGCCGCGACGCCCTGCCCTCCGCCTGCTGCGAACCCGGAGAGCAGGCTTTTCGCGACCGGGTGCGACGGGCAGCGCAGCCCGATCGTGGGCTGACCGGCGCAGGCATGCGCCGGCGCCTGCGCGCGCCGCGAAAGGATCAGGGTGAGCGGTCCGGGCCAGAAGGCCTCGACGAGCGAGCGCGCGCGCCGCCCGGCTTCGGCCCAGAACCCGAGCGCATCGGCATCGGCGACGTGGACGATGAGGGGATGGTCGCGCGGCCGGCGCTTGATCCGGTAGATCGCCGCGACCGCGGCAGCGTTCGCCGCATCGGCGCCGAGGCCGTAGACGGTCTCGGTCGGGAACGCCACCGGCAGTCCCGCGCGCAAGGCCTCGATCGCGCGCGCGATGCCCTCGTCATCGGCAGGCAGGACGAGGCCGCCGGATCGATCCGGCTCGCTCAAGACGCGCCTGTGCCGAGATCGGTCTCGATGCGCTGCGCCAGCCCGAGCGCCATCTCGAGGGAATCGCCGAGCACGGTGACATGACCCATCTTGCGCCCGCGGCGCGGCTCCCGCTTGCCGTAGAGATGCAGCTTGGCGCGGGGATGGCGCACCACCTTCAGCCAGTCCGGCTCGGCCGGCGATGCCCCGTCACCGCCGACGAACCAGGCGTCGCCGAGGATGTTGAGCATCACCGCCGGCTCGTGCTGCTGGGTGCCGGCGAGCGGCCAGCCGGCCAGAACCCGCGCCTGCTGCTCGAACTGGCTGCTGACGCAGGCGTCGATCGTGTAGTGGCCCGAATTGTGCGGCCGGGGCGCCATCTCGTTGACCAGCATGCTGCCGTCGGCGAGCAGGAAGAACTCCACGCACAGCACGCCGACGTAGTCGAGCGAATGCGCGATGCGCACCGTCGCCTCGGTGGCGCGCAGCGCGGTCTGCGGATCGATGCGCGCGGGCACGCTCGAGACCGCGAGGATCCCGTTGCGATGGATGTTCTCCGCCACCGGGTACGCGGCGGTCTCGCCATCGGCCCCGCGCGCGACCACGACCGAGATCTCGGCCTGCAGCTCGAGCGCGCGCTCGAGGATGCACTCGACGCTGCCGAATCGCTCGAACGCTTCGCGCACCGCGCTGCGGCTGTCGACGCGCGCCTGGCCCTTGCCGTCGTAGCCGAGCCGGGCGACCTTCAGGATGCCCGGCAGCAGGTCGTCCGGCAGTGCATCGAGGTCGGCGAGGCTGCGTACCGGCGCATGCGGGGCGACCTCGATCCCGCAGCCTTCGATGAAGGCCTTCTCCGCATTGCGATCCTGGGCGATGGCGACCGCGGTGGCGCCCGGGCAGACGATGCAGTGTTCCGACAGGTAGTCGAGCGCTTCGGCGGGCACGTTCTCGAACTCCGTGGTCGCCGCCACGCAGAGCGCGGCGAGCTCCGCCAGGCCGCCGGCGTTCAGGTAGTCGCTGCGGATGTGCCGGTCGGCCACCGAGGCGGCCGGACCATCCTCGGCGGGATCGAGGACGCAGACGCGAAAGCCGAGGCTCTGCGCCGCCATGCAGAACATCCGCCCGAGCTGGCCGCCGCCCAGCAGGCCGAGCCAGGCGCCCGGCGGCAGGGGATCATGCGAGTTCTTCATGCGACATCTCCGAACGGAACAGGAAGGCGCCGGCTCGCCAGGGCCCGGCTTCAGGCCGGGGGCACCCGCATCGAGCGGGCGGATTCGGTCTGCCGGGCACGAAAGGCATCGAGCCGATCGGCGAGCGCGGGATCGAAGGCGGCCAGGACCGCCACGACGTGCAGGGCCGCGTTGGCGGCGCCGGCTTCCCCGATCGCGAAGGTCGCCACCGGGATGCCGCGCGGCATCTGCACGATGGAGAGCAGCGAATCCTCGCCACGCAGGTAGCGCGAGGGTACGGGCACGCCGAATACCGGCAGGCTGGTCTTGGCAGCGATCATGCCCGGCAGGTGGGCGGCGCCGCCCGCGCCGGCGATGATCGCCCGCAGGCCGCGCGAGCGTGCCTCGGCGGCATAGGCGAACATCTCGTCGGGCATCCTGTGCGCCGAGACCACCCGCGCTTCGTGCGCCACCTCGAAATCGCGCAGCACCGCCACCGCATGCTGCATGACGTCCCAGTCGCTGGCGCTGCCCATCACGATGCCGACTATCGGTTCCATCTCAATCCTCGAGCTCGCGCCCGGTCAGGCGGCGCAATGCTTCACGGTACTTCGCGGCGGTCTTCGCGACGATCTCCGGCGGCAGCGTCGGAGCCGGCGCCCGCTTGTCCCAGCCCGGCACCGCCTCGAGCCAGTCGCGCACGAACTGCTTGTCGAACGACGGCGGCGAGATGCCGACCCGGTATTCGTCGGCGGGCCAGAAGCGCGAGGAATCGGCGGTCAGGACCTCATCCATCAGGACCGGCTCGCCGTCGGCGTCGAGCCCGAACTCGAACTTGGTGTCGGCGATCAGGATGCCGCGGCTCGCCGCGTAGTCGGCCGCCTGCGCGTAGAGCCGCAGGCTGATGTCGCGGATGCGCTCGGCGAGATCGCGGCCGATGCGACGAATCATCTCGTCGAAGTCGATGTTCTCGTCGTGCTCGCCGAGCTCGGCCTTGGCCGCCGGGGTGAAGATCGGCTCGGGCAGCTGCTCGGCCATCCGCAATCCCGCCGGCAGGCGGATGCCGCAGACCGCGCCGCTCGCCTGGTAGTCCTTCCAGCCCGAGCCGATCAGGTAGCCGCGCACCACCGCCTCGACGAGCACCGGCTCGAGGCGGCGCACCAGCATCGAACGGCCGCGGACCTGGTCCACCTCGTCGGCCGCGACGACGGATTCCGGCGCGTCGCCGGTCAGGTGATTGGGCACGATCCCGGCGAGGCGATCGAACCAGAAAAGGGCCATCTGGTTGAGCACCCGGCCCTTGTCCGGAATCGGTTGATCGAGCACCACGTCGAAAGCCGACAGGCGATCGGTGGTGACGATCAGCAGGCGATCGTCGCCGACGGCGTAGTTGTCGCGGACCTTGCCGCGCGAAACCAGGGGCAGGGAATGGAGGCTGGACTGGTGGACGACCGGCGCCGGCATCGGGCTAGGGCTCCCAAAACCCGTATTGTGCATCAAGGGTGCCCACCGGCTTCGGATTCGGGCGCATGGCTGCGTTGGGGCTCCTTGCCGTACAACCGTACTGTCTGCGTCGCCCCGCCTTGCCCTGCGCCCGAATCCGAACCCGAATCCGAAGCGGGGTCAGCCGCCGGTTTCGCGCCAGCGGTGCAGCCAGCCCAACCCCGCGGTCGTGTCGCCGTGGGGCCGGTATTCGCAGCCGACCCAGCCGTCGTAGCCAAGCGCATCGAGCAGCGCGAAGAGGTAGGGATAGTGGAGCTCGCCCCGGTCGGGTTCCTCGCGCTCCGGCACGCCGGCGATCTGCACATGGCCGATGCCGGCGATGTGGCGCCTGATGCGGGTCGCCACGTCGCCCTCCACGACCTGGCAGTGATAGAGGTCCATCTGCACCGCGAGCGCCGGCTCGCCGATGCCGGCGAGCAGCGCATGCGCCTCGCCCTGCGTCTGCAGGAAGTAGCCCGGCATGTCGCGCGGATTGATCGGCTCGATCAGCCCGGTGATGTGCAGGGGGGCGAGCAGGCGCGCCGCGTGGCGCAGGTTGCCGGCGAACGCCGCGTCGCATTCCGCGCGCGGCACCCCTTCAGGCGCCACCCCCGCCATCAGGTGGATACGGGCGCAGCCGGTCAGCCTCGCATACTCGATCGCCCGGTCGAGCGCTTCGCGGAAGTCGGCCTCCCGCCCGGGAAGCGCCGCCAGGCCGCGCTCGCCCGCCGCCGCATCGCCCGCCGGGGTGTTGATCAGCACCAGCGACAAGCCCGCCGATTCGAGCGCCGAGCGGATCGCATCGGCCGGCACCGCGTACGGGAACTGGCACTCGACCGCGGCGAAGCCGTCGCGCCGCGCGGCGGCGAAGCGATCGAGGAAGGGACGATCGGTGTACATCGTCGAGATGTTCGCGGCAAAGCGGGGCATCCTCGCCTCCGGATGAAAGCAGGCCAAGGTCGTATCATAGGCGCGCCCTCGAGGAAACGCCGGGCCGCCCCAGGTTTCCTTGACCCCCTCGGGGGGCGGTCAACAAGACACGACGACGGAGACAGGATGAACTGGCAGGCCGAGATCGACGAATACGCCCATCGGCAGGAGCTCGCCAGGCAGATGGGCGGCGAGGAGAAGGTCGCCCGCCACCATGCCAACGGCAAGCTGACCGTGCGCGAGCGCATCGACGCCCTGGTCGATCCGGGCAGCTTCGACGAGGCGGGATCGGCCGCCGGCTTTCCCCAGTACGACGCCGACGGCCGGATCATCGGGCTGACCCCGGCCAACGTGGTCTGCGGACGCGCCCGCATCGCCGGGCGCGAGGTCTTCGTGACCGGCGACGACTTCACCGTGCGCGGCGGCGCCAACGACGGCGGGCTGCGCGAGAAGTTCGCCTATGCCGAGACCCAGGCGGTGCGCTGGGGCGTGCCGCTGGTCCGGCTCGTCGACGGCACCGGCGGCGGGGGATCGGTCCGTCATCTCGAGACCCTCGGGCGTACCTACCTGCCCGATGTGCCGGTTTTCGCAGAGGTCGTGGCCACGCTCACCGAAGTGCCGGTGGTTGCCCTGGGGCTCGGCTCGGTCGCGGGCCTGGGTGCCGCGCGGGTCTGCGCCAGCCACTATTCGGTAATGGTGCGCGGCACCTCGCAGCTGTTCGCCGCCGGCCCGCCGGTGGTCGCCCGCGCCGGCGAGGAAGTCGACAAGGAAACCCTCGGCGGCGCCGAGATCCATGCGAAGAACGGCACCATCGACGACGCGGTCGACAGCGAGGCCGAGGCCTTCGAACGGGCGCGCCGCTTCCTCTCCTACCTGCCGTCCTCGACTCGCGAGCTGCCGCCACGCATCGCCTGTGAAGACCCCGTCGATCGCCGCGAGGAGTCGCTGATCGGCGCGATACCCCGCGATGCCCGCCGCGTCTACAGGATGCGTCCGATCCTCGAATCGATCTTCGATACCGGCTCGGTGCTCGAGATCGGCCGTGCCTGGGGGCGCTCGGTGATCACCGGGCTCGCCCGCCTCGACGGCTGGCCGGTCGCGGTGCTGGCCAGTGACCCTTACCATTACGGCGGCGCCTGGACGGTCGATGCGAGTCGCAAGGCGATCCGCCTGGTCGATCTCGCCGAGACCTTCCGCCTGCCGGTGGTGCACCTGGTCGACATCCCGGGATTCCTGATCGGCACCGCGGCCGAACGCGACGGCATCATGCGCTACGGTACCCAGGCGCTTGCCGCCATACGCTCGAGCACCGTGCCCTGGTGCGGCGTGATCGTGCGCAAGGCCTTCGGCATGGCGGCGCTGTCGCAGCGCGGCGGCTCGGACGCCTTCCAGCGCTTCGCCTGGCCTTCGGCACAGTGGGGTTCGCTGCCGATCGCCGGCGGCGTCTATGCCGCCTACCGGGCCGAGATCGATGCTGCGCCGGACCCGGTCGCCCGCCAGGCCGAGATCGAGGCGCGCCTCGAGGCGGTCCAGTCGCCGATCCGCACGGCGGAGGCCTTCGGCGTCGAGGAGATCATCGATCCGCGCGACACCCGCCGCCACCTCTGCCGCTTCGCCGCGATCGCCGCGCCGCTGCGCGCCGGTGCCCGCGGCTTCGGCTATCGCCCCTGACCCCGGCCGGGGCTGTCGCGATCGACCCGGCGCCCCGGTCCGTCCACCGTTTCCTGTTTCCCGATTCGACCGATTCAACTTTCCACGGAGTTCCCCATGAGTCGCGATGTCCATTCCGAAGTCTCCGGCAGCATCTTCGAGCTCCTCGTCGCCCCCGGTGACGAGGTCGCCGAGGGCGACACCCTGCTGCTCGTCGAGAGCATGAAGATGGAGATTCCGATCGAGGCGCCGGTCGCCGGCGTCGTCGCCGCCGTCCACGTCATCGTCGGCGACGCCGTCGCGGAGGACCAGCGGGTGGTGTCGATCGACCCCCGCTAGTACGGCGAACGATCAGGCCTGGCCCTTCGCCCGCAACAGGAGGAAGCCGATGGCGAGCAGGCTGGCCGCCACCAGCGAAGGCAGCCCGAACCCGCCGCTCGCCTCGGCGAGGCGGCCCGCCACCGCCGGGCCGATCCACTGGCCGAGGCCGAAGGCGGCCGTCATCCAGCCGATGACGCGATCGGCGCTCGCCGGCGCGATGCGCCGGCCCGCCGCCAGGCCGATCGCGGTGATCCCGACGAAGGTGCCGCCGAGCAGGCCGCCGCCCACCGCCAGCGCGATCGCGCCGGTGCCGTAGCCCGCCAGCAGCACCCCGACGGCCTCGGTCGCGAAGGCAATGCGCAGCGCCCGCCAGGTGCCGAGCCGGGCGGCGACCCACTGCCAGAACGCGGTCGACGGGATGGCGCACAGGCCGACCGCTATCCAGGCGAGCGGCTCGGCGATACGGGCATCGGGCAGGCCGCGGGCCATCTCGACGATGAAGGTCGCGGTGACCACATAGCCGAAGCCGAACAGGCCGTAGGCGGCGATCAGCCGACCGAGCAGCCGCCCCGCTGCAAGGGGCGCTTCGGCCCGGCTGGCGCCGGACGAACCCGCGACGGCCGCGGCCGCACCGACGGCAGGTGCGCCGCCCGCGGCGCCAGGCCGGCCGAGGAGCAGGACCAGCGCCGGAATCGTGAAGACGACGCAGGCGATGCCGAGCATCGCCCACTGCGCGAATACGGACAGGCCGGCGATGCGCGCCAGCTCGATGAGGAGCACCGTGAAGAGGATGCCGATGCCGACACCCGCGAAATGCAGGGCGACCAGGCCCGGCCGGCCGAAGGCCAGCAAGCGCCGGGTCACGATGGCGGTGCCCAGGACCAGGATGAAGGCGCTGGCGACGCCGGAACCGGCGCGCAGCGCCAGCCAGCCGTAGCCGCTCGCGACCGCCACGCCGGCGCCGGTGGTGGCGACGCTGGCGAGTGTCCCGACCACCAGCCAGCGGCGCTGCAGCGGCCATGATGCGATCGTCGCGGCCACCAGCGCGCCCGCCACGTAGCCGAAGTAGTTCGCGCTGGCCACATCGCCCGCCTGCGCCAGCGACCAGCCGAGCGCTTCGCGCAGCCCGGGCAGCAGCGGGGTATAGGCGAAGCGCCCGATCCCCATGGCGACGATCATCAGCAGCATTCCGGCCAGCGCGACCTGCGTCGCGCCACCGGTCGCCGTCCCCTGCTTCGATGATGTCATGGCAAGCGTCTCCGGTTCCGTCGGCCCCGGAGGCTCAGAACCTGTGAATGAATCGGACGCGCCCGAGCGGTGCGCCAGGGTGGTTCCGATCGAGGCGCAAAGCGCAGCCATGTCGGGCGACATGGCGAGCATTTGCAACGATGAGCGGGGCCGGCCTGGCGTGACGAGCGGGCGTGGACGGTTCGTTCACAGGTTCTCAGTCCAGGCGCAAGGCGAGGCCGGTGACCACGAGCAGCTCGTCGGGCCGCTTGTCGACGCCCGGTTCCGTGCTCTTGCGCCAGCTCACGGTGACGTCCATGCTCAGGCGCTCGGTGATCGCCGCGCGCGCCGTGGCATCGTAGACGAGCCGATGGGCCGAGCTGTAGCTGAGGTTCGGGTACCAGGTGAAACGCTGGGTGAGGGTCAGGTTCTCGGTCAGCTCGAACTCGGCCTCGGTCCCGAGCAGGGCCTCGCCGCGGTCGTACCGGGTGCGCGGCCCGTCGATGATGTCCAGCGGCGTGTAGAAGCTCTCGGCGGTGTACCCCAGGCCGGCCAGCACGTACCAGGAGAGGTAGCGCCGCTCGGCGATCCGGTAGCCGACGCCGGCCCCGAGCGATGTTCGCCGCTCGAGGTTCCCCGGACGGTCGCGCCGGTAGTCGCCCTGGACGAAACCGAACCAGCGCTTGCGGATGTCGCGGCTGTAGCGGCTGCGGACATCGAAGAGCGCAGCATTCTCGTTGCCGTCGGAACGCCCGAAGATCATCCAGAGATGGCTGGTCCAGCGGTCGCTGCCGGTGATCCGGTCGAGATCGCCCTGCAGCGACAGGTTGTACGACTCGGCCCGGGATCTCGCATAGGTGCCGCCGAGGCTCAGCGACCCCCGCCAGGCGATCATCTCGGCGGGCGCGGTCCAGTACGGCTGG
Organism: Burkholderiaceae bacterium; assembly: GCA_023954135.1. Classification (GTDB taxonomy): domain Bacteria; phylum Pseudomonadota; class Gammaproteobacteria; order Burkholderiales; family Burkholderiaceae_E; genus JAMLIN01. The sequence goes on along the minus strand of JAMLIN010000019.1, from coordinate 30,755 downwards.
AAGTAGTCCTCGGTAGCGCCCGCCGGCGTGGCGGCGCAGGCGAGCGCCGCCACCGCCGCGGCGCTCGCCATCCTCCCGGCCCACCGCACCGGGAATCGGCGGGGAACGTCCGGAAATGATCCCGGTCGGCTGCGCACGAACCTACTCGAACTTGGCGGAGACGCCGGTGACGAACAGCAGGTCGCCCTTCTCGATGTCGACGCCCGGATCCGAGTTGTAGCGATACGTGAGGGTGGCGGTCAGGCTCATCCTGTCGTTGATCGCGACGGCCAGGCCGGCATCGAACTGGGCGCGGAACTCGCCCGATTCGCTGAGGTTCGGATAGACCACGAGGCGCTGGCGAAACGTCGAGGTGTCGCTGATCCGGTGATTCGACTCCTGGCCGATCAGCAGCTCGGCGTAGCCCCAGCTGCCGCGGGTCCGGCCGCCGATGTCGGTCGGATCGACGTAGCGGTCGTGGGTGTAGCCAAGGCCCGAGAACACGTCCCAGTTGGTCTTTTCCGACTTGAACACGTGGTAGCCCAGGCCGGCGCCCACCGATGTGCGCCGCGAGAGGTTGGCCAGCCGGTCGCGCAGGTAGTCGCCCTGCCCGAAGCCGAAGACCCGGGCATTGAGATCGCGCTCGTAGCGGGTACCGAAGCCGATCTGGTCGCCGGTGGTCTCGTCGTCGCTCTCCGCCCGCAGGGCCTTGCCGTACCAGGACCACTTGTCGGACTCGGTCTGGCGCACCCCGTCGGCATTGAGCGTCAGGGTGGACGACTCCGAGTTGCCGCTCGCATACGACAGGCCGAGCCCGATCGCATGACGCCACTGGCCGTCCGGCTTGAGGGTGGCCTGCGCATGCGCCGGACCCGATGCGATCACGCCGCCGAGCAACGCGACGGACAACAGAACGCGGACTGGCGTTCGATTCATTTTCACTCCTCTGGACTGCGGTTCACCTGCCGGCCGGGCCGGACGAACTGCGTATTATCGACAAGTTCGCGCCCGCCCCTGCCGGCGGCCGGGTCACCGGCACTCTCTCGTGCCGGTCCGCCGCCCTATTGGCCGTGCTCGCCGATGCGTACTATGGTCAGCGAATTGGTGCCGCCCGCCTTGCCGATGGGATCGCCGACGGTGATCACCACCAGGTCGCCGCGGGCGACGACGCCGGCCTCGAGCAGGCGCTCCTCGGCCTCGCGCAGCGTGGCCTCGCGCTCCCTCGCCCCGGGCACCATCAGGTAGGGATGAACCTCGCGATAGAGCGTCATGCGCCGCAGGCTCGCCTCCTCGGGCGTCAGGGCATAGATCGGCACACCGGAATCGAGCCTGGACATCCACAGGGCGGTGGCGCCCGACTGGGTCAGCGCGACGATCGCCTTGACCCCGAGGTGATGCGCGATGAACAGCGCGCTCATCGCGATCGACTGGTCGATGCGCGTGAACTTCCGGTTGAGGAACTCGGCGTCGAGCGGGACCCGCTGGGACTGGTCCGCCTCGAGGCAGACGCGCGCCATCGCTTCGACGGTCTCGACCGGATAGCGGCCGGCGGCGGTCTCGGCCGAGAGCATCACGGCATCGGTGCCGTCGAGCACCGCGTTGGCGACATCCGAGACCTCGGCCCGGGTAGGCACGGGCTCGGAGATCATCGACTCCATCATCTGGGTCGCGGTGATCGCCAGCTTGTTGCGCTCGCGGGCCATCCGGATCATGCGCTTCTGCAGCGCCGGCACGGCCGCATCGCCCACCTCCACCGCCAGGTCGCCTCGCGCGACCATGATGCCGTCGGAAGCATCGAGGATCTCCTCGAGGGCGCCGATCGCCTCGAAGCGCTCGATCTTGGCGATCATGCGGGCCTTGCCGCCGCGCGCCCGGGCGAGCTCGCGCGCCATGTACATGTCGGCGGCGTTCTTCGGGAACGACACCGCGATGAAGTCGGCCTCGAGATCGACCGCGGTGGCGATGTCGGCCATGTCCTTGGACGTCAGGGCGGGCGCCGACAGGCCGCCGCCGAGGCGGTTGATCCCCTTGCGGTCGGAGAGATCGCCGCGCCGGGTCACCTCGCATTCGATCGTGCGCTCGGTCACCCGGTCGACACGCATCGTCAGGCGACCGTCATTGAGCATCAGGGTGTCGCCCGCCTTCACATCGTTGATGAGCTCGGGATAGTCGAGCCCCACCCGGCCGGCATCGCCGAGCTCGCAGTCGAGGTCGAAGACGAAGCGATCGCCGACCTCGAGATGGATGCGGCCGGACTCGAAGCGCCCGATGCGGATCTTCGGGCCCTGCAGGTCGGCGAGCACGCCGATGTCGCGACCGAGCCGCGCCGCGATCTCGCGGACGCGTTCGACCGCGGCGACATGCTCGGCAGCCTCGCCGTGGGAGAAATTCACCCGCACCACGTTGACCCCCGCGAGGATCAGCCGCTCGAGCGTATCGGGATCGGTGGATGCCGGGCCTAGTGTCGCGACGATCTTGGTGGCGCGCCGGATCGGATCGTGCATCGGGATTGCCTTCATGGCCGGTGGGCGGCGGACGGCCTATTGTGCCGCAGGCGCGCGCTCCGGCGAAGGGATGTCGCGACGCAACGACCGCGAATCGGCGTCACGCCCGCATGTCGCCGCCCCCCGGCCGGCCCGGCAGCGGGGCGCGCGTCAGGCGCGCGCGGCCAGTGCCGCCACCGCCGGCAGGGTCTTGCCTTCGAGGAATTCGAGGAAAGCGCCGCCGCCGGTGGAGATGTAGTCGATCCCGTCGGTGACGCCGAATTTCGCGATCGCCGCCAGGGTGTCGCCGCCGCCGGCGATCGAGAAGCCGGACGACGCGGCAACTGCCCTGGCGATCGCCTCGGTGCCGCCGGCGAAGGCCGGGAACTCGAAAACGCCCACCGGGCCGTTCCAGACGATGGTGCCGGCTTCGCGCAGGCCGTCGGCGAGCATCTGCGCGGTGCGCGGGCCGATGTCGAGGATCATGTCGTCCGCGGCGACGTCCGCCACCGCCTTGACCGTTCCTTTCGCGTCGGCGGCGAACTCGGTCGCGCAGACCACGTCGACCGGGATCGGCACCTCGGCGCCGCGGCCCGCCATCAGCTCGATGATCGCGCGCGCCTCGCCGACGAGATCGTGCTCGGCCAGCGACTTGCCGATCGGCAGGCCGGCCGCGAGCATGAAGGTGTTGGCGATCCCGCCGCCGACGATCAGGCGGTCGACGCGATCGGCTAGCGAACGCAGGATGGTGAGCTTGGTCGACACCTTGGAGCCGGCGACGATCGCCACCAGCGGCCGGCGCGGCGCGCCGAGCGCCCGGCCGAGCGCGTCGAGCTCGCTCGCGAGCAGCGGTCCGGCACAGGCGATCGGGGCGAAGCGGGCGATCCCGTGGGTGCTCGCCTCGGCGCGATGCGCGGTCCCGAAGGCGTCGTTCGCATAGATGTCGCAGAGCGCGGCCATCCGGCGTGCGAGGCCCTCGTCGTCCTTCTTCTCGCCGACGTTGCCGCGGCAGTTCTCGAGCAGCACCACCGAGCCCGGGGCGACGTCGAAGCCGCCGTCGACCCAGTCGGCAAGCAGCCGCACCGGCGCGCCGAGCAGCTCGGCGAGCCGCTCGCCGATCGGCGCGAGGGATTCGGCCGCGGTCAGGGCACCCTCCTTCGGCCGGCCGAGATGGGAGGTGACCATGACGGCGGCGCCGGCATCCAGACAGTGCCGGATCGCCGGGACGGAGGCCCTGATCCGGGTGTCGTCGGTGATCCGGCCCGCATCGTCCTGGGGGACATTGAGGTCGGCGCGGATGAAGACCCGCTTGCCGGCGAGCTCCAGATCGGTGAGGCGCTTGAATCGCATGGCGTCGGGCGTGGGCTTCCTACTTCGCGTTCATCAGCGCGACGGTGGTGTCGAGCATCCGGTTGGAGAAGCCCCACTCGTTGTCGTACCAGCTGTTGACCTTGACCAGCCGGCCACTGACCTTGGTGAGGGTCTCGTCGTAGGTGCTGGAAGCCGGGTTGTGATTGAAGTCGACCGACACCAGCGGCGCGGTGTTGTAGCCGAGGATGCCCTTGAGCGGGCCTTCGGAAGCCGCCTTCATGATCCCGTTGACTTCCTCGACGCTCGTCTCGCGCGAGGCGATGAAGGAGAGGTCGACGATCGACACGTTGATCGTCGGCACCCGCATCGCGTAGCCGTCGAGGCGGCCGTTGAGCTCGGGCAGCACCAGGCCTACCGCCGCGGCCGCGCCGGTCTTGGTGGGGATCATCGACTGGGTCGCCGAACGGGCGCGGCGCAGGTCCTCGTGGTAGACGTCGGTCAGGACCTGGTCGTTGGTGTAGGCGTGAATCGTCGTCATCAGGCCGGTCTCGACGCCGAGCGCATCGTGCAGCGGCTTGACCAGCGGCGCGAGGCAGTTGGTCGTGCACGAAGCGTTGGAGATGACGGTGTCGCTCGCCTTGAGCACCTGGTGGTTGACGCCGTAGACGATGGTCGCGTCGACGTCCTTGCCGCCGGGCGCGGAGATGATGACCTTCTTCGCCCCGCCCTTCAGGTGCGCCGAGGCCTTCTCCTTGCTGGTGAACAGGCCCGTGCATTCGAGAACGACGTCGACGCCGAGCTCGCCCCACGGCAGCTCGGCGGGATTGCGCATCGCCAGCACGCGGATCCTGTCGCCGTTGACGATCATGTGCTCGCCCTCGACCGAGACGCTGCCCGGGAAGCGGCCATGGGCGGTGTCGTACTGGGTCAGGTGCGCATTGGTCCCGGCATTGCCCAGGTCGTTGATCGCGACGATCTCGATCGGATGCTTCTTGCCGGATTCGTAGAGAGCCCGGAGGACATTGCGGCCGATGCGCCCGTAGCCATTGATCGCGACACGAATAGTCATGCTGGTGGTCCCCTGTGAGGATTGAAACTCGGTTGGTTCCGATAGCCTGGGGCGAGCCGCCCTACCGGCCGCGCCGTTCGATCGCCGCCAGCACCGCGTCGACGACGCGGGTGACCGTCAGCCCGAAATGCTCGAACAGCGCCGCGGCCGGCGCCGATTCGCCGAAGCTGTCGATCCCGACGACGGCCGCACAGCGGTACTTCCACCATCCGTCCGTGACGCCGGCCTCGACCGCGATCCGAGGCAGATTCTCGGATAACACGTAAGACCTGTATGTGACATCCTGCCGATCGAACACGCTGGTCGAGGGCATCGAGACCACCCGGACCTCGATGCCGCGCTCGGCGAGCTGGTCGCGGGCGCCGAGCGCGAGCGAGAGCTCGGAACCGGTGGCGATCAGGACCGCCCGCGCCTCGCCGGCGTCGCGCAGGACATAGCCGCCGCGCCGGATGCCGGCGATCTGGGCCTCGGAGCGGCTGACATGGGGCACGGCCTGGCGCGTCAGCAGGAGCGCGCTCGGCCCGTCGGCCCGTTCGATCGCGCATCCCCAGGCGAGCGCGGTCTCGACCGCGTCGGCCGGTCGCCAGACGTCCAGCCCCGGGATCAGCCGCAGGCTGGCCGCATGCTCGACCGGCTGGTGGGTCGGGCCGTCCTCGCCGAGGCCGATGGAATCGTGGGTGAAGACATGCACCACCCGCTGCTTCATCAGCGCCGCCATGCGGATCGCATTGCGCGAGTAGTCGGAGAAGGTCAGGAAGGTGCCGCCATAGGGCACGAAGCCGCCATGCAGCGCGATCCCGTTCATGATCGCGGCCATGCCGAACTCGCGCACGCCGTAGTTGATGTGGCGCCCGCCCACCGGACCGGCCTCGCCAACGCGCAACGCGCCGATGCCGGTGAAATCGGTGAGGTTCGAGCCGGTGAGGTCGGCCGAGCCACCGATCAGCTCGGGGAGCGCCGGCCCGATCTGGTCGAGCGCGAGTTGCGAGGCCTTGCGGGTGGCGACCGCGGCGGCCGATTCGGTCGCCCGGGCGACGGCGCGATCGAGCGCATCGTCGAGCTCGCCGGTGAGCCGGCCGGCCATGCGGCGCTCGAACTCGGCGGCGGCATCCGGATGCGCCGCGCGATAGGCATCGAACCGGGCCTGCCATGCCTGCTGGGCCTGCGCGCCGCGCTCGCGGGCGTCCCAGGCGGCACGGACCTGCGCCGGCACCTCGAAGGGTTCGTGGGGCCAGCCGATGGCCTCGCGGGTCGCGGCGATCTCGGCATCGCCGAGCGGCTCACCGTGCGCCTTGGCGGTACCTGCCCGCGCCGGCGAGCCCCTGCCGATCACGGTGCGGCACTGGATGAGCGTGGGGGCGAACAGGCCCTCGCGCCCCTCGCGCGCCCACTGCCCGGCCGTCGCGATCGCCCGATCGAGCGCCTGCACGTCGTGGCCGTCGACATCCGGGATGACATGCCAGCCGTAGGCGCGGAACCGGCCGGCGGTATCGTCGCGGAACCAGTCGTGGACCTCGCCGTCGATCGAGATGCCGTTGTCGTCGTAGAGCACGATCAGCCGCGACAGGCGCAGGGTGCCTGCGAGCGAGCACACCTCGTGGGAGATGCCTTCCATCAGGCAGCCGTCGCCGATGAACGCGTAGGTCAGGTGATCGACGATCGGCAGCCCGTCACGATTGAACTCGGTCGCGAGCCGGCGCTCGGCCAGCGCCATGCCGACGGCGTTGGCGAGCCCCTGGCCGAGCGGGCCGGTGGTGGTTTCGACGCCGGGCGTCACGCCGAACTCGGGATGGCCCGGGGTGCGCGAATGCAGCTGGCGAAACGCCTTGAGATCCTCGATGCCGAGATCGTAGCCGCACAGGTGCAGCAGCGAGTACAGCAGCATCGAGCCGTGCCCGTTCGACAGCACGAAGCGATCGCGATCGGGCCAGCGCGGATCGGCCGGGTTGTGCCGCAGATGCGCGCCCCAGAGCGCGACCGCGATCTCGGCCATGCCCATCGGCATGCCGGGATGACCGGATTTCGCGCGCTGGACGGCGTCCATCGAGAGGGCCCGGATCGCAGCAGCCATCTGCGTCGCGAGCGTGGGGTCGAGTACGGACGCGGCGGATTTTGCGGTCATCTCGATGGCACCGGGGAAAGCTCGAAAGTTTAGCAAATCCGGCGGGTTTCCGAGGCTCGCGGCTCGACGCCGGATGGGGTGTGATATTCTTGCCGGCTTTTCTGCGCTCGAACGAGGCGGTCGGCATGGCGTCGGCCGGCGTTTTTCCCACGGCAAGACGCGAACCCGCGTGCCGTCGGGCGCTTGCAGTCCGGGTCGGAGGTTTCCGAGGATTCTGAAGTCCGGGTTGGTTGTGGGGGTCCCTCCGGTAAGGACCGGGGCAATTTCCGCTGACTAGCGGTCATCTACTGACTGGGGTTGGTAAGAAATGCAAGGACTACATCTCACCGCTGACTTGTATGGATGCGGATGTGATACGAGCCTTCTGATCGATGCGGATCGACTCGCCGGCCTGTGCCGGCGCGCCGTCGAGGACGCTGGCCTGACGATCGTCGACGAGAAGTACTTCACCTTTCCCGACTACGAAGGCGAGCCGGGCGGCGTCACCGGAGCGGTGCTGCTGGCCGAATCGCACCTCGCGCTGCACACCTGGCCGGAACGCGGCGGCGTCACCCTCGACGTCTATGTCTGCAACTTCTCGACCGACAATTCCGGCAAGGCCGAAGGCCTGCTCGACGCCCTGATCGTGGCATTCGCTCCGCGCGAGCAGCAGACCAACCGCATCCTGCGCGGCGGCAACGATCCGGCATCCGACATCCGCGACGGCGAGCTCCTGCTCGAATCGCTCAGCCCCCATGCCGCCTACGGCCTGCGCGTGAACCGCCGGCTCGAGACGATCCGCAGCCCCTACCAGCTCGTCGAGGTGTTCGAGACTCCCCAGTTCGGCCGACTGTTCCGCCTCGACGGCTGCTACATGACGTCCGAGGGCGACGAGTTCTTCTACCACGAGCCGATGGTGCATCCGGCGGCGATCGCCCACGGGGCGCCCGCGTCGGCTCTGGTGATCGGCGGCGGCGACGGCGGCTCGAGCGAAGAGCTCCTCAAGCACGCGTCGATGCGCAGGGTACTGATGGCGGAGCTCGACCCCGTGGTGATCGAGGTGGCCCGCAAGCACCTCTCGGAGGTGCACCACGACGTGTTCGACGATCCGCGCCTCGAGGTCCGCATCGGCGACGCCTGGGATCTGGTCGCGAGCATCGACGAGACCTTCGACCTGATCGTCCTCGACCTCACCGACCCCGACACGCCGGCCGAGCGGCTCTACACCGGGGAATTCTTCGCCGGGCTCAAGCGCATCCTCGCGCCCGGGGGCGCCATCAGCCTGCACATCGGCTCGCCGATCTACCGTCCGGACGTGGTGACGCGCCTGGTCGGCCTGCTGCGCGAGCACTTCCGGCTCGTGCGCCCGATGGGCACCTACGTTCCGCTCTACGGCAGCTACTGGGGTTTCGCCGTGGCCTCCGACGAGATCGATCCGCTCGCGATCGAGCCGGCCGAGGTCGAGCGCCGTATCGAGGCCCAGGGGCTGCACTCGCTGTCGTACTACAACGGGGACACCCACCGGGCGCTCTTCGCGCTGCCGAACTACTTCCGGCGCATCGTTTCTTGATACGGCTTCGCCGCCGGGAGATGCGGTGACTCCCCGCCTGCTGGTTCCCGGTGCGACGGTCGGCGCCGAAGTGAACCTGCCGGCCGATCGCGCCCACTACCTGCTCGACGTCCTGCGGTTGCGGGCCGGGGATCCGGTCGAGGTGTTCGACGGCCACGGCGCTCGCCTGCGGGCGTGCATCGTCGCGGCCGATCGCCGCGGCGCCCGGCTCGCCATCGGCGACGAGCTGCCGAGCCCGCCCCGCAGTCCGCTGCGAGTCACCCTGGTGCAGGGTCTCGCCCAGGGCGACCGGATGGACCTCGTCGTCGAGAAGGCCTGCGAGCTCGGCGCCGATCGCGTCGTGCCGGTCTTCACGGAGCGCAGCCTGGTGCGCCTCGATCCGGCCCGCGCCGCTCGCCGGCACGCCCATTGGCAGCGCATCGCGGAAGCGGCCTGCATGCAGTGCGGTCGGAACGACCTGCCCGTCGTCGAGGCACCGATCGCCCTTGCCGCCTGGCTGTCGGCCACGGCCGGCGACGCCACCGCGGATGCCCCGCGCCTGCTGCTGTCACCGGACGCGGCCACGCCGCTGACCGGTGCTGGCATCGACGCCGGCCGGCCGGTGGAGATCCTGGTCGGACCCGAATCGGGCCTGTCGGCCGCCGAGGAGGCGCTCGCCATCGCCGCCGGATTCACTCCGATCCGGCTGGGCGCGCGCATCCTCCGGACCGAGACCGCGGGGCTTGCGGTGATCGCCGCGCTACAGGCGATCGCCGGCGATTTCTAGCGGGCGGCTTCGCCTGCGCCCGAATCCGAACCCGCATTCACTCGGATCGGACCGAGTAGAAGACCCGGAACGCGATCGCCCGGTCGTAGAACTCGTCGGCGGCATCGCGAAAGACGTCGATCAGGGCCTGGCGGGCCTCCCGGTCGAAGCCCGCCGTCTCGGGCAGGTTCTCGAGCACGAAGACGATGCCCGGGCGGCTCGCCGACCCATCCGGCAGGAGATCGGTGAGGCAGTCGAACAGGGCGTCGAGGTTGCCGCCGAACCAGGCCGGGAAGTCGGCGGCCCGGGCAATCTCGTCGAGCACCGCCTTGCGGTCGACAGCCTGTGAGCAATCCGCATGTATCCAGCGCTGGTCCGCGCGCTCGGCGGCCTTGCGCAGCGTTCCCAGGTCATAGGCGGCGAGCGGCAGCACGACATGGGCAGGCATGCTGGTGAGCGAGCTCATCGTCACTCCCGGATCCGGCGGAACGATCGATAGTGATCGTCGGTGTAGTAGTTGTCGCCCATGCCACGCGGCCTGCCGCCGGCAACGATGCGCCGGGCACCGCGATCGCGCGCGCCCGGCGTGGGCACCGTGTACTCGGCATAGTAGCCGGGCGGCTGCTGCGGCAACAGGCCTTCGCGGTTGCCGAACACCGAGCCGTCCTTCGAGTAGGGGAAAGGCCCGTCCTGGCGTATCAGGCGCAGGACGTCGCGGGCTTCCGGCGGGAGGCGCGCGGCATCGATCTCGCCGATCCCCGATACCACCGACTCCCGGATCGGCTCGTCGGGCGCGAACGGCCCCCTGCCGAGGCCGACGAACGCCAGCACGACCGCCACGACCAGCAGCGCAATGGACTTTCCGCCCGCCATGCGGCCAATACTAGTGCACTTGGGCGCGCCCGGGTATCGGCCCCGGCGGTGCTGCGGTTATCCCTCAGTGACGAGCGCCGCGGGCGGCATCAGTGGCGCCCGGCCGCCCGAAGCCACTGATAGCCCCCTCGGGGGGCAGCGAGTGTCAGCGAGCGTGGGGGCAGCTTGACTTCAGGCGACGGCGGCCTGGGCCTGAGGTTCCTCGACGGCCGCTTCGATCGCGCGATCGAGCGGCGAATGCTCGGTGGCGACGCGCACCCGGCGCTCGTCGAACAGCGCCGCGAACTCGGCGCGCGACAGCGATCGGGCGAAGTCCGGATAGCGCGACAGCGCGAACAGCTTGCGCGAGGGGCTGATCCAGGCGAGCTTGACCCGCAGCGTCTGGTCGCCGTCATCGAAGTCGAGCAGGCAGCCGCGCTCCAGGTCGTCGACCACCGAACGCTCGACGACGACGTTCTCGGTCGCCGGCAGCACGACGTTGCCCGAGCGCTGGAACTCGACGCTGCCGTCCTCGCGCAGGCGCACCGGTGCGCGGGCGCGGTTGCGCGCAGCCTCTCCCGCCCTCTTGGCATCGGCGATCGCCTGCGTATGCCAGGCGAGGAGCTCGTTGAAGAAGGTCTCGCGCTCGGCGTCGGGCGGACTGACCACCTGCAGGCCCTTGAGCAGGCCGTTGATCAGGCGCGGCAGCATCGAGGCGAGCCGCGCGATCTCCTCGGCGCCCTTGGGAGCGACGCTCCAGAGCAGATGCTCGGCCAGGCGCAGCACCTGCTGGAACTCCACTTGCGGATCGTTGCCGTCGACGCGCGCGAAGGCGAGCACGTCGGCCCACCAGCGATAGAGGAACTCGCGCACGAACTCCGGCGTCGACTCGTCGAGGCGGCTCGCGATCGCCTCGCGCGCTTCGTCCTGGGCGCGGGCGAGCGCTTCCTCGTATTCGGCCTGGCGGGTGATCTCCTGCAGGCGGGCGACCCGGCGCTCCGATTCCGACATCTCGATCACCTCGAGCCGGCGCAGCGCCTCCTCGAAGACACCGAGATCGGTGTCGAACTTGTCGAGCACCCAGTCGACGAGCTCGGTCATGCCTTCGACCAGCGGCGAGCCCGCCGACACCTCGGAATCGGGATCGGTCGCGAGATCGGTGATCGCATCGATCAGCCGCCGCATCGGATGCTGGCGGCGGGCGAAGAAGCTGCGATCGAGCAGCGCCGCCTTGACGGCGACCACCTGCAGCCGCAGCAACTGCTGCTTGACCGAGTCGTCGATGCGGCGATCGTTGTAGATGTAGTCGAAGACCAGCGAAACGATCTCGACGGTCAGCTGGTCCAGCGGCGAGCCCTTGGAGCGCGCGTGCTGGCCGAGCTCGGCGAACACCTGGTCCGGCATCCGGATCTGGCCGCCGACATCGACCTGGACCGCGCTGAGGGCATCGAGCAACGGCGGCTCGACCGTCGGGATCGGCAGGTCGGCGACCCCGAACTGGGCGGGATCCGACAGCAGCCGGGCAGCCGAGCCACGCGCGCCGGCGTCGCCGGCGGCGACCTGGCGGGCAAGCCGCTCGAAGGTTTCGTCGGCGGCCGTGACGAGCCTCGGCTCGCCGGCCCCGGCGGCCCACTGGCCGTTGCCTGCGCCGTGAGCCGGCCAGCCCACCCCACCGTGAAACCCGCCCGTCGATCCGTCGGGACGGCCGTGCCCGCCTGCGCCGGGGATGCCGCCGCCCGATGCGCCGCCGTGTCCGCCACCCGGTGCGCCCGGGAATCCACCCCCCTGTGCGCCGGTGAATCCGCCGCCCGGCGCCCCCGGGAGCTCGCCTCCCGGCGCGCCGGCATGTCCGCCGCCGGAACCGCCCCCCGGCCCGCCGGCGAACCCACCCGCCGATCCACCGGTGAATCCGCCGCCGAATCCACCGGCATGGTCGCCGCCCGCCACGCCTGGCATCGCGCCGCCCATGCCGCCGGCCGCGCCGCCGAAGCCTCCGCCCGGACCGGCCGGCCCGCCACCGAAACCGCCGCCACCGCCGAACTGCATGCCGCCATAGCCGCCCGCATCGCCGCCGGGGGCGGAGACATCGTAGGTCTCCTGGCCCATTCCCCGTCCCGGCACGGGACGCGCGCCCGACGACGGGACCCGCTGCACCCGCGGCCGGATGTACGGCAGGATGCGATTGGACTTCAGCCGCTCGTTCACGTTGGAGTAGACGAGGTTGAGGTTGGCCGAGACGTAGGGCTCGAAGGCCTCGAGCAGCGCGCTCTTGACCGACGGCTCGGGCGCGAGCTCGTCGAGAACCTGCAGCAGCGCCTCGAAGATCGCCTCGGGCGAAGCCGGATGGCGCCCCTCCTCGAACCAGTCCCGTTCGACGAGCTCGGCCAGTCGCGCCCGCATGCCGAGGACTTCATCGGGATCGAGCTTGCTGCGGGCCCGGCGTACCAGCCGATCGACTTCCATCTGGCCGTTGACGACCGAATCCTCGACGAGCTTCAGCTCACCGACCGCCGGCGCGGCCGCCTGAGCGGTGCTGGGCCGGCTGAACAGGCGACGCTCGAAGATGTCCAGGAACACGCTGCGAAAACGCGATTCGATCTGCTCGCGATAGGTGCGCACCAGCGAAACCGCCTCGAGCAGGGCCTGCTGCTCGTCGGCCCGGACCTTCTCGAACGCGACCGTGGTCAGCTCCGCGCTCATCTTCTCCAGGGCCTCGTGAACCACCACCCCCATCCGGTCGGCCAGAAGCTGGCGACAATCGGCCAGCAGGCGCCGCCGCCGCTGCGCATCGACCGGGGGCTGGTCGTCGGCGTCGGATCTCTGCTCGTCTGGACTGGGGGTGTTCATCGCTCGGGACCACGCTGGAGGAACCACTGGTGCCCAAGCGTAGGAGTGCCGCCGGTGCGGGTCAATCGATCGGGCCGGACGGGCAGACGTGCCGCCCGGCCGGTCCGACGAACGGCCGGCAATCGCCCGCCAATGGACGCCCGGCGCGGCAGGCGGCGGACGATCGTCCGGCGAAACCGCGGCCGGAACAGGCCCTCAGCGGCGCTGGTTCTCGATATCGACCGCGATCCACGCGGTCATGTTGACGATGCGCCGTACCGTCGCCGATGCGGTCAGGATGTGGACCGGGCGGGCGGCGCCGAGCAGCACCGGCCCGATCGTGACGTTGTTGCCGGCCGCGGTCTTGAGCAGGTTGTAGCCGATGTTGGCGGCGTCGAGCCCCGGCATGACCAGCAGGTTCGCCTCGCCGGACAGGGTCGAGCGCGGCATGATCGCGGCCCGCAGGCGCGGGTCGAGCGCGCAGTCGCCGTGCATCTCCCCGTCGATCTCCAGTTCGGGCGCCCGCTCCCGGATCAGGGCGAGCGCCTCGCGCATGCGGATCACCGAGGGCGCGTTCGAGGTGCCGAAGTTCGAGTGCGACAGCAGCGCGACCTTCGGCAGGATGCCGAAGCGGCGCAGCTCCTCCGCCGCCATCAGGGTGATCTCGGCCAGCTGCTCGGCGTTGGGCTGCGCATTGACATGGGTGTCGACGATCGTCACCTGACGCCCCTTGAGCATCAGGGTGTTCATCGCCGCGTAGACCTGCGCCCCCGGCCGCCGACCGATGACCTGGTCGACGTAGGCGAGATGCGCGTGGTACATGCCATTGGTGCCGCAGAGCAGACCATCGGCATCGCCCTGGTGCATCATCATCGTGCCGATCAGCGTCAGGCGGCGCCGCATCTCGATCTTCGCGATCTCCTCGCTCACACCCTGGCGATCGGCAAGCGCATGGTAGGCCTGCCAGTAGCTGCGATAACGCTCGTCCCATTCGGGATTGATGATCTCGAAGTCGACCCCGGGGCGGATGCGCAGGCCGAAGCGCTCGATGCGCTGCTCGATGACGCTCGGCCGGCCGATCAGCAGGGGCCTGGCAAGACGCTCGTCCACCACCACCTGGGCGGCGCGCAGCACTTTCTCGTCCTCGCCCTCGGCATAGGCGATGCGGTGGCTCGGCCCGCTGCGCGCGAGGTCGAAGATCGGCTTCATGAAGTTGCCCGAGTGCCAGACGAAGCGCTCGAGCTGGGAGCGATAGGCGTCGAAATCGGCGATCGGCCGCGTCGCCACGCCGGTCTCCATCGCGGCCTTGGCCACCGCCGGCGCGATCTTCACGATCAGGCGCGGATCGAAGGGCTTCGGGATCAGGTATTGCGACCCGAACGCGGTGTCCTCGGTGCCATAGGCCGCCGACACGATGTCCGATTGCTCCACCCGCGCCAGGTCGGCGACCGCATGGACCGCGGCGATCTCCATCGTCCGGTTGATCTGCGTCGCGCCGACGTCGAGCGCGCCCCGGAAGATGAACGGGAAGCAGACGACGTTGTTGACCTGGTTCGGATAGTCGCTGCGCCCGGTCGCGATCACCGCATCGTCGCGCACCGACATGACGTCTTCCGGACGGATCTCGGGCTCCGGATTGGCGAGGGCGAACACGAGCGGCCTGCTCGCCATCCGCGCCACCATTTCGGGCTTGAGCACGCCGCCCGCCGACAGGCCGAGGAAGGCGTCGGCCCCGTCGATGATCTCGCCGAGGCTGCGCGCGTCGGTGGGCTGCGCGAAGCGCGCCTTGGCCGGATCCATCAGCTCGCTGCGGCCCTCGTATACGACGCCGGCGATGTCGGCGACCCAGACGCTGGCGAGCGGCAGCCCCAGATCGACCAGCAGGTCGAGGCAGGCGAGCGCCGCCGCGCCGGCGCCGCTGCAGACGAGACGGATGTCCTCGATCCGCTTGCCGACGACCCGCAGGCCGTTGAGCAGCGCGGCCGCCACCACGATCGCGGTGCCGTGCTGGTCATCGTGGAATACCGGGATCCGGAGCCGCTCGCGCAGCCGGCGCTCGACATGAAAGCAGTCCGGTGCCTTGATGTCCTCCAGGTTGATCGCGCCGAAGGTGGGCTCGAGCGCCGCGATCACCTCCACCAGCCGGTCGGGGTCGTGCTCGGCGATCTCGAGGTCGAAGACGTCGATGCCCGCGAACTCCTTGAACAGCACCGCCTTGCCTTCCATGACCGGCTTGGCGGCGAGCGGCCCGATGTCGCCCAGGCCGAGGACCGCGGTGCCGTTGGTGACAACCGCGACGAGGTTGCCGCGCGCCGTGTAGCGGCTGGCGTTCGCGGGATCGGCGACGATCTCGGCGCAGGCGGCCGCCACCCCCGGCGAATAGGCGAGCGCGAGCTCTCGCTGGTTGCTCAGCCCCTTGGTGGCGATCACCTCGATCTTTCCGGGCTGCTGGAATTCGTGGTACTCGAGTGCCGCCTGGCGCAGTTGCGGGTCCATGTCGCGATTCCGTGGTGCGGGAAGCAGGCCCGTATGACGGGAGGTCGCAGCGATTATCCTTCATCCTGCGAGCCCTGCGCCGGTGCGATCCGTGCTGCACGGCCGCCCCGTTTCCAGGATCCGCGCTTGACCGACGCCGACCGCCGCATCGCCCACCTCGACATGGACGCCTTCTATGCGTCGGTCGAGCTGCTGTCGCGACCGGAGCTTGCCGACCGGCCGGTCGCCATCGGCGGGGCCGGCGACCCTTCCGCCCGCGGCGTCGTCACCACCGCCAACTATGCGGCGCGCCGCTTCGGCATTCGTTCGGGCATGGCACTGCGCCGCGCCCGCGAGCTCTGCCCGGATTGCGTGTTCCTGCCCGCCGACTTCGATCGCTACCGTTCGGTGTCGCGCACTTTCAAGGCCGCCGTGATCGAGATCGCCCCGGTGATGGAGGACCGCGGCATCGACGAGATCTACCTCGATCTCGGCGACGTCGCCGGTGTCGAGCTCGAACGCGGCGCGGTGCTCGGGCGCCGGCTGAAGGCGGCGGTCCGGGCGGCGACCGGCCTGACCTGCTCGATCGGCATCGCGCCGAACAAGCAGCTCGCCAAGCTCGCCTCCGACATGGACAAGCCCGACGGGCTCACGATCATCGAGCACGGCGATCTCGAGTCGCGGATCTGGCCGCTGGCGGTACGGCGGATCAACGGCATCGGGCCGAAGGCCGAGGCGAAGCTCACGACGCTCGGCATCCGGACCATCGGCGAGCTCGCCGCCGCCCCGCCCACGCTGCTGCACGCGAACTTCGGCGCCCGCTACGCGAGCTTCCTGCGCGAGGCCGCCCACGGCCGCGACGACCGGCCGGTGGTCACCGACAGCGAGCCGGTGTCCTTCAGTCGCGAGACCACCGTCGAGACCGACCTGCATCTTCGCCGCGACCGGCAGGCGGTCGCCGCCATCCTCGCCCGCCTGTGCCAGGGCCTCGCGGAGGATCTGGCAAGGCGCGGCTACGTCGGTCGCACCATCGGCATCAAGCTGCGCTACGACGACTTTCGCCACGTCACCCGCGAGACGACCTGCCCGGTCGCCTGCGCCGACGCGGCGACCATCCGCCGGGTCGCCTTCGGGTGCCTCGCCCGGGCCCCGCAGACGCGCCGCATCCGGCTCGTCGGGGTGCGCATGGGCAAGCTCGCCAGGGCCGGCGAAGCGGCGAACGCCGACGCCACGCCGACGCGCGTCGGCGAGAACCTCGACCTGTTCCAAGCGCCCGAGTGAAGGATCGGCCGTTCAGAAGAGGACCGAGGCGCCGGACTCTGCCGTCCCGACCCTTTCGCGGAAGCTCGCGAAGAGCTCGCGACCGCAACCATGGGTGGCGAGCTCGGCCTGCGCGGGCTCCCGGGCCGCCCACTCGGCGGGGTCGACCAGCACGTCGAGCGTGCCGGCCGCGGCATCGAGCCGCAGCATGTCGCCGTCGCGCAGGCGCCCGATCGGACCGCCGTCGACCGCCTCGGGACTGAGATGGATCGCCGACGGCACTTTCCCGGAAGCGCCGGACATCCGCCCGTCGGTCACCAGCGCAACCCGGAAGCCCCGGTCGAGCAGCACGCCGAGACTCGGCATCAGGCTGTGCAGCTCGGGCATGCCGTTGGCCTTCGGGCCCTGGAAGCGGACCACGCAGACGAAGTCTCGATCCAGATCGCCCGCCATGAAGGCGGCGATCACCTCGTTCTGGTCGGCGAACACTCGCGCCGGGGCTTCGATCCGATGCAGCTCCGGCTTGACGGCCGAGATCTTGATGACGCCGGTGCCGAGATTGCCCTGCAGCCGCCGCAGGCCGCCGTGCTCGTCGAAGGGCGCCGCCACCGGCCGCAGGATCGACTCGTCGCCGCTCTCGCGCGCCGCGGGCGTGGACCACCGCAGGCGCCCCCGGGCATCGAGCGCGACGGGCCGGGCATAGGCCTCGAGGCCGGTGCCGTTGATCGTGGTGGTGTCCGGATGCAGCAGGCCGGCATCGAGCAGCTCCCCGATCACGAAGGCGATTCCGCCGGCGGCATGGAACTCGTTCACGTCCGCGGTGCCGTTCGGATAGACGCGCGCGAGCAGGGGCGTCAGGTCGGAGAGCTCCGAGAAATCCTCCCAGTCGAGCAGGATGCCGGCGGCGCGCGCCATCGCGATCAGGTGCAGGGTCAGGTTGGTCGAGCCGCCGGTCGCATGCAGCGCGACGATGCCGTTGACGAAGGCCTTCTCGTCCAGCACCCGGCCGATCGGGGTGTAGTCGTCGCCCAGCGCGGTGATCGCGAGCGCCCGTCGCACGCCTTCGCGAGTCAGCGCCTCGCGCAGCGGCGTGCCGGGATTCTCGAAGCTCGCGCCCGGGACATGCAGGCCCATGCACTCCATCAGCATCTGGTTGGTGTTCGCGGTGCCGTAGAAGGTGCAGGTGCCGGGTGCGTGATACGAAGCCATCTCGGCTTCGAGCAGCTCCTCCCGACCCGCCTTGCCCGCGGCATACGCCTGGCGCACGACGTTCTTTTCCGGGTTCGAGATGCCCGTGGGCATCGGCCCGCCCGGAATGAACACGAAGGGAAGATGGCCGAAGGTGGCCGCGCCGATCACCAGGCCGGGAACGATCTTGTCGCAGATCCCGAGGCAGAGCGCCGCGTCGAAGGCGTCGTGCGACAGCGCGACCGCGGTGGCGAGCGCGATGACGTCGCGCGAGAACAGGGACAGCTCCATGCCGGCCCGTCCCTGGGTCACCCCGTCGCACATCGCGGGCACGCCGCCTGCGACCTGCGCGGTGCCGCCGAACTCGCGGGCGAAGGCGCGGATCCGCTCCGGATAGTGCTCGTAGGGCCGGTGCGCCGAGAGCATGTCGTTGTAGGCGGTGACGATCCCGAGGTTGGGCCGGGTGTTGCCCGCCATGTCGGTCTTGTCGGCAGCCGCGCAACCGGCCGCCGCATGGGCGAGATTGCCGCAGCCCATGGCTCCGCGCCGCGGGCCCTGGCTGCGGGCCGCTTCGATTCGCGCGAGGTAGGCGCCGCGGCTCTCCCGGCTGCGTTCGGCGATGCGCCCGGTCACGCTGGCGAGGCGGGAGTGGACATTCATGACGACCTCCTTTACGGACTCCAGTAGACATCGACCAGGCCGGGCCTGGCGAGGATCGCGCGCACCGGCATGTCGGCGGCAGGCCCGGGCCGCATGGCCCGGCCGAGCGTCTCGCGCTTGGCCGGACCGGACAGCAGCAGGCAGACGCGATCGGCATCGCGCAGCACGGCGGCCGACAGGGTGAGGCGCGCCTCGGCGGCGCCGGGGGCGCGGATCGGCAGCACCGCCGGCGCATCGTCGGCGAGCGCCTCGGCCAGCCGGTCGGCCGCCGGAAAGAGCGATGCGGTGTGCCCATCCTCGCCCAGGCCGAGCACGCACACATCGAAGGGCAGCAAGGGGCGCACCCGCGCCCGCACCTCGTCCATCGCCCCGGCGCCCTCGCCCGCCGGCAGCAGGCTCACGAGACGTGCAGCGGCCGCCGGCCCGCGCAGCAGGCGGGCGCGGATCATCGCCTCGTTCGAGCGCGGCGAGGCGAGCGATACCCGGCGCTCGTCGCTGGCGACGACGGATACCCGCGCCCAGTCGATCGGGCGATTCGCCAGCGCATCGAGGAAAGGCCCCGGCGTGGTGCCGCCGGGCACGACCAGGCTGGCCCTTGCGCGACGCCCGATCGCATCGGCGAGCCAGCCCGCCACATCGCGGGCGAGCAGATCGGCGAGCTCGGGCGCCGCCCGCTCGATGAAGCGGACCTCGGCCATGGCTACTCGCCGATGCCGCGCCAGCGCCGGTTGTCGCGGTGCATCAGCATCAGGGCATCGTCCGGGCCGGAAGTCCCCGGATCGTAGGGCTGGGGCTGGCGACGATCGAGCTCCCAGGCGGCGGCGATGGGATCGACCCAGGCCCAGGCCGCCTCGACCTCGTCGCCGCGCATGAACAGCGTCTGGTCGCCGCGGACGATGTCCATCAGCAGGCGCTCGTAGGCATCCGGCATGTGCAGGCCCTTGCCGACCAGCGCCTCGGCGAAGCTCATGTCGAGCGGCACTTCCATCAGCCGCATGCCGCCCGGCCCCGGCTCCTTGATCGTCATGCGCAGGGTGATGCCCTCGTCCGGCTGCAGGCGGATCACCAGCACGTTGGCCGGCAGGCGACTGACCGTCTGGGCAAACACCGAATGCGGCACCTCGCGAAACGCGACCGCGATCTCGGAGAACCGGGCGCGCAGCCGCTTGCCGGTACGCAGGTAGAAGGGCGTCCCGGACCATCGCCAGTTGGCGATCCGCAGCTTCATGGCGACGAAGCTCTCGGTGCGCGAGCCGGTCCGGCCGATGTCGTCGGCATAGGAAGGCACGTCGGCCCCCGCGCGGTACTGGCCACGGACCGTGTCCTCGCGCACCCGTTCGGCATCGAAGGGCTCGATCGCCCGGATCACCTTGAGCTTCTCGTCGCGCACCGGATCGGGTGCGAAGCGCGACGGCGGCTCCATGGCGATCAGGCACAGCAACTGCATCAGGTGGTTCTGCACCATGTCGCGCAGGGCGCCGGCATGATCGTAGTACTCGCCGCGTCCCTCGACGCCGATCGTCTCGGCGACCGTGATCTGGACATGGTCGACGAAGCGGGCGTTCCACAGCGGCTCGAACAGGGCGTTGGCGAAGCGGATCGCCATCAGGTTCTGGACCGTCTCCTTGCCGAGGTAATGGTCGATCCGGTAGAGCTGCGACTCGGCGAAGTGCGCGGCCAGGTGCAGGTTCAGGGCGCGGGCGCTCTCGAAGTCGTGCCCGAAGGGTTTCTCGGCGACGATGCGCGATTGCACCGTGGTGATGCCATGGCGCCAGAGGCGGTCGCAGATCGGCGAGAAGAGGCCGGGCGCGACCGAGAGATAGAAGACCCGGATCCGCGCGCCGTGCTCGCCCAGCCGCGCCACCAGCTCGGCCCAGCCGGCCTCGCCGAGCACGTCGAGCTGCAGGTAGTCCACCTGGGAGACGAATCGCGCGAGGCACGCCTCGTCGACCGCGGTGCCGACATGGGCGCGAATCGAGGCGGCGAGCTGGTGGCGGAAGGCCTCGGGCGTATGTGCCGCGCGGGCGAGACCGATGACGCGGGCATCGGCCGGCACCTGGCCGGCGAGCAGGCGCTTGTAGAGCGCGGGAAAGATCTTGCGGCTGGCGAGGTCGCCGGTCGCGCCGAAGACGACGAGGTCGAAGGCATCGACCGGGATGATTCGAGAGACCATGGCATCGATGATCGCCGCAAGCGAGCGGCCGCGTCGAGTGAAACTTCGACGGCAGCCGGGTCAAGCGCCGCCGACGAAAGGCGCGAGCCGGTTCTGCGGATCGAACAGGGCACGCGCTTTCTCCCCCGCCGCCGCGAGCGCCGCGCCGAACTGCAGGGGCACCAGCGCGGCGCGAGCGGCCGGGTCGAGCCGATCGCCGTCGATCGCTCCGCCGAGCTCGCGCACGATCCGGCATACCGCGGCCGCGAGCGCGCCGTCGCGCACCATGGCGCGGGCGCTCGCGGGATCGGCGGCGCGCAGCGAGAGCCGACCGTCGTGGCCCCCGGCGAACCACCGCACCCGCAGGCGCCGCTCCGCGAGCAGGGCATCGATCCTGCGCCAGCCCTCGACCAGGCGCTCGGGCGGCAGGCGGCAGTCCTCGGGCAGGATCGTCGCCGCCGGTCCGGGCACCGTGTCGGCCAGCGCCATGCGCAGCGCGTCGACCTGCGTCGCGAGCCGTTGCCCGAGGGACGCGGGCAGGCGCAACGGCCGCAGCCCCGATCCGCTGCAGGTCGCCAGCACCCGGCCGAGCCCGGCCTCGATTCGCGCGGCATCCTCGCCTTCGAACTCCGCGAGCAGGAGCGCACCGGCCGCGGGCAGGGGCCCGAGCAGGCCGGCGAGCGCGCGGCCGGGCGCAAGCGCCAGCGCCGACGCATCGAACAGGCCCGCCATCACCGGCCCGTGACCGGCGATCGCCGGCAGGCGGACGAGGCCCTCGGCAAACGAATCCGCGGCAAGCGCGAGCCAGCGCCGATGCGCCGGCCGGCGATCGAGCCGCAGGCGGATCCGCTGGCTGATCGCCAGGGCACCGCGCGAGCCCGCCAGCAGGCCCGCCAGGTTCACCGCGGCACCGGCATCGCCCACCGCCCCCGGGATCGCCCCGAGCGCCGTGAAGCGAAAGCCGAGCGACGGCACGACCCGCATCGGCCAGTCGCGCGCCAGCGTCTCGCGCTCGCGGGCGGCGATCTCGAACAGGCCCGACACCAGCGCCGAAGCGCGCGTGCTTTCGAGACGGGTGGCATCGGCGACGCCGAAGGGCCCGAATCGCTGGACGGTGCCGTCGGCGAGCAGTACCTCGATCCCCTCGAGCCGCGAGCCGATCGCGACGGCCGCGCTCGCCCGCAAGCGGGCGTCGATCCCGACCAGGCCGCCGAGGGTCGACGCGCCCCGTCCCGGCGCATCGAGCGCCAGCCGCCAGCCCTGGGGCGCGGCGATCGCATCCAGCGCGGCAAGCGTCAGCCCGGCCTGCGCCTCGATGCAGCCCGCATCGCGATCGAAATCGAGGACGGCATCGAGTTGCCGGCAATCGAGCACCAGCGCATCCACCCCTCCCATGCCCGGCGAGTCCAGCCCGGCGCCGCGAACCGCCAGCGGCACGCCGGCCTGTGCCGCGATCTCGGTGGCCACTCGCAGGTCGGCCTCGTCCGCGGGCCGCGCGACCGGCCAGCGCGCCCCATCGGCCTCGACGCGTCCGCGCAGCGCCGCGCGCAGGCGGCGCCCGAACCAGGCTGGGTCGGTCGAGGGGTTGCGGCGAGACATCAGGCGGACATCGGCAGGCTGCAGGACGGGCGACGAACAGGCACGGGACGGGCATCGGCGCGGCGGCGACGACACGCTTGCGGCCAGCGACCGGCCGCGGCCCGGCGATCGGTTAAATTCGGGCTTTGATTGTGGCAGGCTCCGCAATGTCCTATCCGTCCCTCGCGCGCCGTACGCGCCGGATCGCCCCGTTTCGCGTCATGGAGCTCGTCGGCCGCGCCATGGCCCGGCAGGCGGCCGGCCATCCGGTGATCCATCTCTCGATCGGCGAACCCGACTTCACCGCCCCGCCCCCGGTGCTCGACGCGCTCGAAGCTGCCGCCCGCGCCGGCCGCAGCCGCTACACCCCGTCCAACGGCACGCTCGAACTGCGCACGGCGATCTCGGGCTGGTACGCCCAGCGCTTCGGCATCGACGTCGCCCCGGCGCGGATCCTCGTCACCGCCGGCGCATCGGGCGCGCTGACGCTGGCCTGCTGTGCCCTCGTCGATCCGGGCGACCGGGTCCTGCTGACCGATCCGGGCTATCCCTGCAACCGGCACTTCGTCGCCGCCTTCGACGGCGAGCCGGTGCCGGTGCCGGTGGGCCCGTCGACCCGTTTCCAGATGAGCCGCTCGCTCCTCGAGGCGCACTGGGGCGCGCAGGCGCGCGGTGTCCTGCTCTCGACCCCGGCCAACCCGACCGGCACCACGATCGCCTTCGACGAGCTCGGCGGGATCATCGAAGCGGTGCGGGAACGCCGGGGCTTCGCCATCGTCGACGAGATCTACCAGGGGCTCGACTTCTCGGGCGATGTCCACAGCGCCCTCGCCCTGGGCGACGACGTCATCGTCGCCAACAGCTTCTCGAAGTACTTCAACATGACCGGCTGGCGACTCGGCTGGCTGGTGGTTCCCGAGCACCTCGCGCCGGAGTTCGAGAAGCTGGCGCAGAACCTCGTCATCTGTCCTTCGGCCCTGGCACAGCATGCCGCGCTCGCCTGCTTCACCCGAGAGGCGCAGGAGATCTTCGACGAGCGGCGCGAAGCCTTCCGCGCCCGGCGCGACTACATCGTGCCGGCCCTGCGCGAGCTCGGTTTCGGCGTACCGGTCGAACCCGACGGCGCCTTCTACGTCTACGTCGACTGCAGCCCGTTCTCCGACGACAGCGAAGCCTTCTGCGCCGAGCTGCTCGAGGCGATCGACGTGTCGCTCGTGCCCGGGGCGGATTTCGGAGCCAACCAGCCGCAGCGCTATCTGCGCCTGTCGTATGCGACGAGCCAGGAGAACCTCGAGGAAGCGGTGCGCCGCCTGCGCGGCCACCTCGGCCGGTTCAACCCGATCCCTGGACCTTGACCGGCGCCCCGGCGGCGCCGGCCGGCGCCGGCGCATCGGCCGCCGCGGCATCGGTGCCATGATCGACCGACAGCCCGGCCTCGGGCGCGAGGATCGGCGTCGGCGCGTCGGCGGCGACGCGCGACTTCGCCGGGCTGCCCGACGAGGTGATGCCGCGCACGGGCCCGGCGGGCGATCGCATCGCGATGTCGCCCGGCGCGGCGGCCGCCGTCAGCCGGGCATGCTCGCGCAGGACCTTGCGACCGTAGCCGTAATCGTGCGACAGCAGGGCCGCCCCGACATAGGACTTGAGCGCGGCGC
This sequence comes from Burkholderiaceae bacterium, assembly GCA_023954135.1. Classification (GTDB taxonomy): domain Bacteria; phylum Pseudomonadota; class Gammaproteobacteria; order Burkholderiales; family Burkholderiaceae_E; genus JAMLIN01. The sequence goes on along the minus strand of JAMLIN010000019.1, from coordinate 6,851 downwards.
GCACCGAGCCGTCGCGCACGATGTAGTCACGCAGGATGCGCGCCCCCACCCGGATGTTCACCAGGGGGTCGTAGGCCTTCTCGGTGCCGCCATAGGGCTCGAACTTGTCGGTATGGACCCGGGCGAGAACCTGCATCAGGCCCTTGGCGCCCTTGGAGCTGCGGGCGCGCGGATTGAAGCTCGACTCGATCGACATCACCGCGAGCAGCAGCAGGGGGTCGAGCGAGAACTCGTCGGCCACCAGGAACGCATAGCGCACATAGTTCTCGGTGTCGGCCAGGGCGACCCGGTAGCGCTGCGCGATGAAGCGGGCAAGATTGAGCTGCTGCGCATCGAGGGCGGGTACCTCGAGGGAACCGAGCGGAGAATCCTCGCCGAGGGTGATCGGCACAGGGTTGGTGGGTGTGATCAGCAGGAGGTCGATCGACATCACGGACAGGGCCGGCGCGGCGACCGGGCGCAACTCGACCGCCGGGGCGCGCTCGGCTATCGGGTCGGCGGACTGCAGGCTGCCCAGCGCGGCGGCGAGCACGGCGACTCCGGCGACCGCGACGACGACACCGGTCGACCGCGCGCGCGCGGCACCGCGCCCGGGGTTGTGCGCCCCGACCGCGCGATAAGCATGGCTCGCGTCTTGCATCCGGCCTCCTGTCGACATGCGCCGACTGCCTGGCACTTCGAGCGAGTGCTTGTCGATTGCTCTGCGGCCGCCATCGAGCCACCCGCTCCCTGCCTCGGGCGGCGACGACCGTGGGGCATGGTCACTGAACCCCTCGTGCGCGCTGCAATTCCGGATCCGGCCACCGACCGGGATCCGCGCGCTATATTCGGTGCCCCTGTCGAATCGATTCCGAAGGACAAGGCGAATTCTATGAACCGGGCGAGCGGCCGGTCAATGCCGAACTTGGCGCCAGAATTGCGCCGAATATTCCGCCACTCGAAATCGCCAAGGAAAATCCGGTGAAATACAGTGATTTACGGGATTTCGTTAAGAAACTTTCCGAACTGGGCGAATTGCAACATCTTGACAAACCGGTTTCGCCGAGACTCGAGATGACCGAACTGGCCGACCGGATCCTGCGCGCCGGCGGCCCTGCCCTGATGTTCGACGCGCCGGTCGACGGCGAACGCCGCTTCGGGATGCCCGTCCTCGCCAACCTGTTCGGCACCCCGCGACGGGTCGCGCTCGGGATGGGCGCCCAGGGGATCGAGGAACTGCGCGGGATCGGCGAGGTGCTCGCCTACCTGAAGGAACCCGAGCCGCCGCGCGGGCTGCGCGAAGCCTGGGACAAGCTGCCGATGCTCAGGCAGGTGCTCGCGATGGCGCCGAAGCAGGTGCGTTCGGCGCCCTGCCAGGAGGTCGTGCTCGAGGGCAGCGACGTCGATCTCGCGTCCCTGCCGGTGCAGACCTGCTGGCCGGGCGACGCCGGTCCGCTGATCACCTGGGGACTGGTCGTCACCCGCGGTCCGGCGCGCAAGCGCCAGAACCTCGGCATCTATCGCCAGCAGGTGATCGGTCCGAACCGGACGATCATGCGCTGGCTCGCCCATCGCGGCGGCGCCCTCGACTTCCGCGACCACATCGCCGCGCATCCTCCCGCGGCCGGCCTGCCGCCGCCCTTCCCCATCGCCACCGTGCTCGGGGCCGATCCGGCGACGATGCTCGGAGCGGTGACCCCGGTGCCCGACGCCCTGTCGGAATACCAGTTCGCCGGCCTGCTGCGCGGCGCCCGCACCGAGCTCGCCGCGTGCCTCGGCAGCTCGCTGCAGGTGCCGGCCCGCGCCGAGATCGTCCTCGAGGGCGGCATCCGCCCCGATCCCGACGGGCTCGCCACGCTGGCCAACGCCCGGGCCGCCGGGCTCGAGCTCGATTCGGTCGAAGCGCTGCCCGCGGCGGCGCGCTGCGGCTGGGAGATGGCGCTCGAGGGCCCCTTCGGCGACCACACCGGCTACTACAACGAACGCGACTGGTTCCCGGTATTCACCATCGACCGGCTGACGATGCGCCGCGACGCCATCTATCACTCCACCTACACGGGCCGGCCTCCCGACGAGCCCGCGGTCCTCGGGCTCGCGCTGAACGAAGTCTTCGTCCCGATCCTGCGCCGGCAGTTCCCCGAGATCGTCGACTTCTACCTGCCGCCCGAAGGCTGCTCGTATCGGATGGCGGTGGTCTCGATGCGCAAGCAGTATCCCGGCCACGCCAAGCGGGTGATGTTCGGGATCTGGAGCTTCCTGCGCCAGTTCATGTACACGAAGTTCATCGTGGTCACCGACGACGACATCGACGTCCGCGACTGGCAACAGGTGATCTGGGCGATCACGACCCGGGTCGACCCGGCGCGCGACACCACCCTGGTCGAGAACACGCCGATCGACTATCTCGACTTCGCGTCGCCGGTCTCGGGCCTCGGTTCCAAGATGGGGATCGACGCGACCGGCAAGCTGCCCGGCGAGACCGATCGCGAATGGGGCCGGCCGATCGCGATGACACCCGAGGTGACCCGCAGGGTGGAGGACATCCTGCGCGCCGCCGGGCTGGAGGCGGCGCCGCCGCGGCACGACGTGTCCTCCTAGCGGCCGGATTCGCGCCATCGCGCACGACGCGCCTTCCGTCGGTCGCCACGCCCCGAACTTCCGCAGTCTGAAATAACAACGGATCCCCTCCATGCAGCACCCGGCCCCCTTCTCCTCCCTCATCGCCCCGGTCGTCCTGACCCTCCTCGCCGCGCTGGTGGCCGCCTGCTCGCCGCGCGCGGAGCAGGCGGCCCCCGAAGCCGCGCCGCGCCCCGCGCTGACCGTGGTCGTCACCCGGCCCGTGCATGGCGCGGTGGCCGAGCGCCTGCCGGCCAACGGCAACGTGGTCGCATGGGAGGAAGCCAGCATCGGCGCCGAGGTCGGCGGTCTGCGCCTGGCCGAGGTGCGCGTGAACGTGGGCGACACGGTGCGCGCCGGCCAGGTGCTGGCCACCTTCGCTCCCGAGACCATCCAGGCCGACGTGGCCCAGGCCCGCGCCAACCTGGCCGAGGCGCGCGCCGCCCTGGTCGAGGCGCAGGCCAATGCGAAGCGCGCGGGCGCGCTCAGCGCTTCGGGCGCCATGAGCCGGCAGCAGATCGAGCAATACACCACCGCCGCGCAGACGGCGCAGGCACGCGTGCAGGCCGCGCAGGCCGGGCTCGAGGTGCAGCAGCTGCGGCTCGGGCATACGAAGGTGCTGGCCCCCGACAGCGGCGTGATCTCCGCGCGCACGGCCACCGTGGGCGCGGTGGTGGGCGCGGGCACGGAACTGTTCCGCATGGTGAGCAAGGGCCGGCTGGAGTGGCGCGCGGAGGTCACTTCCAGCGACCTGCCGCGCCTGCGCCCCGGGGCCACGGCCACCGTCACCGCCGCCAGCGGCGCGCAGGTGGAGGGGACCGTGCGCGTGCTCGCGCCCACGGTGGATCCGGCCACGCGCAATGCGCTGGTCTACGTGGACCTGCCCACGCACCCGGACATCCGCGCCGGCATGTTCGCGCGCGGCGAGTTCCTGCTGGGCGTGCGCGACGCGCTGTCGGTACCGCTGTCGGCCGTGGTGGTGCGAGACGGGTTCAGCCACGTCTTCGAGCTGGACGAGGATTCCCGCGTCGCCATGCGCCGCGTGCGGACCGGCCAGCGCCACGGCGCCGACGTGGAGATCACCGACGGCCTCGCGCCGGGCGCGCGCATCGTGCAGCAGGGCGGCGCCTTCCTGAACGACGGCGACCTGGTGCGCGTGGCCGGCGCACCGGAGCCGGAACAGGCGCCAGCGCCGGCCCGCGAGACGCGGGCAGCGACGAATCAGGGGGGTCGGCCATGAACCTCTCCGCCTGGTCGATCAGGAACCCCATCCCGGCAGCCATGGTGTTCGTGCTGCTGACGCTGGCCGGCCTGCTGTCGTTCCGCGCCATGAAGGTGCAGAACTTCCCCGACATGGACCTGCCCGTCGTCATGGTCACGGCCTCGCTGCCCGGAGCGGCGCCGGGACAGCTCGAATCGGACGTGGCGCGCAAGATCGAGAACGCCATCGCCACCCTGCAGGGGCTCAAGCACATCACCACCACCCTGACCGACGGCACGGCCACCATCGCCACCGAGTTCCGGCTGGAGAAGCCCGTGCAGGAGGCCGTGGACGATGTGCGCTCGGCGGTCTCGCGCGTGCGCGCCGACCTGCCGGCCGACCTGCGCGACCCCATCGTCACCAAGCTGGAGCTCTCTGCCCAGCCCATCCTGGCCTTCGCCATCGCGTCGGGCAAGCTGGACGAGCAGGAGTTGTCGTGGTTCGTGGACGACACGCTCACGCGGCGCCTGCTCGCCGTGCCCGGCGTGGGCGCGGTCACGCGCGTGGGCGGGGTCACGCGCGAGGTGCTCGTGGCGCTGGACCCGGCGCGGCTGCAGGCGCTGGGCGCCACGGCGGCCGAGGTGTCGCGCCAGTTGCGCGACGTGCAGGTGGAAAGCGCCGGCGGGCGCGCCGAGCTGGGCGGCGCCGAGCAGCCGCTGCGCACGCTGGCCACGGTGCAGACGGCGCAGGAGATCGCGGCGCTGGAGATCCCGATCTCGGGCGGGCGCCACATCCGCCTGGATCAGGTGGCCACGGTGACCGACACCGTGGCCGAGCCGCGCAGCGCCGCGCTGCTCGACGACCAGCCGGTGATCGGCTTCGAGGTCTCGCGCAGCCGCGGCGCGAGCGAGGTGGAGGTGGGCGCGGGCGTGCAGAGGGCGCTGGAGCAGCTCCAGGCCGAGCACCCCGATCTCGAGCTCACGCGCACGGTGGACTTCGTGGACATCGCGCAGGACGAGTACGACAGCTCGATGCGCCTGCTGTACGAGGGCGCCCTCCTCGCGGTGGTGGTGGTGTGGCTGTTCCTGCGCGACTGGCGCGCCACGATCATCTCGGCCGTGGCGCTGCCGCTGTCGGTGATCCCGGCCTTCATCGGCATGTACCTGCTGGGCTTCTCGATCAACATCATCACGCTCCTCGCGCTGTCGCTGGTGGTGGGCATCCTGGTGGACGACGCCATCGTCGAGGTCGAGAACATCGTGCGCCACCTGCGCATGGGCAAGACGCCCTACCAGGCGGCCATGGAAGCGGCCGACGAGATCGGGCTGGCCGTGATCGCCACCACGTTCTCGCTGATCGCGGTGTTCCTGCCCACGGCGTTCATGAGCGGCATCGCCGGGCGCTTCTTCAAGCAGTTCGGCTGGACCGCGGCGCTCGCGGTCTTCGCCTCGCTGGTCGTGGCACGGCTGCTCACGCCGATGATGGCGGCCTACATGCTCAAGCCCATGGTGGCCGCCGCGCGCGAGCCGCGCTGGCTGGCCACGTACATGCGCGCCTCGCGATGGTGCCTGTCCCACCGCGTGCTCACCCTCATCGGCGCGCTGCTCTTCTTCGTGGGCTCGCTGGCGCTGATCCCGCTGCTGCCCTCGGGCTTCATACCGGCCGACGACAACGCGCAGACCCAGGTGACGCTCGAGCTGCCGCCCGGCAGCAAGCTGGCCGACACCCGCGCCGCCGTCGCCCTCGCCACGCAGCGCGCGATGGGCGTCGGCCACGTGGAGAGCATCTACACGACGATAGGCGGCGGATCGGCCGGCGCCGACCCCTTCGCGGGAAGCGGCGCGGAGGATCCGCGCAAGGCCACGCTCACGCTGCGCATGACGCCACGCCAGGAGCGCCCGCGCAAGCAGGTGATCGAGCAGCGCCTGCGCGCGGCCATGCAGGACGTGCCCGGCGTGCGCGTCAAGGTGGGCCTGGGCGGATCGAACGACAAGTACATCCTGGCGCTGTCCAGCGAGGATCCGCAGGCCCTGGCCGACGCGGCGCGTTCCGTGGAGCGGGGCCTGCGCACCATTCCCGGCATCGGCGGGGTCGGCTCGACCGCCAGCCTGGTGCGCCCCGAGATCGCGGTGCGTCCCGACTTCGCGCGCGCCGCCGACCTGGGCGTGACCTCGCAGGCCATCGCCGAGACGCTTCGCGTGGCCACCGTGGGCGACTACGAGCAGTACCTGCCCAAGCTCAATCTCGCGCAGCGGCAGATACCCATCGTCGTGCGCCTGGACAACGCGGCGCGCGAGGACCTGTCGGTGCTGGAGCGCCTCGCGGTGCCGGGCAGCCGGGGCCCGGTGCGGCTGGGCGAGGTGGCGCAGCTCTCGGTGGCGGGCGGACCGGCCGTCATCAGCCGCTACGACCGCTCGCGCAACGTCAACTTCGAGATCGAGCTGGGCGATCGAGGCCTGGGCGAGGTGACCGAGGCGGTGCGCCAGCTCCCCGCGGTGCGCGACCTGCCCGCCAGCGTGCGCCTGATCGACGTGGGCGATGCCGAGATGATGGGGGAGCTCTTCGCCAGCTTCGGCCTGGCCATGCTCACGGGCGTGGTGTGCATCTACATCGTGCTGGTGCTGCTGTTCAAGGATTTCCTGCAGCCCGTCACCATCCTGGCAGCGCTGCCGCTATCGCTCGGCGGCGCGTTCGTGGCATTGCTGCTGGCGGGCAAGAGCTTCTCCATGCCCTCGCTCATCGGGCTGATCATGCTCATGGGCATCGCCACCAAGAACTCCATCCTGCTGGTGGAGTACGCCATCGTGGCGCGGCGCGGGCACGACGGCAGCGACGGCCGGCCGGCCGTCGCGGGCATGAGCCGCCTGGACGCGCTGCTCGACGCCTGCCACAAGCGCGCCCGCCCGATCATCATGACCACGCTCGCCATGGGCGCGGGCATGACCCCCATCGCCCTCGCCCTGGGCGATGCGGACATGAGCTTCCGCTCGCCCATGGCGGTGGCGGTGATCGGCGGGCTCATCACGTCCACCGTGCTCAGCCTGCTGGTGGTGCC
>JAMLIN010000018.1 GCA_023954135.1 Burkholderiaceae bacterium | reverse complement strand
AAAACTCCTGGTCCGAAATTGCCCGGGCAGGTCAACGTTAAGTCCTACGCATGGCTCTCGATCACCGCTAATCGCGGCGAGCTAATTTCTCAGGAAGCCGAAGGACTGCTTGAGGAGTTCGAACGAGCGCTCACAGGTGAAGAAAAGGAAAAGGGCGAAGCCTTGGCGAATCGACTCTCGAGACAATTCGCGAATGTACCGGCATTTCGCTTCTAGGCGGCTAACCCCGTGGTGGTGCGGACGGGCCACCAGCGTCTCGCGATATCGACCGATAGGCGGCATGGCCCGTCGCACACCACAACGTTAGGCGTCGCAAGCATCTCTCAGGAGCACAATCTCTACATGCAGATCGACCTGAAGCGTATGAACTTCGGTGCTCCAGCCGCGGAGCGTGACATCGCACTTGGCCTCACAGACTACTTCGTCGAGTCAGATGCCTTCAAGCGGCTCGCCGACCGTTCAAGGACCATCGTGCTAGGCAATCGCGGCACTGGCAAGAGTGCGATCTTCAAGATCCTTGCCGATCGAGCCCGCAAGTCAGGCGCACACGTGCTTGAACTGAACCCGGATCACTACTCCTACGAAATGCTGAGCTCGGTGCTCCGAGCAGAAAGTGAGGGCTCGTGGGCCAAGCACGGAGCCTTCACCTCCTCGTGGAAGTATCTGATTCTGATCCTTGTAATGCAGGAGCTCACACGTTCTGGCCCGCGGCTCAAGACCGGCAGTGCAGCGAAGGTCTACTCCTTCCTTCGCGATCACGTGGAAGGCGAACAGGAGAATCCCATCGCTGTTCTCATCTCCTACTTGAAGCGAATCGAGGGATTCAAGATTGGGCCGGCAGAGGCCTCTCTGAAGACATCCGAGCTGGCCAAGCTGTATCGCCTGCAGGAGCTAGAGCCACTCATTCCATGCATCAAGGAGCTTCTTGACAAGCGCTCCTTGGTGGTCCTAGTGGATGAACTCGACAAAGGTTGGGACAACTCCGAGGACGCGAAGGCCTTTGTATCGGGGCTCTTCCAGGCCGCGATCTGGCTGAATGAGCTATCTACCAGGCTGACCGTCTACATCTCGTTGCGTCAGGAGCTTTACGACAGCATCCCTGCGCTTTACGACGACACTCAGAAGTACCGCGACCTGATTGAGACGATTCGCTGGGATGAACCGTCCCTGCTCGCGGTCGCGGGCATGCGGATCAAACACTCATTCCCCGAGCTTAAAGCCTCCGGAAATGATGAGGCTTGGGGTTCCATCTTCGCGGAGACACTGCGCTACCGAAAGGCCAAATCTTTCAATTACTTGGTTGACCGTACGCTGTACCGGCCGCGTGAGCTCATTCAGTTTTGCTCCGATGCCGTCGCCGATGCTCGGTCACAGAACCTGGTGCCAATTGACTACGGCGTAGTCTCACGCGTAGAACTTGACTACTCCGCCGCACGACAGAAGGACATCTCCTCTGAGTACAGATTTCAGTACCCAGGACTAGAGAGCATCTTCGAAGTCTTTCGCGGCAAGGTCTATCTCTTTGAACGATCCGACCTCGAGATGCTGTGCCTGCAGATCTGCACCGGTGAGCTTCGAACAGATAAGTTTGCCACATGGGTCTTGGAGCAAGACCCTGACTTTCTCATCGACGTTCTCTGGCAAGTTGGCTTCCTGCGAGCCCGGGCCATCGGAGGTCTTAAGGCGCTCCGCCGTAGCGGCAGCTCTTACGTTGGCCCGCATCAAGTGTCCACGCTGAACCTGCGTACCGTTTCGCACTTTCAGGTTCATCCAATGTTTCGCGCTGCTCTTGGAATGCGTGAGCCAAAGCGCGACGCATCGCAGAGTCACGACGACGACGGCAACGACGACGAAAGCGACGCCTAACCCGTCGTTGCACCCGACGGCCTACGGTTGGCTACGCCAGCCTCCGTCCGCGGGTGAACTCCAACGTTATGCCACTTTGATACAGTGAGCGTATGCCGCCAAAGATCAGAGAACTCATCGCAGAGCTCGAAGCTGCCGGATTCGTGGACCGGGGCGGGAAGGGTAGCCATCGAAACTACGTTCACCCCAAGGTCGATCGGCCGATCACGGTGTCAGGGCAAGCCGGAAGCGACGCGAAGCACTATCAGGTTCGTGCCGTGAAGCAGGCAATTCAGGAGTCGAAGAAATGAAAGCCTCTGCTCGTTACGCGAAAATTGTCGAGTGGTCGGAAGAAGACCAATGCTATGTGGGTAGCTCACCCGGGTTGCTGTATGGAGGTTGCCATGGCGACAACGAGACAGAAGTTTTCGAAGAGCTTGTCGAGATCGTCGAAGAGATGATCTCCCTCTATGAGGCGGAGGGTCGTCCGCTGCCGCCGCCGACCTCGGGAAGGGACTATGCCAACAAGATGCAGCACGTGGCATAACAGGTCGCTGCAACGGACATTTGACCCGGCCGCCCGCGCGCTGCCGCTGAGCTTTGACGTTAGACACCTTGAGCCATGTTCTTGCATGGGTGTAGCCTATAGGCTACTGTGGCGACATGCGAGTAGAGAAAACCGATGAGTACGCGAGCTGGATCGACGGCCTGAAGGATCGGGGCGGGCGTGCTCGTATTCTCATGCGCGTTGACCGATTGATACATGGCAATCCGGGCTCTCATCGTGATCTGACCGAGGGGGTTTCGGAACTGAAGATCGATGTTGGCCCAGGATAAAGGGTCTACTACTCGTTTCGAGGCCAGCGACTTTTGCTGCTCTTGCTGGGTGGCGACAAGTCGACGCAGCAGAAGGACATTGCGAAAGCCCTGGAACTTAACAGGAACCATACGGAGTCGGCATGACCAAGGCGACGAAACGGGTACAACGCACGAAAGCGATTTCTTATGACGTTGCGGAACATCTGCGCACGCCGGACGAGATGGCCGCGTATCTGGATGCCTGGCTGGAAGAAGCACCTGATGACCCTTCCGGGATTGCCAGAGCACTCGGAGACGTCGCCCGGGCCAAGGGGATGTCTCAAGTGGCCAAGGATGCGGGCCTGAGTCGCGAGAGCCTTTACCGCGCGCTCAGTGCCGAAGGCAATCCGAGCTTTGCCACGGTGCTCAAGGTAGCCAAGGCGCTCGGTGTTCGATTTCATGCTCAAGCAACGAGCAGCGGTGTCTAACTTTACGTTGCAATGGACGCTTGACCCGGCCGCCGTCTTGCTGTCGCAAGCCAGCGGCCATCTCAAACGCCTCTCACTTGAATCGTTGGGCGTCACAAACTACGCTCAGGCATGCCGCCGCAGTAAGGCCCTCTTCTCTACAGCGGCCCTATGGCAACCCACTGGACCAACTCCATCGACGCGATCGACTGGACGTCGCGGCCGGGCACGCGCTTGCCAAGGGGGCGGACTTGTTGGCGCCGGTGCGAGCGTGCGCGAGTGGCTCGAGCAGCGCGGGGTAGTTCCATGAATGTCATGACGGTTGCCGGCGTGAGCTTGCGGGCCGCCGGCAAGCGGCGCGACGGGTTGCTTCCGTCGCGCCGCTGCCGCGTAGTGCAGTGTCCGCTCAGCCCTCGGTGCCGCGCTGCTGCATGAACTGATCGAATTCCGCCTTGTCCCGGGCTTCGCGCAGCTTCTGGAGAAAGTCCAGGAACTCGCGGTGCTCGTCCTCGAGCCGTTTGAGCGTTTCGGCGCGATAGGCGTCGAAGGCCGCATTTCCGGTGGGGGCGAATGCTTGAGCGTCGACACCATTGTCTCGACGGTTCCGGTGGTAGCGGCAGCCGAACATGCGTTTGCTCCAGATCATGTAAGCCAGAATGCCCAGGCCAACGGGCCAGACGAAGATGAAACCGAGGATCATGGCGATCAGCCATGCCGCCTTGCCGCGCTCGTCGAGCCAGTCCCGTGCGGACGTGAAGGCAGCGGTGACCCGATCCCAGACCGTGGGTTGAATCAGTTGTGTGTCCATTCCGTTCCTCATCTAATGTGAATGTTATTCACATTTACATAGTAGCACGATGCTCTGCCGATGCAAGCGCTTTCGGACTCGTCGTATGAGGCCGGCTGGCCCCGCCCGGTATCAGCGTGGCAGCACGCCAAGGCCACGCAGGTAGATCAACGCCCCGCTCTCGAGCATCTCGGCCGCGGAGTAAGGGGCCCGGCCACCGGGCTGGCCTCGGCCGAACAGCTCCACCACGCCGTGGCTCAGCGCCCAGATGTGATTGGCGACCATGGTGGGGGGAGGCCGCCCCTCTGCGGGAAGGTGCACCGACAGGGCGGCCGCGGCTGCGACGATCACCCCGTTGGCGGCGGTCGCGGCACGCATGAGCTCGCTGTTGCCGGCGATGGACAGCCCCGACTCGAACATCGCCACGTAGTGGCCGGGCTGCTCGCGCGCGAAATCCAGGTAGGCCTGTCCGGTGCGCAGGAACGCCGTCAACGGTGTCGGCCTGCCTTCGTCGAAAGCCGCCTTCAGGCGGGCAGCGAAGGCGTCGAATCCCTCCATGGCGACGGCTTCCAGCAGGTCTTCACGGTCCCGGAAATGCCGGTACGGCGCCGCCGGCGATACCCCCGCCCGCCGGGCTGCTTCCGCAAGCGTGAAGGCGTGCGGGCCCAGCTCGGCGATCAGGGCAGCCGTGGCGCCGATCAGGGCCTCGCGCAGGTTGCCGTGGTGATAGCTGCTCCGTTTGATCGACATCTCGCTCGCCAGACCTGCCCTTCGAAGGGGCCTTTGCGCCGCCGACCTCATCTGCATGGCCGGCGCGCCTCGCATCGTCGCCATCGCGACGCCGTTCGACGGCCCGCGATCGCCTGCTCACGCGGTCGCGCCAGCGCCGCGAGTGTAGCGCTTATGGGCAGCGGTTTGGCGAGCTGCACCCGGCCGACGTGAAGCGGCTGCGCCTGGCCTTCCGTTCCGGCGGGCAGCCTCGTGCGGCGGCCGGGCCCGGTTCACCCGCGACGCTGCCGCACGCGTGGACGAACCGGGGCCTTCGGCTCAGGCGTAGCCAAGATCGTCCATGAACTTCAGCAGCCTGTCGCCGAATTCCTTTGCTTTCGGTCCCTTGGCCATCTCCTTGGCGAGGATGTCCTTTGCCGCCTTGTTGAACTTGGCCATCACTTCGTCGGAATAGTGCCCCACCGTTACGCCCATCTTCTCGACTCCGGTGCGCAAGGCAACGGCTTCCTCATGCTGGTACTCGAAGGTCCGCCGCCAGCACTGATCCTTGAGCAGGCCGGTGAAGATCTCCCGCAAGTCCTCGGGCAGCTTGTCGTAGGCCGCCTGGTTGATCATGTAGCAGTTGTTCGTAAGTTGCAGCGACGGCTTCATGTGAAACGGCGCGACCTCCCACAGCTTGATCGACAACGCCCCGGCCGCGGCCCCCCAGTGCGCGCCATCGACGACTCCGGTCGACAGCGCCTGGTAGATCTCGGAACTTGCAACCTGCTGCGGCGCGAACCCGGCAGCCGCAAGAAACTCGAGCATCGTTCCCGCCGAGCGGACCTTGATCCCGGCCAGGTTCGTGCTCGCGTCGATCTTGTGCTTGAACACGAGCTCGGTCGGGTTGACGAATTCGGCCCGCATGAAGACCCCCTTCGAGCGCAGGTCCTCGTTGACCGCGTCCTCGAGGCCCAGGTTGCGGGTGTAGTGCATCATCTCCCAGGGTTCGCGCAGCAGCCCGGGCAGACCCGCGTACAGGCCGAAGAGTTCGGATTCGCCGAGGTTGTAGCCCGGGAAGGTCATGGCCATCTGGATGACACCTCGCCGCACGTGATGGAAGATCTCGGCACCCTTGGCCATCTCGCCGGCACCGAGGAGCTCGAGCGTAAAGCGCCCGCCGGTCTGCCTGTCGAGCTCCTTCGCGAGCACCTCGAGACTGCGGCCGAAAGACGCCGAGGATCGCGGCCAGTGCGCCTGGAGGCGCCAATTCACCTTTTCCTGTGCACGGGCGGATGTGATGACTGCCGGTGCTGCCACAAGCGCAAGCGAGCCTTTCAGGATCGTGCGGCGGTTCGTCTTCGACATGCTGAGTCTCCTCCCTCTTGGGGCTGGATTGAACGAATCGCTCGCTCCGCATTTGCCTGCCTGTCGGGCCAGCGCACAGATGCGCAACTCGGCCGATGCGCACGGATCCAGTGTATGGCACGCGGACGAGCCCGAGCAAGACGACTTTCCCAGACGCGCACTTGCAAGGCGAGCTGTTCAACGAAGCGATCGAGATCTGCCAGGAACGAAGAAATGACGAATGCCTGGAGCAGGCCTTTGTTGCCCACGGGTTCTTCTTCCGTTCCCCGTCGGGGATCACCGCGAAGAGCGCATCGAGCGAGGTGTGGCTATCATCGAATCTCTGATCAAGCTCAGGCAATGGGCAAGAGCCTGAATCAGTGGACTACCGAAGCACTCGAGCAGGCGGTACGAGCTGATGGCTGACCGCCAGCTTCATTCAAGGCATTCGAGCACCGGGGTCATGACGAAAGGAAAGAAACCCATGAGACTGAAGAACAAGGTCGCGATCGTCACCGGTGGCGCGGGCGGCATGGGGCAGGCGACGGCGCTGCGCTTTCTGGCCGAGGGCGCGAAGGTCGTGATCGCGGACTTCAATGCGGCCACGGGGGAGGAAACCCTGAAGCTCGCGGCCGCCGCGGGCCACGGCGACGCGGCGCGCTTCGTGAAGGTCGACGTCGCCCGGGAGAGCGACATCGTCGCGATGATCGACTGCGCGGTGGACAGCTTCGGCCAGCTGGATGTCATCTTCAACAACGCCGGCGTCGGCGGCGCGATAGGCCCGATCTGGGAGCTCGAGGAAGCCGAGTGGGACTACACCTTCGCCGTGCTCGTGAAGGGCGTGTTCTTCGGCATCAAGCACGCGACGCGCGTGTTCCGGCGCCAGGGCGAGGGCGGCAGCATCATCAGCACGGCGTCGATCGCGGGCCTGAGCGGCGGCGCCGGGCCGCTCGCCTATTCGTCGGCGAAGGCCGCGGTGGTCAACCTGACGCGCGCTGCTGCGGTACAGCTCGCACCGGATCGCATCCGCGTCAATGCGATCTGCCCCGGCTTCATTCTCACCGGTCTCACGCATCAGAAGCACATGTCGCTGGAGGAAGCGGGCCGCCACCTCGATGGCGCACAGCCCTGGCCGCAGCACGGTCGCGGCGAGGACATCGCCGGCGCCGCAGTTTTCCTCGCGAGCGAGGACTCGGGCTTCGTCACCGGCCAGGAGATCGTCGTCGACGGCGGGCTCACCGCGCTCGGCCCCGACTACTGGCAGCGGACCGACATGCCGCGCGAGGCGACCTTGACCAAGGCCTATCTCACCAAGGGCACGACCGGCGAGCCGAGGACGGAGCGCAAGTTGTAGAGTCAGGCATCGGGAGAAAGAAGTCTCGCGCGCACGGGAAATGCCTTCGCCAGCTTCGTGTCTGTGGTCACGAGCTCGACGCCCAGATAGTCGGCCAGCGCAATGAACTCGCAGTCATAGGCGGAGCACCCGCTACCCTTCGACAGGCGCAGCACGTCCATCGTCTCCACGTCGTACTCCTCCGTCCCGATGAGCGCGGCCGCCCGCTGATGCAACGTCGCCGCGTCCGTCACTTCCATGAGCTTTTTCCTCACGTACGTCGCGAGAACGTTCCTCAGCTCACTGCGCCACAGGCGAGGCGCCGCCCAGTCCGGGTCGGCCACCAGAAGTCTTTCGGCGCTCTCCGTGTACTTTCCTGGAATCAGAAGGTACGCCAGCACGCTCGTATCGACGACGATCACGGCCGCCCTTCCCGCTTGAGACGATCGATGTCCTCGTGCTCGAACGCATCCTGCGGCAGCCGGGCGCGAAGTGCCTGAATGGCGGCGAGATGCTGAAGCGCCGTGGTCTTCTTCGGCAGAAGCAGCGTCTCGAGACTGGCGATCACCTCGCTGTTCACGCTTCTCCTGTTTGCCTCGGCCGAGGCTTTCAGCCGATCGTAGACGTCGTCGGGTATTCCCTTCAGGGTAATGGTCGTTGGCATGGGGCCTCTCAGTGTCATTAGATACCATTATGGTTCCTTTTCGGTTTCACGACAAGCATGCTCTGATGCCTGACAGTTCGCCGCAACGGACAATCGTCACGAGCAGCGCGCTTTTCCCGGCCATAGTGTCGACTTGCGCGCACCTATCGAGCGAGGGGAGTCTTGATATAGTGGGAATTCTCGAACTCTCCTTGTTAGTGCTCGTCCTCGCCGCCGTTGCGTTGGTGGTTCACTTGCTGACTGCGATCTGCTTCGAACTGGTACGACGTCGATCGATCCGCACCTGACTCTGCGGGCACTATCGAGAGAATCACGGCGCCGGGATTCATTAGTGGACTAAACGGAGGCCAAGCTGATGAACATCCGCCCGTTCGCCATTGCAGATGAAGAAGCGGTCATCGCCCTGTGGCAAAGCTGCGAGCTCGTGCGGCCGTGGAACGACCCCCGCAAGGATATCCGGCGCAAGCTCACCACCCAGCCCGAGCTGTTCCTCGTCGGCGAAGTCGAAGGCGCGGTGGTTGCCACCGTCATGGCGGGGTTCGACGGCCACAGGGGCTGGGTCAACTACCTGGCCGTTTCGCCGGAACACAGAAGGTCCGGGTTCGGCCGCGCGATCATGGATCACGTCGAGGCATGCCTGAAGGATCGTGGCTGCCCGAAGCTCAACCTGCAGGTTCGCGCGTCCAATCATGATGTTCTGGAGTTCTATCGGCGCCTGGGCTATGCGCAGGATGAAGTCGTCAGCCTCGGCAAGCGGCTGATTCCCGATGCGCCATGAGCATGCACCCCGATCGCCAGTTCCTCGAACGGATCCGACCGGCCGCAAGATGCGTTCGAGATCGCCCGGCGGCTGACAAGCAGTCGAGACACAACACATGAAAGCCCGGCTTACCGTCATCACCCTCGGCGTGGACGACCTGGGCCGCGCACTCTCGTTTTATCGTGACGGCCTTGGCCTGAATACGGAAGGCATCGTCGGTCGGGAGTTCGAGCATGGGGCGGTCGCGTTCTTCGACCTTCAGCCCGGCCTGAGGCTGGCGCTCTGGCCGCGCGAGAGCATCGCCCATGACGCCGGCTTGACGCTGGATCGGCCCAGCGCCACGGACGTGACACTCGGACACAACGTTTCCTCGAGGGCCGAGGTCGATGACGTGATGAGGCAGGCGGAAGCGGCCGGGGCCTCGATCGTGAAGCCGGCCCATGACACTTTCTGGGGCGGCTACGCGGGCTACTTCCAGGATCCTGACAGGCATCTCTGGGAGGTGGTCTGGAATCCGGATCTGCTGCCCGGAGATGAAGCCTGAGGGTTCATACGAGCCGCATGGCTGCCAGACGATCGGCTCGCAGCGGATCGGAAACCAGATCGGCAAAATTATCGCCGAAAATCTCGAATAGCATGGATTTTCTATATATATTTCAACAATATATATAGATTGCAAGTCGGCAACAAAGTCGGCAAACTCTCCCCATGTACACCTCACCCCATCAATTCGAGCCCCTGCTCCCGCAACTCCGCCTGGCGGAACTGCGGGAGCGTGCCGCAGTCCTGGCCCGGGATGCGATCTCCCTGAGAGGCAAGGTGCATCCGTCGACACTCGACAGCGTCCGCGAGCTGGTCCGTGCGATGAACTCCTACTACAGCAATCGCATCGAGGGCCAGAGCACATCACCCCTGAACATCGAACGGGCTCTCCGGCATGAATTCCTGCCCGACTCCGACACGGCGCGACTGCAGCGCCTGGCGCTGGCCCACATTGAGGCGGAGCGGGGGCTGGAATCCCGCATCGGGACGGACGGGGACGAGTCTGTCCTGAACATCTCGTTCGCGGTGGCGGCTCACCGAGCGCTCTATTCCCGCCTCGCCCCTGAAGACCGAACGAGCGAAGGTCGGCTGGTCGAACCCGGAGCGATACGGGACGACAGCGTGAACGTCGGCCGCCATGTCGCGCCGGCCGCGGCTTCGCTACCAGGTTTTTTTCAGCGCTTCGACGAGGTCTACGATCAACGGCGCAGCTGGGACATGCATGTCATCGCCACCGCCTGCGCCCACCAGCGCCTTGCCTGGGTGCATCCGTTTCTCGACGGAAACGGCAGGGCGGTACGGCTCCAGACGCACTGCGCCCTGTGGCCCCTCAGCCATGGCTTGTGGTCGGTGAACCGCGGACTGGCGCGTCAGCGCACCGAGTACTACGCGCGGCTTGCGAACGCGGATTCGCCACGGCGCGGTGACCTCGACGGCCGCGGCAATCTGACGGAAGCGGGGCTTCACGAATGGGTCGATTTCTTCCTGAAGGTCTGCGAGGACCAGGTCAGCTTCATGCGGGAGATGTTCGACTTCGACGAGATGAAGCGCCGCATCGAAGCCTTGGTGATCTTCCGCATGCAGACCGAGCGACCCACGCAGGGTGGAATGCGCAAGGAGGCGGCGCTTCCTCTGCACTATGCGTTTGCTGCGGGCCCGATGACCCGCGGCGAATTCACGCAGATGACAGGCCTGGGTGAACGAACGGCTCGAACCCTGCTTTCCTACCTCCTGCGTACGGGCTTGCTGGTCAGCGATACCAGGCTCGGCCCGGTGCGCCTGGGGCTGCCGCTCGACGCGCTTCAGTTTCTCTTTCCTGCCCTCTATCCCGAAGCCGCGCAATCCTGACGTCACTTCGACGCATGACCGAGCCTGTGCCGCTCCTGAACCGGCTTCGTACGAGGGAGCCAGGCATGTTCCAGTCCCAGGCACTGGCTCGCTCCCGCGAACTGGAGACGATACTGAATGCGACCGGAGTGGAAGACTTCATCGTGGACAACGACGGGGATCGACCGATCACCGAGGTGGCGAGGGAAGTGCTGACCCGTGCCGATTGGCTTCGATCCGCGATGTCAGGATGACGTCGATTGACGCAGCGTCGAGCTGAGCCTTCAGACTGCCGCGTCCCGGAACGCTTTCAAGACTGCGTTCATGCGCGTCTGCCAGCCGGCGCCTTGTGCTCGGTACCATTCCAGCACATCCTTGTCCACGCGCAAGGAGATCTGCTCCTTGCGGTTTTCGACAGCCTTTGCGGGCCTTCCCCGCCTGGCGCGCAGTTCCGCCACCCCGTGGTGAGCTGTCGAGCCCTCCCAGAACTTCTCGGTATCGGCTTTGCTCTTGGGGTCGTAAGGCACGTCAGCCTGGCGGGTACGCGCGGTAGTACGCTTCACGTTCATAGGGTTCGGCCTTGCGGCAGGAAATCAATCGCGGGCCATCCTCTAGGTCGATCCGTATCAGCACCACCACCTGGCCATGCGCCCAGCCCGGACTAAGGTGACATCATGACGGTAGTAACTGTTTCCCGGAAATATCAGATCGTGATTCCCAAGGAAATTCGGGAATCCATGGGCATCGCATCCGGGCAGAAGATCCAGATCATGCCCTATCAGGGGCGGATCGAGCTGGTTCCTCTCAAGCCCATGAAGAAGATGAGGGGCTTCCTCGAGGGAATCGATATCACTGCAAGGTGAGCCCGACCGCCAGGCATCTCGAACGCAGTCTTCAACTCACATGCGCATAAGCGGGCGCGAAGCTCTCTTCCGCGAACGCCTCGATCGTGGTCGGCTGCACCGCAACCGGCCCGGCGCTGACGGAATCGAGCGACGAGGTCGACAGCCAGTCGGCAAGCGCCTCGAGCTGGTCGGCGGCATTGGCGGAAAGCCCTTGCGAGCGCAATGCGGCCTTCATCCCGGCGGGTTCCGACTGCTCGTACCGAAGATCCGGCCTGCCGATCGCGGCGCCCAGGATGGCGGCCGCCTCGCGCATCGTGACATGCCTTGGCGAATGCAGGAGCAGAACGCCGCCATGCCCGCTGTCCCGCGTCAGCGTCAGTTCGCGCGCAGCGACGGCTGCGATGTCGCGGGTGGCGACCATCGGCATCGGAACGTCGCCCGATTCCATGCCGCGCAACACGCCCTCCGCCGCGATCCCGGCCGCCGCCGGCAGGAGGTTCTCCATGAACGAGCCCGGCCTCAGGTGCAGCAGGTCGATGCCGCCGATGGCGTTCAGCCGCTGTTCCTGAGCATGCAGCCCTTCGATCGGCCCGGTGCCACGCGGCAGCTCCGCGCCGATGCTCGACAGGTTCACGACACGCGGCACGCCCGTGCGGGCCAGGGCATCGGCAATAGCGCTGCCGATGCGATCCTGCGCGATGCGCATGTCGGGTTCCTCGTAGCACGGCGGGGTCATCGTGTAGACGGCGGTGGCGCCCGCGAAAGCGCGCTCGAGGACGGCGGCATCTCCCGGATCCCCGATCACGGTCCGGGCGCCGATGCCGGACAGCGGTGCAAGCGCATCGGCGTTGCGCCCCACCACTCTGACGGGGTGGCCGGCTGCCAACAGCAGGCGGGCAACCTGGGAAGTGATCTGGCCGCTGGAACCTAGCAGTACGAACATGACGATCTCCTTTCGGGGAAGTGGTCGGATGTCCGTATCCTGCCCGGATGAATTGTCCGGATAAACCGCCTTTACGAGAATCATCTGTTTAGTGATACTGGACAGATGAATCTCACCCGCCTCGAGCAGTTCGTCGCCGTCTGCGCTGCCGGCAGTTTCACGCGGGCGGCCGATCACCTGGCCGTCACGAAATCCGCGGTGAGCCAGAACGTGGCCGCGCTGGAGCGCGAGCTCGGCGTCCAGCTGCTGCACCGGTCCACCAGGAAGCTCGTGCTGACCGAGGCCGGAGCCGCGCTGCTCGAGGAGGGCCGGGTGCTGCTGGAGCAGGCGCAGCAGCTGGCCGAGCGCACCCGGCAACGCACGGCCCGGCTCACCGGTGTCCTGCGCCTCACCTCGGCGGTCGAGACGGCCGGCTGGATCGCGCCGCTGATCGCCGAGTACCTCCGGCTCCATCCCGGCATGCAGGTCGACTACCACCCGAGCGACAGCCTTCTGGATCTGGTTGCGGCAGGCATGGACCTGAGCCTGCGCACCACGGGACGGCGCGACTCGAGCCTGCATGCGGTGAACCTTGCCGTGTTCGACATCTGGTGCGTGGCATCGCCGGAATACCTGCGCGTGCGCGGTACGCCGCGACGCCTCGCGGACCTGGCCTCGCACGACTGGATCGCGTTCACCCCCGTTCCTCATCCGTGGACGCTCCGGACGAGGGACGGCAAGGAATCGGTGCGGCTCGCGCGCAGGCTCGGCACCTCCAGCACTTCGGGCGGACGGGCGTTGGCGCTGGCGGGCGCCGGCATCTGCGCCGGGCCCGAGTTCGCGCTGGAGGCCGACGTCGCCGCCGGCCGGCTCGTCCGCCTGCTGCCGTCGCTGAAGTTCCCGCAGGTGGCGCTCTATGCGGCGTGGCCCGGCCACCGGGAGCCGCCATCGAAGACGCGCGCCTTCATCGATCTCGCGAAGGCGCGATTGCGCCCGGCCAACCGGGCGAATCCGGGGTCAGCCGGGAAGAAGAAGCAAGGCCGGCAGTCCTGACCTTAGAACCGGCAGGCCGTCTCCAGCCACGCCAGCATGGCGTCGACGACCTCGTCGCGGTTGGTCTCGTTGAAGACCTCGTGCCGCGCCCCTTCGTAGATCGCTTCCGTCACCCGGGTCAGGCCGGCATCGCGCAGGCGCCGCACCAGCGGATGGAACGATCTCAGGTGGTCGTTCACCGGGTCGCAACTGCCGGTGACCAGGTAGATCGGCAGCGTGGTGCGCAAGCCGGAGAACCCTCCCGGCACCGTGGCGGGCGCGCAGGTGGCGTACATCGAGGCCAGGGAGGATGGCTCCAGCGGAAAGCCGCAAAGCGGATCGGCCATGTACTTGTCCACCTCGGCGTCGTCGCGGGTGAGCCAGTCCCAGGGTGTGCGCGGCGGCTGGTTGGCGCTTTTCGCCTGCGCCAGCTCGCGCCGCCCGCTGCGGCGGTCCTCGGCCGCCAGGTCGGTGGCGGCCGTGCCGGAGAGCACCAGGGCCTGCAGCCAGCTCGAGTACGACAGCGCATAGGCCTGCGCCGCGAACGAACCCATGCTGTGGCCGATCAGCACCAGCGACAGGCGAGGGTGGCGTTCCCGGATGCAGCGGGAGACATCCGCCATGTCCTCCACCAGGCGGGCGAAGCCTCCCGGCCCCAGATTGCCGAGCATGCCGGCGTCCGCCGCCCGCGGGCCGTGGCCGCGATGGTGGTTGGCATAGACCGCATAGCCCTGCCGCACGAGCGCACGCGCCAGCCGGTCGTAGCGGCCGGCGTGCTCGCCCATGCCGTGGGCGATCTGCACCACCGCGCGCGGCGCCTCGGGCAGCCAGGTCAGCATGTCGATGCGGCGGCCGTCGCCGGCATTGATGAATTCGGGAGCGCTCATGGGCGGGGTCAGGGTGGAAGGGAACTGCGCGGGCGGGAATGCCAGCGCATGCCATGCTACTTGGGCCGCCCAGGCCGCGCCACCGGTCCTGAGTAGGCACGCCTCTTGCCCCGTTCTGGCGATCCTTTCGGACATCAGCCCCGGCAGCCCTTTGCAGCCGATGACCCAGAGCATCGACCGATGCCCGGCTGTCCGGCCTTGCGAGGAGAGAACGATGATCTTCAAGCCAGAGAGCTACAACTCCGTTTCGCCGTATCTGGTCGTCGACGGTGCCCGGGCCACCATGGATTTTCTCGTTACCGTCTTCGGGGCCGAACGCCTCAGGATCGTCCCGGGCGACGAGGGCCGGCTCCGTCACGCGGAGGTACGGATCGACGATACCGTGGTCATGCTCGCCGATGCCCTGGAAGGCTGGCCGGCCGTTCCCGCCCATGTGCATGTCTACGTTCCGGACGTCGATGCGATCTTCAGGCGAGCCGTCGAGGCTGGCGCGACCGTGGTCCAGGAACCGGTCCGGAAGGACGATCCGGACAAGCGCGGCGGCTTCCGCGACGCCGGGGGGACCACCTGGTGGGTGGCGCAGGAGATGACATGACCGCGAACCCGCGCAACCTGGTTCCGATCGGGCTGGCCTTGCTCGTTGCGGGCTGCGGCTTCGCCACGACGGGACACGTCGAGCCCCCCGGCTTCCTTCTGGGCATCTGGCACGGGCTGCTGGCGCCCTGGACCCTGATCTTGCGCCTGTTCATGGACGTCCAGATGTACGCGCTGCCCAACACCGGCTGGTTCTACGACTTCGGGTTCCTTCTGGGGATCATGTTCTCGCTTCCCGTGGGATGGATGGCGGCGCTCGTCGCGATCGTGGTGCACGTGTTGTGATCCCCACCATCACCGCCTTCGAACAGTCGCCCGATCGCGGTCAGGCGCGCTTTCGAGGCGCAGCTGGCGGTATTCACCGACAAGTCGTCCCCGCCGACCTGAAGAGGCCTGGCGACTCATCCCAGCGCCAGGCCGATTCCGGCTAAAGTGCGGGACGACATGCGATGCGTCGTACCCCCTTGCCAGAGAACGGTTTCATGCCGCAACAGGAGAAACAGGAATGTTCAACCACGTGATGGTCGGATCCAACGACATCGAGCGATCGAAGCGCTTCTACAACGCGGTGCTCGGGACGCTCGGTGCGGGCGAGCCGTTCAGCGACAAAGCGCCCACCGGCCACATCCGGCTCTTCTACCGTCACGGCGGCAGCGCCTTCTGCGTCAGCCAGCCGATCAACGATGAAGGGGCGACCTTCGCCAACGGCGGCACCATCGGGTTCAAATGCGAATCCCCGGAACAGGTGAAGGCGTTCCACGACGCGGCGGTCGCGAACGGCGGCACCTCGATCGAGGATCCCCCGGGGCTGCGCGAGGGCGCCCTGGGTTCGCTTTACCTGGCGTACGTGCGCGACCCCGACGGCCACAAGCTCTGCGCGATCCATCGCCCCTCGTCGAAGAAGGGCTGAACCCGCCGGTCGGGCAAACGAGCCGGCATCGTCGAGGAGTGACGTGCCGGCCGGACACGCATCCTGTCCCGCGGTCAGTCCGTCGTGATCAGCAAGGACGGGGCCGGCTCGAGCAGCCCCTGATCGACCGCCCAGGATCTGAACCCGGGATCCGCCAGCACCGAATGCACCGCGGTCGCCAGCCGGTCCGTCGCGTCGACGGCCAGATCCAGGCCGGCGAACAGGCCGACGAAGGCAGGCGACAGCGGCTGCAGGCCGAGATCGGTCAGCATGGGCGCGGGACCGGCGGGACCGGCAAGCGTCGTCGGACTCCCCCAGGCGAGAAGCCGCAAGCCCTGTGCGCCGGCAAGCGTCGGAGACTGGGCGGTCATGCAGAGCAGGCTGCCCGGAACCATGCCGAGATCCGCCACCGCCGCCCCGGTTGCCCGGTAGGAGAGAACCTGCGACGGCGGCAGGCCCAGCTGCCTCGCGAGATTCGCAGCGCAGCGCTGCGAGGCGAGACTGGGCGTCGCGATCAGCATGCAGCCGTCCGCGGCGCACAGGCCGGCGCTCTGGGCATCGGCTGAGCCCGCGGCGGCATAGATGGCCAGGGGCCGATGGCCGAGCAACGCGATCGGAGCGAGGGCGGCGGTGATGTCCACTCCGGCCGCCTCCCGCAGCACCAGGGCCGTATCGAGATCCGCCATGAGCAGCACGGGGCCGTTCGCGGCGGCATCCGGACCGGAGGAGAAAGCGCGGAATCGCTCGTAGGCCGCGAGGGCGCCGGGAACGTTCAGCACCGCTGGCGCCGCATCACCCGTCGTTCTCCCGATGTCCTGCGCGATCCGCCGCGCCAGCTGGTCCGATGGCCCGCCGGCGGCGAACGGAACCACCAGGGTGGGGCCCGATGCGGCGGATATCGCCGGCACCACGAGGCCGGTCGACAACAGCACGACGAGAACGGCCCCGCGACAACACTTTCTTGCGCACCAAGGGCGCAACGCCGCGCGACGCAGGCCGGAAACCGCATCCCGCAGGCGTCGCGCCGAGTTGCGCAGGCAGGGTAGGAAGGCTCTCAACCCTTCACCTCGCAACCCCCCGGCCCGCAGCGCGGCGGCGGCCGCATCGACGGCGCCGGCGTCGGTGCCTGCCGTCCAGCGCCGCCGTAGCCGCCGCCCGCGCCGGTCTGGCGCTGGTTCTGCAATTGCCGTTGCAGCGCGTTCATCCGTTCGATCGCATCGAGCATGGCGGCGCGTGATGCGGCCTGGCCGGCCGCATCGTCGTCGGTATCCGGATCGTTCGCACCGCCGGCGTTGGGCGACGATCCGCCGCTCGGGCCGGCATGACGGCCGGCCGCGCCGCCCCGACCGGCCGCTGATGCCGGGCCCATCGTCCGATCGAAGTCGCGGATCGCGCCCGCCAGGCCGGTACGCGCCTGCTCACGCCAGTCGGGGGCGAGACGCCCCGACCCCCCGCTCGTGTCAGCCGCGGGCGCGGGCGCTGGCGTGCGCGCGGGCAAAGGTGAGGACCCACTTTGAGGTTCGGCTGGCATTCCACCCTGGGCCGTGCGCCCGGATGCATCCACCGCGCCCTGGCACTGGGGAACGCCCTCGTCGCGCGCGGCCACGAAAAAGCAGAGGCGATCGTAGTCGGCGGCGCAGAGCGCGGACGCGTAGCCGCGGCAGTTCGGCATCCAGACCGACTTGCCGGTCGCCAGCGCATCGCCGGCCCCCTGCTCGCAGCGCATGCGCGCCCGGTCTGCCCGGCCGACCGCTTCGTCGAGCTTCGCGCGGTACTGATCGCACTGGGCGACGGTCGCGCTCCGGGGCGGAGCCGGGGGCAGGGCATGGTCCCATTGCGGGTCGGTCCGGCCCCAGCCAGCGGGCGCCGGCACGGTGCCGACCCGCTCGAGCGTCTTGCGACCTTCCTCGGCCTGAACCCGCTTGATCGCATTCGGCAAGTCCGCAGTCGCGCCGGCGGCCTGCGCCGCTACCGGGCAAAGTGTCGCCAGCGCGGCGGTCAGCATCACCGACGCGATCAGCCCCAACGACCGCGTCCGCATCTCCGGCCGCATCGACCTGCCCTCTTTCGCTCCGCCACGCATGACCCGACGCTCCCCCCAGGAGACGAACAGACGCATCCTGACACGAACGGCAGCTGCGTGCCGTCCATGGCGAGCCAGACGATCAGCCCGCTCCGCGCATCACCACGAAGCGCAGCACCTTCGCGTAGCGATCCCGGTGCACCTTCGCTTCGGCGTAGATGTCGGAGCGGGCGAACTCGAGCGCCCGCTCGTAGCTGTCGAACTCGAGCATGACCCGGCGGCGGCCGTCGTCGGGGCCGTTCATGACCTCGGCATCGCCCCCGCGCACGAGGAAGCGGCCACCATGGGCCGCCACCGCCGGACCGGAGCGCGACATGTATTCGCGTCGATAGCCCTCGGGATCGAGGACCTCGACCTCGACGTAGACGTAGCCCTTGGCGGTGGCCTCGCTCATCCCTGGCACCTCAGACTTTCGCGACCACCCGGCCGGTCACGGTGCCCGCCTTGAGCCGGTCGAGCACGTCGGAGACCTCGTCGAGGGCGCAGGTCGATACCGGGATCGGCTGGAGCTTGCCGGAGCGCGCGATCTCGACGACTTCCTTCAGCTCGCCGAGGGAGCCGACGTAGGAGCCCTGCACCGTCGCGGCGCGCTGCGCGAGCGTGACGGTGGACAACGGCAACTCGCCCCCGAACAGGCCGACGACGACATAGCGCCCGCCCTTGCGCAGCGCGCCATAGCCGATTGCGGCGGTGGCCGAGGCGCCGACGAGATCGACCGCGCCCCAGAGTCCGCCCGGCAGCGCGGCGAGCTTCGCGGTGGCATCGGGCTCGCGAGTGTCGAAGGTGTGCGTGGCGCCGGCGGCGCGCGCCGCATCGAACTTGGCCGGATCGACGTCGCCGACCGCGATGTTCCGGTGCCCCTGCGCGCGCAGCATGGCGACGGCCATCAGGCCGAGGCCGCCGGCGCCCAGGATGGCGATCCATTCATCGGGATCGCAAGGCAGCAGCTTGTTGACCGCGCTATAGGTGGTCACCCCCGAGCAAGCGAGGATGGGTGCGAAGCTCGGGTCGATGCCGGATGCGTCGACCAGGTACTTCGGATGCGGTACCAGGACGTGATCGGCGTAGCCGCCCCCGAGGCGCACGCCGATCGCGCGCATCGCCATGCAGTGATTGTCCTGCTCGGCGGCGCAGCGGGCGCATTCACCGCAGCCGACCCAGGGAAAGACCAGGCGATCGGCGCCGATCGGCACGTCGCCGGCATCGGGACCCGCGGCGATAACGGTGCCGTAGGGCTCATGGCCCATCGTCACGGGAAGGGCCATGCCGCGCTCGCCCATGTGGAACTTCTTGCCGCCGCCGAGATCGAAATAGCCGTCGCGGATGTGAACGTCGCTATGGCAGACGCCGCAGTACTTGACCTTCACGAGGACTTCGGTGCCCTGCGGGGTCGGGGTCTCGCGGATCGCCTTCTGCAGCGGCTTGCCCCATTCGGTCACGTCGTAGCTGATCATCTGCGGTGTCTCCTCTCGCGATAGGGTGTGTCGGCGTTTGCCCATGTTAGCAAGAAGAAGGCGGCTCGCCGGGCATGAATCTCGCTCCCTGGCCTCGCCCCCGGAGCCATGCAGGCGCTTCGCCGATGCCGCGCCGGTGCGACAATGACGCCTGACGGCGCCGATGCCGGGCACCGTCGCCCGGTTCGTCCGAAGGAGAGGCCCTCACCATGGCCCGGAAGATTCTGATCGCGTTCGGCGTGCTGATCGCCCTGCTGGTGGTGGCGGTCGTCGTCCTGGTGGCCAGCTTCGATGCCAACCGCTTCAAGCCGCAGATCCAGGACCATGTCGCGAGCCGCTACCAGCGGACCCTCGCGATCGACGGCGACCTGTCCCTTTCGGTGTTTCCGCGGATCGCGATCTCGATTCCGGCGACCCGGCTGTCCGAGCGCGGCTCCGCCGATCCGGTGGCGAGCGTCGGCGCGGCCCGGGTGTCGGTCGAGCTGCTGCCGCTGCTGCGCGGCGCGGTGGTCGCCGACAAGGTCCGCATCGACAAGCTCACCGCGACCGTGGTCCGCCGCGCCGACGGCAGCCTGAGCATCGACGACCTGCTTGGCAGGGACGGCCAGCCGGCCGAGACGGGGCCGAAGGACGGGGGCGGCGCCATCGGTCCGACCGCGATCGACATCGGCGGCATCGAGATCATCGGCGCGGAGCTTCGCTATGTGGACGAAGCCGCCGCCCGTACCGTCGGGATCCACGAGCTCGATCTCGTCACCGGTGCGATCGCCTCGCGCGGCACCACCCCGGTGAAGCTTGCCTTCGTCGTGCGCAGCGACCAGCCGCAGGCCGAAGCGAAGGTGAGCGCCGCCGGCAACCTGCAGCTCGACCTGCCCGCCGGCGCCGTCTCCGGCACGGGACTGACGATGACGATCGGCGCCCAGGCCGAACTCGATGGGCAGCGCAAGCTGAACGCCACCGTGCAGGCGAAAGGCGTGGAAGCGAGCACCAGCTCACTTGTGGCCGAAACCGTCGAGCTCGCGGCGCGCCTGATCGAGCCGACCCGGACCGTCGACGCGAAGCTCGCCGGTCCGCTCACCGGGGATCTTGCCGCCATGGTGTTCGAGCTGCCGCGCCTGGCCGGCTCGATCGACATCGAGGATCCGGCGCTGCCGCAGGGCAAAGTGGCGATGCCGATCGAGGCGCGCCTGAAAGCCGACGCAGGGAACGAGCGGATCGAGCTCGACACCCTGACCACGATCGAAGGCAGCATCGTCGATGCGAAGACCCGCGTGAGCAACTTCGCGAAGCCCAGGATCGACTTCGACCTGCAGGCCGACAAGCTCGACCTCGACCGCATCGCGCCGCCGGTCACGCCGCCCCCGGCCGCGAAGCCGGTGCCTGCGGGCGGCACCGCAACGGCGGCCGGGGGCACGCCGATCTACCTGTCGCCGCTCGCGGGGCTCGAGCTCGACGGCAGGATCGCCATCGGCGAGCTCGCCGCCCGCGGCATCCAGGCGAGCGATGTGCGCGCCACCATCAAGGCCCACGGCGGACGCCTCGACGTGGCGCCGCTCGCGGCGAAGCTCTACGGCGGCACCCTGGATGCGAAGCTGTCGGCACAGGCCAGCGGCAACCGGGTCGGGGCGGATGCGACGCTCGCCAATGTGGCGGTCGGACCGCTGCTCGAGGCAGCGACCGGCAATCGCCTGATCGAAGGCACCGGCGCCGTGAAGATGCAGCTCGCCAGCGCCGGTGCCACCGTCGAGGCGATGAAGCGCGCGGTCGGCGGCAAGGCTTCGCTGGTCCTGACCGACGGCGCGGTCCGCGGCATCGACCTGGGCGAGAAGATCCGCCAGGCGCGGGATCTTCTCGGGCGCGGCCAGTCCGAGCAGACGGCCTCGGACGCCACCAAGAAGACCGACTTCTCGTCGATGTCGATCAGCTTCGACATCGAGGACGGCATCGCCAGCAGCAAGGACCTCGACCTGAAGTCCCCACTGCTGCGGGTCACCGGCGACGGCCGGATCGACATCGGGGCGGACACCATCGACTACACGGCGAGGCCCGCGCTGGTGGCCACCAGCACCGGCCAGGGCGGGCGCGAGCGCGACGACCTGCACGGCATCACGATACCCGTGCGCGTCACCGGCCCGCTGGCCGCCCCGGGCTGGCAGATCGACTGGGCGAGCGCCGCCCGCGAGATGCTGGAATCGCGGGCGGCGGACAAGCTGAAGGAATCGCTCGCGCCGAAGGTCGACGAGCTGCGCCAGCAGCGCGACGATGCGAAGGAAGACCTGAAGGGAAAGGCTACCGAGAAGCTGCGCGGGCTGTTCAACCGCTGACCGCCGCCGCCTTCGCCACGAAAGGACGAAGGCGCGCGGCGCGCCGGGCGATCAGGCCTTGGCCGGCTTCGGCGTGAAGCCCATGACCGCCTTGGTCTCGAGGAAGTCCTCGAGGCCGGCCTCGCCCCACTCCCGGCCGTTGCCCGACTGCTTGTAGCCGCCGAAGGGCGCGTTCGGGTCGCCGGGGGCACCATTGAGATGGACCATGCCGGTACGCAGCCGCATCGCCACCGCCTGCGCCCGCGCGAGATCGCCCGAGGACACATAGCCCGACAGGCCGTAGTTCGTGTCGTTGGCGATGCGGATCGCGTCCTCCTCGTCCTTGTAGCCGATGATGGTGATCACCGGCCCGAAGATCTCTTCGCGGGCGATCGTCATGTCGTTGGTCGCATGCGAGAACACCGTCGGGCGCACGAAGTAGCCGCGCTCGAGCCCGTCGGGGCGACCCGGGCCGCCGGCGGCGACCTTCGCGCCTTCGGCGATGCCCTTCTCGATCAGGCCCTGGATCTTGTCGTACTGTGCCTTCGAGATGACCGGCCCCATGGCGGTGTCCTCGGCCGAAGGATCGCCGACCTTGATCTTCCCGGCGGCGGCGGCGGCGAACGCGGCAGCCTCGTCCATCCGGCCCTCGGGCACCAGCAGGCGGCTGCCGGCATTGCACGACTGCCCCGAGTTGCGGCACATGTTGAACATCTCGCGGCCGACGACCTTCTCGAAGTCGGCGTCGTCGAGCACGATGTTGGCCGACTTGCCGCCGAGCTCCTGGGCCACGCGCTTGACCGTCGGGGCGGCCGCGCGGGCGACCTCGACGCCGGCGCGGGTGGAGCCGGTGAAGGACATCATGTCGATGCCCGGGTGCGCGCTCATGGCGGCGCCGACCGTGGGGCCGTCGCCGTTGACGAGGTTGAAGACGCCCGCCGGCACGCCGGCGTCGTGCATGATCTGCGCGAACAGGATCGCGTTGATCGGCGAGAGCTCCGACGGCTTGAGCACCATGGTGCAGCCGGCGGCCAGCGCCGGGGCGACCTTGCAGGTGATCTGGTTGAGCGGCCAGTTCCAGGGCGTGATCATGCCGACCACGCCGACCGGCTCGCGCACCACGCGCGTGGTGCCGAGGTCGCGCTCGAACTCGAATTCCTTCATGGCCTTGATCGTCGACATGAAGTGCCCGATGCCCGAGGGCGCCTGGGCGGCATTGGCGAGCTTGATCGGCGCGCCCATCTCCTGCGAGACCGCCGCGGCGAGCTCGCCGACGCGCTCCTTGTAGACGGCGAGGATCTTCTCGAGCAGCGCGAGCCGCTCCTCGCGGCTGGTGCGCGAGAAGGTCTCGAAGGCCTTGCGGGCGGCGGCCACGGCGCGATCGACGTCGGTCGCATCGCCCAGGGCGATCCGGCCGATCGGCTCCTCGGTGGCGGGGTTGATGACTTCCAGCGTGCCCTTGCCATGCGGCTCGACCCACTGGCCGTCGATGTAGAACTTGAGATGATCGGTCATGACTGTTCCTCTGCTTGGAATTGGCGATCGGGGGCGGCAGGCCGGCGATCGGGCGTGGGGGTCGTTTCCGGACGCCCGCCGGCAGCGGTCGGTCTTTGATGCTACCGCGCTTCGAGCGCTGCCGCAGCCCCGACCCCGGCGATGCGTCCGGATGCGAAGCAGGCCGTCAGCAGATAGCCGCCGGTAGGGGCTTCCCAGTCGAGCATCTCGCCGGCGCAGAAGACCCCGGGAAGCCTGCGCAGCATCAGCCGCTCGTCGAGCTCGTCCAGCCTGACGCCGCCCGCGGTGCTGATCGCCTCGTCGATCGGGCGCGGCGCGAGCAGCTTCACCGGCAGGGCCTTGATGCGGGCGGCGAGCCGCGCCGGATCCTGCAGTGTCTCCATGGATACCCCTTCGCGCAGGAGGCCCGCCTTGACACCGTCCAGGCGCAGGCGGGCGCGCAGCCGGTTGGCGAGGGACTTGCCGCCGGCCGGCCTCGCGAGCAGCTCGGCGATCGCGGCTTCGCTGCGGTCGGGCAGCAGGTCGATCAGGACCGTCGCCGTGCCTTGCGCGGCGATCCGCTGCCGCAAGGCGGGCGCCAGCGCGTAGACCAGGCCGCCCTCGACGCCGGTCGCGGTCACCACAGCCTCGCCGCGGGTCCATCGGCGGGCAGTGGGCTCGGCGTCCGCATCCGGGCTCATGACGACGGTACGCAGCGGATGGCCGGCGAAACGCTCGGCGAAGGATGCGCTCCAGGCGGCGTCGAAACCGCAGTTGGCGGGCAAGAGCGGCTCGATGGCGATCCCGCGCCCGGCCAGCAGCGGCACCCAGGCGCCGTCGCTGCCCAGGCGCGACCAGCTCGCGCCACCCATCGCCAGCACCAGGACGCCGGCCGACAGGCGGACTTCGCCCATCGGCGTCATGAAACGCGGCACGCCGTCGTCGGACCAGCCGGCCCAGCGATGGCGGGAGCGGAACTCGACCCCCGCCCCGCGCAGGCGATGCAGCCAGCGCCGCAGAAGCGGCGCCGCCTTCATCTCGGCGGGAAACACCCGACCGGACGTGCCGACGAATGTCTCGATGCCCAGTTCATGCACCCAGGCGCGCAGGGCGTCGGGCCCGAACACGTCGAGCCAGTGGCCCACGCGGGGCGCGGCCGCGCCGTAGCGGGCGTCGAAGCCGGGGCGCGGCTCGACGTGCGTGAGGTTGAGCCCGCCGCGCCCGGCGAGCAGGAACTTGCGCCCGGCCGAGGCGCTGGCGTCGCAGACCGTGACCCGATGCCCGGCGGCGGCGATGGCTTCCGCCGCCATCAGGCCGGCCGGGCCGGCGCCGACGACGACCGCGCTCACTTCAGGCTCGACGGACAGGCGCTGCCGATGCGTTCACCGATTCTCAAGCGTTGCTCGCGTTGCGGATCGTGATCTGGTCGTTCAGCGTCCAGAAGTCGTAGAGCCAGCCGATCAGGAACAGGCCGCCGGTGAAGAGATAGAGGATGCCAGTGATCCACTTGCCCATGTACATCCGGTGGATGCCGAATATGCCGAGGAAAGTCTGCAGCAGCCAGGCGACCGAATAGTTGATCCTTCCCGCCCGGAAGCGCAGGTCGGCCTGCCGGTCCATCGACGGGATCAGGAAGAGGTCGATCAGCCAGCCGATGCCGAACAGGCCGAAGGTGAAGAACCAGATCGTGCCGCTGATCGGCCGGCCGTAGTAGAAGCGGTGGGCGCCGGTGAAGCCGAAGATCCACAGCAGGTAGCCGATGGTCTTGAGATGGGTGTCCGGTCGGACGACGGCGTTCATGAGGGTTTCTCCCGCATCGAGGATGCGCGCGATCGGAATCGGCCTCATCATGTTAGCGACTTTTACCGCGAGGACGGATCCATGGACGAACTGAAGCTCGAATCCTTCGAGACGGACTTCTGGAAGGACGTCGCCAGGCGCAAGACCTGGGACACCATCATCCCCGGCGAGCTGCGCGAGACCCGGCCGGTCACCCTGACCCGGGAGCTGATCGCGAAGTTCGCCGCCGGCGTCGGCGAGGACAATCCGCTGTACTTCGACGAGGAATACGCGAAGAAGACGATCTGGGGCGGTATCGTCGCACCGCCGTCGATCCACATCCTGCTGATGTTCGCCTGCACGAACACCGAGGACTGGATGCGCTCGCCGGGCACGATCAACGCCAGCCAGAGCTGGTTCTACAACGTCCCGGCCCGCCCCGGCGACACGATCCACATGCGCGGCACCGCGCTCGATCGCTTCATCAAGAAGGACCGCCTCTTCGTGATCCACGACAACGTCTTCACCAACCAGCGCGGCGAAGTGGTCTGCACCGGCCGCGGCTGGACGATCCGGCCGCAATAGGGAGCACCCGATGGAATCCGCACAGCAGCGATTCGACGCGATCGAGATCGGCACCGTCATCACGGGCCGGCCCTTCACCGTCACCACCGAAACCATCCAGGCCTTCGGCGACGCCTCGCTCGACTACAACCCGCTGCATTTCGATCCGGACTGGATGGAGAAGGCGAGCTTCGGCAAGACCAGCTTCGGCGGCGTGATCATGCACGGCATGCAGAACTTCGCCCTGCTCACCCGCACGCTCACCGACTGGCTGGTGCCCCGCGGCGGCTACCAGCGGCGGCTCGAGGCCCGCTGGCTCAAGCCCACCAGACTCGGCTACACGATCACGCCGAGCGCCAGGGTGAGCGCCAAGCACCGGACCGAGGGCGGCTGGTGGCTGCAGTTCGACGTCGAGATGCGCGATCAGGACGGCGGGCTCATCGCCAGCGGCGACGCGCTCGCGGAGATTCTCGACCGGGTGCCGGGCAGCAGCGCTTCGTAGGGCCGATGCTCAACACGATCTGGTTCGGCATGTTCGCCATCGCCGGGCTCGCCGCCTTCGGGCGCTGGATCCTCGCGGGGGATCCGGCGGGCTTCGCCGCCATAGTCGACAGCATGTTCGCGATGGCAAAGCTGTCGGTCGAGGTGATGGTGCTGCTGTTCGGCACCCTCACCCTGTGGCTCGGTTTCCTGCGCATCGCGGAAGGAACGGGCCTCATCGATGCCGCCGCCCGCCTGCTCGGGCCGCTCTTCGCCCGGCTGATGCCGGAGGTGCCGCGCGGCCATCCGGCGCTCGGCCTGGTGACCATGAACTTCGCGGCGAACGCGATCGGGCTCGACAACGCGGCAACCCCGATCGGGCTGCGGGCCATGGGCGAGCTGCAGAAGCTCAACCCGCGGCCCGATACCGCCACCGACGCCCAGATCCTCTTCCTGGTGCTCAACAGCTCGTCGTTGACGGTGCTGCCGGTGACGATCTTCATGTACCGGCTGCAGCAGGGCGCACCCGAGCCGACGCTCGTCTTCGTGCCGATCCTGCTCGCCACCGCCGCGTCGACCTTCGCCGGCCTGCTCACTGTCGCCTGGATGCAGCGCCTGCGGCTGTGGGACCCGGTGGTGCTCGCCTGGCTCGGCGGCATCGCGCTCGCCCTGGGGTCGATCGTGCTTCTGCTCGCCGGGATGACGGCGGCGGCCGTCGCGGCGGCTTCCTCGCTGGCCGGCAATCTCGTGATGTTCGGCCTGGTGCTCGCGATCCTCGCCGCCGGCGCTTGGCGGCAGGTACCGGTCTACGAGCACTTCATCGACGGCGCGAAGGACGGCTTCGGCATCGCTCGCGACCTGCTGCCCTATCTCGTCGCGATGCTCGCCGCCATCGGCGCGCTGCGCGCATCGGGCGCGCTCGACGTGATCCTCGACGGGCTGCGCATCGGCTTCGACTGGCTCGGGCTCGACGGGCGCATCGTCGACGCGATGCCGGTGGGGCTCGCCAAGCCATTCTCGGGCAGCGCCGCGCGGGCGCTGCTGATCGAGACGATGCAGCACTTCGGCGTCGACAGCTTCCCGGCCCTGCTGGCCGCGACGATGCAGGGCAGCACCGAAACCACCTTCTACGTGCTCGCGGTCTATTTCGGTGCCGTCGGCATCCGGCGGGCGCGCCACGCGGTCGGCTGCGCGCTGGTCGCCGACGTCGCCGGGATCACCGCATCGATCGCGGTCTGCCTCGCGTTCTTCGGATGAGTCTGGCGCATGCGAGGCTGCGAATCCATCGCTTGCGGACATCGTCGTCGGACTCGATGATGCGCGCAGTCGCGCGGGGCCGACCCGGATCCGCGGACCGATGCCGATCGCCTGGACGACAGAGTAGATGACCCGCACCGCAAGCGCCGCGAACGCGCCCACAACCGCAGGCAATCCGATCCTCGCGGCGCCTGCGCTGCGCACGATGCTGCGTCTCGTGCCGCCGTCGGTGGCGAGCACCCTGGTGCAGTCGCTGATCCTCGTCGTCGAGGCGTACTGGCTGGGCTCGATCGGCAGCCATGCGCTCGCGGCGGTAGCGCTCGTCTTCCCCGCCTACATGCTGTCGAACATGCTCTCCTCGGGCGCGATCGGCGGCGCCGTCAGCGGCTCGCTCGCCCGGGCGCTCGGCGCCGGCCGGCCCGACCAGGCGCAGGAGGTGATGAATGCCGCCTGGTTGATCGCGATCGCGGGAGGCGGCATCTTCGGCGCGCTGATGCTGCTCGCAGGCGAGGCGCTCTATCGCGTGCTCGGCGGCCATGGCGACATCCTCGCCGGCGCGCTCGAGTATTCGCGGATCGTGTTCGGCGGCATCTTCGTGCTGTGGCTCTTCAACCAGCTCGGCGCCTGTCTGCGCGGCGCCGGCGAGATGACGGCCCAGGCGAGCGCGATGGTGGTCGTCACCGCCTGCCACCTGGTCGCCGCCGCGATCCTGATTCCCGGACACGGACCGGTTCCCGCACTCGGCCTCGCCGGGGCCGCCATCGCGATCCTCGCCGCCTATGCCTGCGGCTCGCTCTACCTGCTGGCGCTGATCGCGCGCCGGGCGCACCCGCCGCGGCTGCAGCGCTGGCGGATGCCGTCCATGGCGACCTGGCGGCCACTGCTGCGCCTCGGAGCGATGGCATCGACCCAGTCTGTCCTGACGATCGCCTATTCGATGATCGCCACGGGGCTGATCGCCCGCATGGGCACCGAGTGGCTCGCCGGCTACGGTGTCGGCCTGCGGCTGGAGCTGCTGATGATCCCGGTGATCTTCGGCATGGGCGGCACCCTGATCGCCATTTGCGGCGCATTCATCGGCGCCGGCCAGCGCGAGCGGGCGATCCGCATCGCCTGGGGCGGCGCCTTCGCGACCGCCGTGTTCGTCGGCGCGATCGGCCTGCTGCTCGCCTGGCAGCCGCAGCTCTGGCATGCGCTGTTCACCGACGATCCCGCGGTCGCGGCCGCCTGCGCCGCCTATCTGCGGATCGTCGGCCCCTGCTACGCATTCTTCGGGCTGGGCCTGTGCCTGTACTTCGCCAGCCAGGGCGTCGACTCGCTCGCGGTGCCGGTGGCCGGCACCCTATTGCGAGTGGCGATCATGGCGATCGGCGCGATCGTCATCGGCTCGACCGCCGAGCCGACGCCGCTGGCCGCCTTCGCGGTGATGGCCGTCGCGATGGTCGCCTACGGCATCACCATCGCCGGCGGGCTGGCGCTGGGACCGTGGCGCAGGTGAACGGATTGTCATGCGGGTTCGCATTCGAGTGCAGGACAAGGCGGGGCGCCGCAGACAGTACGGTTGTACGGCAAGGCGCTCCAACGCGGTCATGCGCTCGAATGCGAGCCCGCATCAAGGACCGGCGATCTCCTGCATTCGCAGCACACTGCGCTCGCCTTCCATGAACGCGCCCATCTCGCGCCCCAGCGAACGGAAATGATCGCTGGCGCGATGCGCCTTGACCGCCTCCTCGTCGCGATAGCGCTCCATGAACACATAGGCGTTCGGCTCCTCGCCCTTGTTCAGGGTGTAGAGCAGGCATCCCGGCTCGGCATTGGTGGCCGCGACGAGCTTCTTCGCGATGGCTTCGAACTCGGCCTCGGCCTCGGCGCCCGGCCGGATTCGCACGGTGGCGATGACGCTGTGGATCATTTCCTGTCTCCGATCTGATGCGGCCGGGCGGTGCGCCCGACCCGGCCGATGCTATCACCGCATCAGAGCAGGCCGGCGCCGGCCATCGCGGCGCGGATCGCCTCCCGGGTGGACGCGGCGGGCTCGACCATCGGCAGGCGGCAGTCCGCACCGCACAGACCGAGCAGCGAAGCCGCGTACTTGACGCCCGCCGGGCTCGGCTCGAGGAACAGGGCATCGTGCAGCGGCATCAGGCGCCGCTGGATCTCGCCGGCGCGCCGGTAATCGCCCTCGGCGCAGGCGCGCTGCAGCTGCGCGCAGAGCGCCGGGGCCACGTTCGCGGTGACCGAGATGCAGCCGCTGCCGCCGGCCGCGTTGTAGGCGACCGCCGACGAGTCGTCGCCGCACAACCGGATGAAGTGCTCGCCGATCCGCAGGCCTTCACGCGTCGGCCGGGCGGGATCGCCGGTGGCGTCCTTGACGCCGACCACCCGCCCGAGCGCGGCGAGTCTCGCCATCGTCTCGACCGAGATGTCGACGACCGCGCGCGCCGGGATGTTGTAGACGTAGATCGGCGGCCCGTCCTGGGCGGCGAGTGCCTCGAAGTGGGCGAGGATGCCGCGCTGGCCGGGCCGGTTGTAGTAGGCGGTGACGTGCAGCACCGCGTCGGCGCCGCAGTCGGCGGCATGGCGATCGAACTCCAGCGCCTCGCGGGTGTTGTTCGAGCCGGCGCCTGCCATCACCGGGATGCGCCCGGCCGCCTGCTCGACGACGATCTCGACCACCCGCCGGTGCTCGTCGGCATCGAGCGTCGGCGATTCGCCAGTGGTACCGACCGGCACGAGGCCATCGGTGCCCTGCTCGATGTGCCAGTCGACCATGCGACGCAGCGCGGGCTCGTCGATGCGGCGGCCGTCGGCGAAGGGGGTGACGAGCGCCACCAGGGATCCGGAAAAGGTGTTCATGATGCGGCTCCTTGCGATCGGCATTGCCGGATGCGGAGCCGAAAGGTGGAAAACACGAACCCCCGGCGCCGCGAAGGGCTGCCGGGGGTTTGGAAACTTGGATGCTGTCGGTTTACCGGACCGTGGCCTCGTCGCGAGCGGATGCGCGCGCCCGCTTGGGCGCGACCGGTTTGCGTTTGAGGCCGGATGCGATGGTCATGGTGGGCGCATCATCGCCGAGCCAGCGCCGGGCGTCAATCACCGGACGTATCGGGCCGGCGACAAGACGGGCCAACGACAGGGCCGGCCCGCGCCGGATCATGAAGCTCAGCCGGACGGTCCCCCGAACAGGGGCAGCGACTCCGGCGCGAGCGCGCCCTCGATCTCCAGCAGGCGGCGCTTGGTGACGACGCCGCCGAAGGCCGAGAAGCCGCCCTCGGCATCGCCTGCGGCAAGCACCCGGTGGCAGGGCACGATCACCGGGTACGGGTTGGCGCCCATCGCCTGGCCGACGGCGCGCGCCGCACCCGGCTCGCCGAGCACCCTGGCGAGCTCGCCGTAGGTCATGGTCCGTCCCGGGCCAATGCGGCGCGCCGCCGCCTGGGCGCGGCGATGGAACTCGGGGATGCCCTCGGTGTCGAGCGGCAGGTCAGCGAGGTCGTCGTCGCGCGCCCCGCCGAGCAGGCGCTGCACCCGCGCGATCGCGGCCGCCATCGCCGCCGGCGGTTCGCACACCGTCGCGCCCGGTGCCCGGCGAACCGCACGGGCCAGGGTGGTGCCATCGTCGCGCTCGGGCAGCTGCAGGGCCGCGATGCCGCGTTCGGTCCAGGCGAGCGCGCAGCGCCCGACCGGCGTGTCGAACAGGGCAGCCCCGCGGCCCGCGGCAGCCATGCCGGGCTAGCGTGCGCGCAGCGGCGCGGCGCCCAGGTGCAGGCCGGCATCGGCGATCATGAACTCGCCGGTGACGTGGCTCGACTGCGGCCCGCCGAAGAAGAGCACCGATTCGGCGATGTGCTCGGGCTTGCAGGCCATCTTCAACGGTGCGCTCTGGGCGGCGTTTTCCTCGACCTTCGCCGCCTTCTCGGCGCCGAGCCGCTTGGCGAACCAGTCCGAGCCGATGTAGCCGGGGCAGACCGCATTGACCCGGATCTTCGGGGCGAGGCTGCGCGCGAGGCTCAGGGTGAGCGTATTGAGCGCGCCCTTCGAAGCCGCGTACGCCATCGAGGAGCCGATGCCCATCACCCCGGCGATCGAGGAAATGTTGACGACCGCCCCGGCGCCGCTCGCTTCGAGCGCAGGCCGTGCGGCGCGCACCATCTGGTAGACGCCGATCACGTTGACCCGGTAGATCGCTAGGAAGTCCTCGGCCTCGATGGCGTCGAGGTCGGACTGGTCGGCGAACTTGGTGGTACCGGCATTGTTGACGAGCGTGTCGAGCCGGCCGAACTCGGACAGGGTCCGCTCGACCAGGGCGCGGCAGTCGGCGTCCTCGCCGACGTCGGCCTGCACCGCGATCGCGCGCACCCCGAGCGCGGCGCACTCCTTCGCCACCGCGTTGGCGGCATCGGCGCTGCTCGCGTAGTTGACCACGACGTTGGCGCCGCGCCGGGCGAAGCCGAGCGCGGTCGCCGCGCCCAGCCCGGTACCGCCGCCGGTGACCAGAGCGACCTTGTCCTTCATGTCCTGCATGCCTGTCTCCCTTGTATGGATTCGATTTCCGTCCCCCGCCCGCTAGCGCGGCGCAGGGACGAAGCGGTTGATGCCGTCGACATGGCTCACGGTACCGGGCCGGCCGAGGGATTCGGTGTCGCGGACCTCGGCGAGCAGCGCCGGATCGTCGGGCAGGCGCGCGATGAAGCGCGCCCCGCCGGCTTCGAGCCGGCCGAAGACGATGCCCTCTGCGGGTCCGTCGCGACCGTGCATCACGGTATAGGTCTCGATGATTGCCGGCCCCTGCGGCCGCTCCTCGACCCGTTCCTTCGGCAAAGCATCGAGCCGGGCCTGCAGGCGGGCCGGGTCGCCGCGCCGCCAGGGGCCGTGCACCGGCTCGGTCGAATAGACGCCGAAGGAATGCTTGGTCACGTAATTGCCATTGGCGGTGACCAGGCCGAAGCGCCCCGGCGCGGCCCGCAGGGTGCGCATCATGGCGGCGATCGAATGGGTGACGTAGTTGTTGCCCGGCCCGCCGAAGTACGGCAGCCCGCCGGTCACCGTGAGCCCGCGCGGATCGTCCTCGGCAATGCCGAGCTCGGCGCAGCCGATCTCGACCGCCGACGGAAAGCAGCTGTAGAGGTCGAAGAAGTCGATCCCGTCGACGCCGCGCCCCGCCATGTCGAAGGCTTCGGTCGACGCCGCCCTGATCGCATGGGAGCGATGCAGCTCGGGCCGCTCGCTGATGTACCAGTGGTCGTGGGCATCGGCGCAGCCGTGCAGGAAGATCCAGCGCCCCGGCGCGATGCCGAGCTCGCGGGCATGGCCGACCGAGGTCATGAGCAGCGCCGCCGCCTGATCGATGTAAGCGTTCGCATTCATCAACTTCGGGTACGGATGGCCGATCCAGCGATTCTCGCCATCGATCAGGGCGAGACGGTCGGCATC
Organism: Burkholderiaceae bacterium; assembly: GCA_023954135.1. Lineage (GTDB taxonomy): Bacteria > Pseudomonadota > Gammaproteobacteria > Burkholderiales > Burkholderiaceae_E > JAMLIN01. The sequence continues at coordinate 36,001 of JAMLIN010000018.1, read as the reverse complement.
GTAGCCGGCGCGTCGGGTGGCCAGCGGGTTGGCGGCGGCGACCGCAGCGAAGCGGGCGAAGAGCCGCGCCATCGAGCGCAGGTGCGCCGGCATGGACGCGCCGCGGACGGCCCGTATCGCATGCTCGATCAGCGGATAGAACACGATCGCGGCGCGCATGCCGTGCGCGTCCTCATGGTCGTTCCAGCCGCGACGGGGATCGCCCACCAGCTCCGGATCGCCGCCCGGGTCCTCCCGCCAGTCGACCGGCAGGCCGGCCCGCAGGATCCCTTGCTGGGTGCGCAGGGCTTCGCCGCCGACGATCAGGGCGGCGCGCATGTCGCCGGCGGCGATGCGCTCGGCATAGGCGTTCACCAGGTATTGCGGCATGTTGCCGCCGTTCCAGGTATAGACCAGGCGCGCCGGCGCGATCCCGAGGCGGCGGGCGATGCTCGCCGGCGGATTGCTCGAGGCGCCCAGCGGGTTCGCGAAGCGATGCGACGTGTCGGCGAACGCGCGCAGCATCGCCAGGGTGTCGATCGAGCCGGCGATGGCCGGGCAACCAGTATCGGCGATCGCCTGGCGGGCGGCCTGCGCGATCAGGTCGTAGGGCGGCCGGCCGGCGCTCGCCGGCGTGTCCTCGTCGGTGATCTCGCCGCAGCCGACGAGAATCGGGGTGTCGTCATCGATCATGGACACGCATTGTCCGGACCCGGCGCCGGCTGTCCAGTCGGATTCCGGAAAGAGCCGGCGATCCCGGCCGCCGGCGCTTTCGGCTAAGCTTGCCGCTCCTGTCCGCGCCGGCCTCCCCGGCGCAAGGCCCCGGAGTCAGTCGAGATGAAAGTCAGCGAAGCGCTCGCCAGCCGCGTATCGATCCGCGATTTCCTGCCCACCCCGGTCCCCGGCGAAGCCATCCGGCGGGTCCTGGCGACCGCGGCGCGAGCCCCGTCGGGCGGCAACCTGCAGCCCTGGCACATCGACGTCGTGGGCGGCGAGAAGCTCGACGAGTTGCGCGCGATCGTGCGCGAGCGGATCACCGCCGGCATCCAGGAGCAGACCGACTACGCGGTCTACCCCCAGCCGCTCGGCTCGCCCTACCGGGAACGTCGCTTCAAGTGCGGCGAGGACATGTACCGGCTGCTCGACATCCCGCGCGAGGACAAACCGGCGCGCCTGCGCTGGTTCGCCCGCAACTTCGAGTTCTTCGGTGCCCCGCTCGCCCTGTTCTGCTCGGTAGATCGAGGGATGGGCGCGCCGCAGTGGTCCGACCTCGGCATGTTCCTGCAATCGGTGATGCTGATGCTGCGCGAGGAAGGCCTGGACAGCTGCGCCCAGGAATGCTGGTCGCGCTATCCGGAGACGATCGGGCGCTTCATCGACATTCCGCCCGAGCGGATGCTCTTCGCCGGGATGTCGATCGGCTACCGGAATCCCGAGCATCCCGTCAATTCGCTGGTCACCGACCGCGCGCCGCTCGAGGAATTCGTCCACTTCCACGGCGCCTGATACCCCGATCTGCACGATCGACGCAGCGGAGGTATGCTGCGGCAATCCCCGGCTGGCGGACCGCCGGATCCGGTCAGGTATCGACCGGGCTTCACTGGATCGAACGATGCGTGAAATGGGGGTTGCAGGGGAGCCGGCAGGCGATTCCCCGGCCGGCGATGGCCGGACGATCCAGCCTCACGCCATGCTGCTCGTGCTGGATCGAACAGCCATCCGCGTCGCGGGCGCCAGTGCCAATGCCGCCGCATGGCTCGGCGGCGACCCGGCCGCCAGCCTGATCGACCGCCCGATCGACGCGCTCATCGATCCCGATTCGCTGGCCCGCCTGCGCCTGACGCTCGACAGCGGTCCTCTCGCGCAACCCTTCCCGGTCGGCGCCATCGCGCGCGGCGATGGCCGACTGCTCGGGTCCGGGCTCGCCCATCGGCTCGCCGGCCATCCGCTGCTCGAGATCGAAGCGCCCGTCGGCGAGGAATCGCTGGAGGCGGTGCCGGTTGGATGGCTCGATGCCCTGCTCGCCGACGGCCCGCGAATCCGCCCCGAGGACGGAGGCGATCTCGTCGCCGAGCTCGCGGCGGCTGCCGAGCGGCTGCGCGGAATCACCGGCTTCGACCGGGTGAGCGTGCATCGCTTCACCCACGACTGGAACGTCGAGCTGCTCGCGGAATCCGGTGCGCCCTCCATCCGGGGCATGGCCGAGCGCGTATTCCCCGCCGACGAGGTCGACGGCCTGTGGAGCCGGATGTTCGGGCTGCACTGGGTCCGGACGATCGCCGATGTCGACGCCGGGCCGGTGCCGGTGGAGCTGCCGCCGGCACTGGCAGACGACCCGATGGCGCTGGCGCATGTCGCAGCTCGCGCTCCTCTGGCCTCGCATGAGGAGTACCTGCGCAGGCTCGGGGTCCGTTCGGCAACGGTGCTGGTGCTGTCGAACGCCGGCAAGGCCTGGGGCATGATCGCCTGCCACGCCATCGACACCCCGAGGCGGCCGTCGTTGATCCGCCGGGTCGCCCTGGCGGCGCTGGCGCGGGCCCTGTCGCACCGGATCGCCGCCCACGAGGCGGCAGCCCGCCAGCGGCATCGCGAGCACATCCGCGAGCGCCTTGCCACTCCGATCGCTGCGCTGGGCAGCAGCGAGGAGCTCACGGCGGTGCTCTCGCGGCATGCCGGCGCGCTCATGCAGGGACTGTCGGCGACCGGGATGGCGATCTGCATCGGCGCGACCGTCGAGTGCCATGGACACACGCCTCCCGATGCGGCCATCCGGGAACTCGCCCAGTGGCTCACCGCCGGCCGCCCGGCGGTATGCGCCACCGAGAGGCTCGCCACGCTGTTCGCTCCGATGGCCGACCACGAGGCCTGCGCCGCGGGAATGCTGGCGATCCGGCTCTCCCGGGTATCGGCCGACTTCGTGATGTGGTTCCGGCCGGGCAAACCCAGGCTGTCCCGGCCGGGCGCCAGCCGCCAGGAGCTCGGCGAGTCGGCGCCCTGGAGCAGCGACGAACGCGACGCCGCCAGCGAGCTGCGACGCGCGGTGCTCGACATTCTCGTCGAGCGCAGCGTGCGGGTCAGTCGCCGCGCCATGATGCTCACCCGCGACAACCAGGCGCTGGTGTCGGCCGACCAGCGCAAGGACGCCTTCATCGCGATGCTCGGCCACGAACTGCGAGGCCCCCTGTCGGCTCTCGAGTACGGCATCGCCTCGCTCCACGGCGCAAGGGACGACGGGTCGGCCACGCCCCCGGAGGTGCTCGACATCCTGCGCCGGCAGGTTCGCCAGATGAGCGCGCTCGTGGAGGACATCGTCGACATCGCCCGCATCCGCCACAACCGTCTCGAGCTGCGGCGCCGCCCGCTGCGGGTGGCCGACATCCTGCGCGATGCGGTCGACGCCAACGCCGCCGCCCTCGAGCGCGCGGACCAGGGGATCGAGGTGTCATGCGCGGACGACACGATGCGGATCATGGCCGATCCGATGCGCATGACCCAGATCCTGACCAATCTCCTGGCCAACGCGATCCGTCACGCGCGCTCCAGCCGTCCGATCGAGCTCGTCGCCAGGCGAGACGGCGAGTACGCGCTCGTCGCGGTTCGCGACCACGGCCCGGGCCTGAGCCCCGAGATGCAGCACACGATCTTCGACGCGTTCAGCGCACCCACGGGCGACGCCGAATCGTCGCGCGTCGGACTCGGCCTCGGCCTGTCGCTGGTGCGCAGCCTCGTCGAGGCCCACGCGGGGACGATCGAGGTCACGAGCGAAGGCACGGGGCACGGCAGCTGCTTCACACTGCGGCTTCCGCTCGCCGATACCGAGCCGGCGGCGGAGCCGGGCGAGGGCCGCACTGCCGGCAACCGGCAGCTCGCGCCGACGGCGGCCCCCAGACGGATACTGATCGTCGACGACGATGCCGACTCCGCGGTCGCGCTCGCCGTCCTGATGCGCACCTACGGCCATCAGGCCCGCAAGGCGCACGACGGGGCCACCGCGCTCGCGGTGCTCGCGAGCTACGACGCCGATGTCGTGACGATCGACCAGAACCTGCCGGACATCGATGGTGCCAGCCTGGCGCGCGAGATCCGCGCCCGGAGCAGCCGCCCGCCGCGGCTCATCTGCATTTCGGGCGAAACGCCGGCCGAGCATTCCGGGGCAAGCGTCTTCGACCAGGTTCTAGTGAAGCCGGTCGACCCGCAGAGCCTGCTCGCCCTGGTCGGCCGGACCGACGCCCCGGCCCCCGGAGCGCACTGAGCGGAACGCTCGAAGGCGCGGGGCGAACCCACGGGCACACGGATTGCTTCGGGGCCGACACACGCCGGCGGGTTGCCGCGTGCGCGCCATACGGCGCGGATGTCCCGGAGCTCTCGTGACCACAGCAAAATTCCTCGTCTACTTCCTCCTGATCGCTTTCTACGTGGCCTATACCCAGCTGAGCGACGCGCACGACCGTCAAGAGGACGCGGTCGCCAGCATGCCCTCGGCGCATTCCGAGGGACGATCGACGCACTGACACGACACGAGAGCAGGCGGAACAGGCACAGCCATTGCTCGGGTACGGGCATACCCCTCCCACGGAGGCCCACCATGCTCACGATCCCCCTGCCTCTTGCCGCCCTTACCGCCCGACTTTGCCTGGGCGCCGTCGCCGCCGGCCTTGCCTGGGCGGGCAGCGCCCAGGCCGTGGAACCCGATTCCCCGCCAGTGGTCGAAACCGACGGCTGGTCCGTCCGCCAGCACGAGGGCGGCGACAGCGTCGAGCTCGTCACGCGCAACGATGCCGGCGCCTTCGGCGCGATCTGCTCGGAAGGCAGCTGCGTGCTGTTCATCGAACCGAACAAGGGCTGCGACCCCGGCTCGGTCTATCCGGTAATGGCCAACAGTGCGACCATCGTCGCGATGGTCGAGACCGCATGCCAGGAGGTGACCGAGAGCCGGTCACCGGGCGGCCCGACCCGCACCCTCGCCACGATGGCGCCCTCGCCCGCGCTGATGGCCTCCATCGCCAACGGCGAGCGCATCGCGCTCGCATTCCCGCAGACGGAAGGCGATGTCGATGTCGTCGCGGTGGAGACTCGCGGCATGCGCGATGCGCTGCGCACGGCCGACGGCATGGCGCCCACATCACACGCCCCGATGCATCCGGGACGCGGGATGCCGACCGTCTACTGAGGCTTCGCCCGGCGCGGCAGCGCGATCACCAGCCGGGCGCCCTGGCCCCGGCCCCGGCTCTCCGCCTGCACCCGTCCACCGTGGGCTTCGATGATCGCCCGCACCAGCGACAGGCCGACGCCCAGGCCCCCGACGCGCCGGGTGGTCGAGGGATCCGCCGTCCAGAATCGTTCGAAGAGGTGCGGCAGGGATTCGGCATCGATGCCTTCGCCGCTGTCGACCACCTCGACCCTGACCGTGTCGCCATCGGCAAGCGCGGCCATGTGGATCGACCCGCCTTCGGGCGTGAACTTGATCGCGTTCTCGAGCAGGTGATCCAGGACCTGGGCCATCCGGACGGGGTCGGCTTCGATCATCCCGATCCGGGAGTCTCCCTCCACCGTCAACGCCACCCGCTTGGCGAGCGCAGCGGAGCCGGCCCGCGCATGGGCGGCACGCATCAGTTCGCCGAGATCGCAATCGGCGATCTCCAGCTCGAAAGTGCCGGCGATGACCGCGGCCGTGTCGATGAGGTCCTCGATCAGCTCGCGCTGGGCATCAACGCTGCGCCCGAGCGCCTCGACCGCCTGGCGGCGCGCGGCATCGACCGGCTCGCGAGCCTCGACCTGGCCGAGCACATGCACCCATCCCTTCATCGCCGACAGCGGCGTGCGCAATTCGTGCGAGACCACCGACAGCAGCTGGTCCTTGATCCGGCTGGACTGCTCGGCCAGCCGTCGCGCGAGCAGCTGTGATTCGAAGCTCTCGCGCACCGACAGCGCGGCACCGGCGAGCAGCGCGAAATGCGCGAGCACCAGCTCGTCCTCGCGCGAAAAGGGCCGATCCTCGCGGCGCAGGACGGTGATGCGGCCACGCTGGATGCTGTCGGCATCGAAGATCGGTGCCTCGAGCCTGGCCACTCCGGCCGGCCCCTGCCCGGGGCGCGCCGACCACCATTCCTCGCGGCCATGGCCGCCCTCGCGCACCCTGCCGTCCTCGGCCGAGGCATAGCTCACCCGCGCGGCGGCTCCGTCGAGCAGCTCGCGCGCGGCCGCGGACAAGGTATGCAGCTTGTCGTCGATCGGCTCGGGAGCGGTCATCTCGGCGGCGAACTCGGAGATCGCCTGCAGGCGCGCATTGAGCTCGCGCTCCCGGTTGAGCGCAGCGCGCCGCGCCCGCACCGCACTGCGCCGCTTGGCGACCTGGCGTTCGAGCCGTTCGTTGACCCGCTGCAGCAACGAGGTTCGCGCCGCCACCCGGGACTCCAGCTCGTTGTTGACCGCCGTGAGCTGGCGCGTGATGTCTCGCGCGATCGCGAGTGCCCGGTCGCGCGTCGTCGCCATGCTCCAGACCAGGGTGAACAGCAGCAGGCTGGCGACCAGTCCGAAAGCGAGCACCAGCATCGGCGTCGTGCCCAGGCGATCGCGTTCGGCACCGAACGCGGCCGGATCGAGCTGCAGGAGCCAGGACCGGTTCCCGACCTCGAACTTCAGCTCGACGGCCTCGCGGGCCACTTCGTCGTCGCCGATGGCGGGGCGGAACAGGATCGAGCGGGCATCGTCGGGACCGAGATCGAACAGCGTGGCGCCCAGCTTGCTGGGATCGCCGGCCAGCGCCATCCGCAGGAAATCGCGCATGACGACGGTGGCGAAGATCCAGCCCTGGGCCGCCGCGACGCGCTCGTCCTCGGTGCGCAGCGGCATGCCGCTGCGGTAGACCGGATAGGCGAGCAGCACGCCGCGATCATTGCGGGCATCGGACTGCTGCAGCAGCCGGATCGGCCCGGTCAGCACGTAGGCGCCGCTCACCGTCGCCTCGACGAGCGCTTCCCGGCGGGCGGGATCGGACAGCATGTCGAAGCCGAAGACGCGCAGATTGCTGCCCTCGAAGGGCTCGATGTAGACGACCGGGGCCATGTCGGGCCGCACTCCCTCGGGAGTGATCGAGTACTGTTCGAAGCCTTCGTCGCGAACCGCCCGTTCGTGGGCGTCGCGGTCCTCGGGCGCGAGCCGGATCGCGTAGGAGAGCGCCTGGACACCGGGCAGATTGCTGGCTATCTCGAGGTCGGCGACATAGGCCGCCCACTGGGCGCGATCAGGGCCCTCCTCGGCGCGGAACAGCGCCACGGCGCCGCGCAGGACGAGCTCGTAGGTATCCATGCGCGCGGCAATGGCCAGCGCCATGTCCTGGGACGCGGCCTGCATGCTGGCATCGAGGGATTCCGCCGCCTGGCGGGCCGCCCAGATCCACACCAGGAACGACACCAGCAGCGAGACGACCAGGACGGCCCAGGCGGACCCGGTCGACACGCGTTCGACGGGCGACATCAACCGGCTGCCCCAGCTGGGCAGCGGTGCGCGGGCATACCGCTTCGCCCCTGGCGTCGCCGTTCCAGGCAGGTCAGAATCCACCGAATCCACGTCCGTGCGGGTTGCTGGGCATCATCGTCAGGCCGAATGTCGACGCCCGGACCGGAGATCCGCGCGCCCAGGGCATGGACGACGCAAGATTCAGGCCACACCCTCCAGATGGCCGATTTCGCCGGAAAACCGGCGATTGCGGCAACCAGACCGGCAATAGAGGGAATTCTGGCGGATACCCGCCCGGCCGAAATTTCCGGCCGGGCAGGCACGACGGGCTCAGATTCGCGGCCGGCGGCCGAGAATCATGAAGAGCACGGCGAAGATCAGGCCGACGACGAACAGGATCCATGCGATGTTCATCGACAGGCCGGCGATTCCGCCGAATCCGAACAGGAGGGCGACGAGGCCGATCACCAGGAATACTGCGGCCCAATAGAACATGATGACTTCTCCTCTGAAGCGGGATGCGTTCCACCGGTTCGTGACCGGTGATGGGCTCCTCGCTGCAAAGGGTATGCCTGATCATCCGCCTCCCGGCCCGGGCGCTTGCCGCTCGCCGCGGATCGCCCGCCAGCCGACCAGCGCGGCCGCCAGCGGCACCAGGGCGAGGCCCTGGAAGGCGGCCCCATAGGCGGAGCCGTGGTTGATCACCTCGGAGAACACGACCGGACCGGTCATGCCGCCGCAGAAGGTCATGAACTGGGTCGTGCCCGTGGCGGCCGCCAGCCCGCCGGGCGGCGCCACCCGGGCGAGCTCGGCGAAGAACACCCCGTTCCAGCCGACGGCGGTCAGGGCGCAGAGCATCGCCACCGCGACCGTGGCCGCCAGCGCGGCATCGGCCGGCAGGCGACCGAGCAGGATGCAGGCCACCGCCATGCCGACCCCGAGCAACGGGAGCAGGCGGGCGGGGGCGATCCAGCGATCGGCGACGTAGCCGAAGAAGATCCGCGAGAAGACGCTGGTGACCTGGGCGGCGGCGAGCACCCCGGCGGCGATCGCCAGCGCGAAGCCGTGCTCGACGCTCAGGAAGGACACGAGGAAGGTCAGGAAGCAGACCTGGGTCAGGGCGTAGGCGAAGGACACCATGCCGAGCCGGCGCAGCGCGGGATCGCGCAGGCCCGCCATCAACGGATCGACGACGATCCGCCAGGCCTGCGCGGGCCGAGGCGGCAGCGGCTGGGGTCGGTCGAAGTCGCGCCGGGTGCGCCCCAGCGCGAAGGCCCCGGCCATGCAGGCCACGCCGAGCGCGGCAACCGCGCCACGCCAGCCGAGCAGCGCGTACAGCGCGGGCGCCGCCACACCGGTCACCGCGATGCCCAGCGGCACCGCGGTCTGCTTGATCGAGAAGAAGAGCCCGCGTCGCTCGATCGGCGCGTGCTCGCCGAGCACGATCGCGGCGGCGGGATTGGTGAGCCCGTAGGCCGCGCCGATCGCGATCGCCGCGGGCAGCAGCATCCACACCCCGCCGATCGCGACCGCGACCAGGCCGAGCCCGGCGGCGGCGATCGCCCACTGGCTCGTGCGCACCGGGCCGATGCCGGCGATCCGGCTGCCGGCGACGAGGCCCGAGCTCATCGCGCACAGGTAACACAGGCCGACGAAGAGGCCCACGCGCGCGGCCGGCAACCCGAGCATCGGGGCGACCTCCGGCGCCAGCACCGCGGGGACGGTCAGGGCGACGGTGACCAGCAGTTGCGCGCTCAGGGTGACCGTGAGCGCGAGCAGCGGGCGGCCGGAGGTGTGCCGGTCAGATCTGGCGGAGCCGGATTTCACCGATCGTGTGGTCGGCGCGCTTGCGCAGGACCAGGTTGGCGCGTTCGCGGGTGGGCAGGATGTTCTCGCGCAGGTTCAGCAGGTTGATGTTGGTCCAGATCTCGTGGGCGACTTCGCGCGCCTGGGCCTCGGTGAGATCCCGGTAGTGGTGGAAGTAGGACGCCGGATCCTGGAAGACGGTCCTCTGCAATGCGAGGAACCGATTGATGTACCAGGGCTCGATGTGCTCGATCGCCGCATCGACGTACAGGGAGAAATCGAAGAAGTCGGAGACGATCACCGCCGGCGGCTGCAGGCTGTCGAGGGCGTCGACCTGCAGGACGTTGAGTCCCTCGAAGATCAGGATGTCGGGCTGCTCGATGACCTGCTCGGTGTCCGGCAGGATGTCGTAGGCCTGGTGGGAATAGATCGGCGCGCTCACCCGCCGGTGGCCGGCCTTGATGTCGGCGAGGAACTGCAGCATGCGGCGCCGGTCGTAGCTCTCCGGGAAGCCCTTGCGATGCATCAGGCCGCGCTCCTCGAGCACCCGGTTCGGGTACAGGAAACCGTCCGTGGTCACCAGTGCGACGCGCGGGTGATCCGGCCAGCGGGCGAGCAGCGCCTGCAGGATGCGCGCGAAGGTGCTCTTGCCGACCGCAACGCTGCCGGCGATGCCGATCACGTAGGGACGCGCGCCCACCAGCCGGCCGAGGAACTCGTCCTTGACCCCGTTGAGGTTGCGCGCGGAACGGATGTGGAGATTGAGCAGGCGCGACAGCGGCAGGTAGATCTCGACGACGTCGGTCAGCGAGACCTTCTCGTGGAAGCCCTGCAGGGCGACGAGATCCTGCTGCGAGAGGGTGAGCGGGGTGCTCGAGCGCAGGGCGGCCCATTCATCACGTTCGAAGCGGATGTAGGCGGCGAAGCTCTCACCGCCGCCATCCCGCTCTGCGTCGTCGGGCTGCTCCGGTGTTGCCGGCGTTGAAGTGGTCATCGAACGGTCCTGCGGTCGAGGCGGGTTCAGTAGGGATTGCCTGCGCCGGGCAGGCCGGCAAGCCAGCGCAGGCAGATGGCATCGAAGGATGGCGCCGCTTCGAACTGCACCCAGTGACCCGCGCCGCGAATGATATCGAGTGATGCATCCGGACGCAGGGCCGCCAGCCGGGCGGCAACGCGCGCCGGATCGCGGGCGGCGGTGACGTCCTCGCTGCCCCAGACCCCGGCGACCGGCGCCGCCACCCGGGGCAGGGCTTCGGCGAGGGCCGCCGAATGCGAAGTGCGCTTGCTGTAGAAGCGCGCCGCCCCGGCATTGCGGCGCTGGACCTCCATGGCGAGCGCGTCGACGGAATCCTCGCGAGCCAGCATCAGCGTCGCGAGATTGTGGCGGTGGGCGCGGCCCACCGCTTCCGGATTCCCCTCGAGGTGCTTCCAGGCACGCATAGGCAGCGGGGCGCCGCGATCGATCCCCAATCCCACCGCGCCCACCAGCATCAGGCCGCGCACCGGATCATCGGTTCCGGCCGCCGCCAGTCCGCTGACGATCGCGCCGAAGGAGAAGCCGACCAGCGCCGGATTCCCCGTCGGACCGAGAATCTCGCGCAATCCCGCCCGGAGCAGCCGCGCCTGTCCCGCTGCGCCGAGCCCGGGCGGCGCATCCGATGAATCGCCGAAGCCGGCCATGTCGGGAACGAGCAGGCGGTACGAGGCGGCGAGCGCGCCGATGTTGCGTATCCAGTGGAGCCAGGAACCGGTGCCGCCGTGCACCAGCGCCACCGGCGCTCCCGCACCCCATTCACGCCAGACGCAGTCGACGCCGCCGACGCGCAGCCGATGGATACGGGCGCGCGCGGCCAGGAGCGCCGGATCGGGACTCATGCCACCGCTTCGGCCGTCCGGTCGGGAACGTCGAGATCCGTAGAGGCGGCCGGCAGGTGCCCGGCCTTCATCCAGACGAGCACGCCACGCCGGCCGGCGCGCGGCCGGTGCCAGGCGCCGGCGGGCAGGCGCATCCAGGTGCCGGGCGGATAGCCGCCATGCTCGTCGGCGAAGTCGCCGTCGAGCACCACGATCTCCGCCCCACCCGGATGCTGGACAGGAGCGCCGCCGATACCGGCGCGCCAGTGGAGCAGGCGCGTGCACTCGGCGCCGAAGAAATGCAGGGGCATCTCGCTCGCCTGGTCGCTGCTCTCGCGCGCCCAGCGCCTGCGCCGGGTGTCGACCAGATGCGAGCCGAGGTCGCCCGCGGGAAACTGGCCCAGCTTGACGAACAGGGTGCAGCCCGAGGGCGAATGCAGCGCGGGGCTGCTGCCCGGCGGGTTGCGCAGGTAGGTGCCGGCGCGGTGCCTGCCACGCTCGTCGGACAGATGGCCCGCGAGCACGAGCATCTCCTCGCCCGCCGTCGGCTCGCGTTCGGGCAGCCGGCTGCCCCTGGCGAAGCGCAGGAAACCGGTGAAGCGCCCGCTTTCATCGCCGGCCGGGTCGAGCGGCATCCGGTCCACGCCAGGCACCGTCGAGCGCATCCAGCGCGCTGAGCCGGGCACGACCGCGACGCGCTCGTCGGCGGCGGCGCCGAGCAGGCCGACCGGGAACTCGGGCTTGTTCATGGGCGCACTCTAGCGCAGAGTGCCGCCGGTCGATACGTCGGGGACCGGCCGGTGTTGCGATTTTCGCCTTGCGACCGGGAAATCCGTCAGGCGTCGGAACCGGTTTGCGTGCCGTGCTCCGCAAGCCAGATGGCGAGCACCCGGTCCATGGTGTCGGCGTGGATCTCGAACCACTCGGCAAGCCCGGCGGCGAGCGTGCGGCCGTACTCGTACTCGCCGGCGGCGACCCGCTCGCGCACCTGCGCGGCGACCTCGACGACCTTGGCGTGCTCGCGCTCGTGGCAATGGATCGGCGGGAAGCCGGAAAGCTGCATCCAGGTCGTCTCGCGCTCGAAATGATGGCGGGTGTGGGCCATCAGGGCATCGAGGCGGTCGGCCACTTCGGCATCGGGCGCACGCAGCAGGGCATCGACCAGATCGACGAACTCCCGATGGATCGCATCCATCTCGCCATGCTGCAGCTCGAAGCGTCCGGACCATTCGAAATGCGGCGTGGCGGCGGGGTCCTGGGTCGATACGGATTCGGAGGCGGATTCGGGTCGGGCCATGTCCATGGGCGTCCGGGTCGGGTGGCAGGGGCGCTCCGCCATCGGCGGGCGGATGCGCAGGCCCCACGATACCGGATCGGGCCGGTGGGATCAGCGCGAGGGCGTCGCGAAAGTGGCGTTGGCCCGCGCGCAGGCCTTGCCGTCGGCGAGCACCAGGGCGGAGGCGAAGCAGAGGTTCGACCCGGTCCTGATCACCGTCGGCCGGACCTCGACCCACTGGCCGATGCGGGCGGTGCTGATGAAGTCCATCGCCAGATTGACGGTCACGAGGCGCACGCCCGGGTCGCCGCGCGCATGGACACAGGACAGGCCCATGGCGTTGTCGGCGAGCGCGGTGAGCAGGCCTCCGTGGACGAAGCCCCGCGAATTGGCGTGGGGCGCCGCTGCCCGCAGGCCGATCCATACCGCGTCCTGGCCGTAGTGCGAATAGAGCGGCTCCCAGGGATCGGTCAGGCCGCTGCGGCGATCATGGCGGACATAGGGAGCCGGTGCTGCCGCAGCCTGGCCGGATTCGGTCGGTCGGTGGTCGTCGACGGCATCGTCGGTCATCGTGACTCCTGCTGCTCGATTCGGGTCCAGCATGATACGATGACTATATCGACTGGTCTATATAGACATCGACGACGATTGGGATACGTCGCCACGGAGAAACATGCCGAGATCATCGAAGCACCGGCAAGCCATCGTACGGACGGCAGCGCTGCTGTTTCGTCGCCATGGCTATGCCGCCACCGGGCTCGCCCGGATCGTGGCCGAGAGCGGCGCGCCCAAGGGCTCGGTCTACCACTACTTCCCGGAGGGCAAGGCGGCGATCGGTGCGGCCGCTGTGGCCTTCGCGGGTGAGCTGGTCCGTCGCAGCCTGGAGTCGCTGGCCGAGCGCAGCGCCACACCGGGAGATCTGCTGCGTGCCTACGCCGGCCAGCTCGCCGGCTGGATGGCGGAATCGGGCTTCCGGGACGGCTGCCCGATCGCGACGATCCTCCTCGAAGCCGCCACCGACGAACCCGGCATCCGCGCAGCCGGCGCCCGAGCGGGCGCCGAATGGACCGGCATCCTTGCCGGCGCGCTGCGGGCGCACGGCGTCGCGCCGAAGCGGGCTCGTCGCCTCGCCCTGACCGCCATCGCCGCTCTCGAAGGCTCGCTGATCCAGGCCCGGGTCGCCGCCGACACCACACCCATCCTCGAGGTCGCCGAGGAGATCGGCGCGCTCTTCGATGCCGCGGCGGGAGACGCTCAGCAGGCGTAGGGGCCGAGGGCAGCGCCCGCCCGGGCAGCTTCATGGTCTTCGACCAGCCCGACCATCCGCGACTCGACCTGCTCGACGACCCGGTCCCAATCCCGGCGCATCGCGCGGTCGCGGGCCCGCCGGCCCATCGCGGCGATGCGCTCGGGTCGCATGACGAGCTCGCAGCCGAGGCGCACGAACCGCGCTTCGTCGCGCACCGGCGCGAGCAGGCCGTCGACGCCGTTCTCGATCAGCTCGCCGGCGGCGGCGTCATCGTAGGCGAGCACGGCAAGACCGCTCGCCATGGCTTCGAGCGTGACGTTGCCGAAGGTGTCGGTGAGGCTCGCGAATCCGAAGATGTCGGCCGAAGCATAATGAGCAGCGAGATCTTCACCGTAGCGAGCGCCCACAAACAAAGCCTCCGGGCAGAGCCTCGAGAGTTCGCGGCGGGCCGGCCCGTCACCCACGAAGACCAGTCGGGTTCGTGGGCGGATCGCCCGCATCGCCTCGAACGCGCGCAACAGGAGGCCGGCGCTCTTCTCCGGCGCGATCCGGCCGACGGCGATCATCACGCAGTCGCCGTCGTCCGCACCCCATTGCCGGCGCAGCTCGCGGCTGCGCCGCGCCGGCGAGAAAAGCCGAGCATCGACCCCGCGCGAGACCGTCTCGACGTTCCCGAACCCCGCCTGCGCCAGTGATGCCCTCAACCGCTGCGTCGGCACCATCGTGCAGTCGGCCGCATTGTGGAACCAGCGCAGGTAGGCGAGGATCGGTCGGCGCATCCAGCCGATGCCGTAGTGGCGGCCGTACTCGTGGAAATTGGTGCGAAACTCCGACGAGACGGGCAGGCGCAGCGCCCGGGCTGCCCGCAGCGCCGACCAGCCGAGCGGCCCCTCGGTGGCGATGTGCACCAGGTCGGGCGGCCGCCCGCGCCAGCGCGCCGCCAGCCGGCGGGCGCTCGGCACGCCCATGCGCAGACCGGGATGGCGCGGGATCGGCAGGGCGGGAACGATCACCTCGCCATCCGTTTCGGGGCCGCCGGGCCCGACGACGGCTGTAGCGGAACCATCGATCGCCCGTCCGATGTCCGGAGCGGCCGGGCCCTGTCGCGGCCGGACCAGATCGATCTCGTGGCCCCGGCTCCGCAGACCATCGACCAGCCGGGCGAGCGACATCGCCACCCCGTTCACCTCCGGCGGCCAGGTTTCGGTGGCGACGGCCAGCCGCAGCTGCGACCGGGCCCTTTCCGACCGGCTCGATGCGGTCCCGGATCTTCGGTATGGCATGCCGGAATGCTGCCCCCGGCGGGTAACGGCTAGATGACGCCCGGGCGTCCATGCATCGCTTTCGCGTTTCGTGCCACTTTCCCGCGGCACGACACGAAGCCGTCACGCAGGCTGGCGATCCTCGAGTGCGATGACAGCATCGAGAGCCGCCATGAGCGACGCGCAGGCCGACGGCGAGACGATCCACTATCGAACCGTCTGGATCTCCGACCTGCACCTCGGCACCCCCGGCTGCCAGGCCCAGGCCCTGCTGGGTTTCCTGCGCATCACGTCCTGCGACCGGCTCTACCTCGTCGGCGACATCATCGACGGCTGGCAGCTGCGCCGCCAGTGGCACTGGCCCCAGGCGCACAACGACGTCGTGCAGAAGCTGCTGCGCAAGGCGCGCAAGGGCACCCGGGTGGTGTTCATCCCCGGCAACCATGACGAGTTCGCTCGCCGCTTCGTCGGTAATGTGTTCGGCGGCATCGAGGTGCAGGATGAAGTGATCCACACCACCGCGGACCATCGCAAGCTGTGGGTCATCCATGGCGACCGCTTCGACGGTGTGATCCAGTGTGCTCCCTGGCTTGCCCATGCCGGCGACCGCCTTTACGGCATCGCGCTCAGGCTCAACCACTGGCTCAATTCGGCCAGGGCCCGGCTGGGCTTCGGCTACTGGTCGCTCTCGAAGTACCTGAAGCTGAAGGTCAAGCGCGCGGTCAGCTACATCGACGACTTCGAAAGGGCGGTGAGCCGGGAAGCCCGCGCACGCGGCCTGGACGGTGTGGTCTGCGGCCACATCCACCATGCCGGGCTGCGCACCATCGACGGCATCCTTTACGCGAACGACGGCGACTGGGTGGAAAGCCTCACCGCGCTGGTCGAACATGCCGACGGCAGGCTGGAGATCATCGAGTGGCCGCGCCTGGAGAACATCCTCGCCATGGGGAAAGCTCCGAGCGAGCAGGTCGAGGCGACGCCCGCCGGGGAACCCGCCTCCGAAGCCGAGGTTGCCACCATGCTGGCCGCATTCCGGCTCCGGAGTCCGTGAACGGACGAGAGGGCATGCTTCCTGCTGCAGGCTGATTCGCGGCCTCTTGCCGCCGAACTCACCGACACGGAGGAAGCCCATGCCCAGAACCCGGAACGTCACCCGTCATCTCCGCAAGGCAGGCGAATCGCTCGCCGAATCCGGCCGGCACGGCCAGCGCGCCGGGCGGGCGGCGATCGATTCGATAGAAGAGGAATGGGCCCGTCTCAGGAGCGAGCTCGACGACCTGGCCAATGACGGCGTGCTCTCGAAGACGCCGGAGCTCGAAGCCTTGCTCGAACGCCTGCGCGATGGCGTCGCCGAGGCGAGCGACGTGATCGGCGAGACATCCCGGCAGGCTTCGCGGCGGCTTGCGCAGGTCGCGGCCGATGCCGACGACTACGTCCACGAGGAGCCCTGGAAGATGGCGTCGCTGGCCGCCGTCGTGGGCGTCGCGATCGGCCTGCTGATCGCCCGCCGCTGACGGAACGGCCCGCACCCGTCATGGCACGCACGGCACGCAGTCGATGGGCGGCGCGCCTGCTGGCGCCGCTCTTGCGGGGCCTGCAGGAAGGTGCCCTCGCCCTGGACAGCCGCTGGGAGCTGGCGCGGCTCGAATGGGGCTTCGAGCGCGGTCGGCTGCTGCAGTCGGTGGCCGGACTGGCGCTCCTCGCGGTAGCCGGCCTGCTCGCGCTCGTATTCGCCGGCCTTGCCACGGTCGTGACCTGGTGGGATACCGATCACCGGGTGATGGTCGCCTGGCTCGTGTGCGGCGCCTTCGCCGCCATGGCGCTCGTCGGCCTGTTCATGTGGCGTTTCGCCGAGATGCGCAAGGAGCGACGCTTCGCCGCCCTGCGCGCCGAGCTCGCCGCCGATCGCGAATGGATCGCCGGGCAGCTGCGCCGCGGCTCGGAATCCGATGGCTGAACCGAACGACATCGAGCGCCTGCGCGAGCGCATCCGTCGGCAGCGCGAACGTCTCGGCCGCGGCGAGCCGGTCGAGGCCCAGGCCGTGCCCTCCGCCGCCGCCCGCCCGCTGGCGGTTCGCAGCCAGCCTCGTGCCGCATCACCGCTGGTTTCACTGGCGCGGATCCTCGCGGATCATCCGGCGCTCGCGATCGGGCTCGGCGCGTTCGTCCTCGTCGCCGGCCCGCGGCGCTCGCTGCGGCTCGCCCGTCGCGCGGTGCGCGGCGCGATATTCCTGATGGCCGCATACCGCGGTGTGTCGACCGTGGCGAGCCTGCTGCCGCCCGCCCGACCGGCCGGCGACGCCGGCACGATCGAGGAGTCGCCGACGCGAGGAGCGACGTCGGACGGCGTCGCGGCGCAGCGATCCGGCACGAGCCCGCACGGTCCCGGCGCGCCGGGACCGCGCTGAAACCCCACCGTCAGTCGTCCGGCTTCTTCGGCTTCGAGCCGTCGGTCGAGGACAGGACCCCGGAGGGCTGACCCCCTTCGTCCTCCCAGCGCTGGCGTTGTGCGGGCATCCCGGTACCGGGACGATCCTGGCGAGCAGCCTGCGCATCCTCGCGGGCCTCCTTCGCCTCCCGCTCGCGCACGGCCTTCGCGTCCGTCTCGCCGTTCCTGCCGGCTTCGCCGGCGGGCTGCTTTTCATGCTTGCTGTTCCGGGACATGGAATCTCCTGTCTGGTGGCGACATGACTACGCCGGGAGGCAGCGGCGCAGCATTCATGCCCGCATCGCGCCCGGGCGAGGTCCGAAGGCCGCCGCTGCGCGGGCACGCCGGTTGCTGCACCTGCCGAGCAGCACCACACCACCAGGAACGGAGAAAGCCAATGACACGCCTGTTGATGCTCGCCATCGCCTCGATGTTCGCCCTGAGCGCCTGCAACACCATGTCCGGCCTCGGCCAGGACATCGAAGCCGGCGGCAACAAGCTCGAGAACGCGGCCGAGAAGGGCAAACGATCGAACTAACCCCATCCATCCCACCACCTCGTTGCGGCGCCTTCGGGCGCCGCTCTTTTTCGGGAATCAGAAAATCTTCCCGGGCCACAGGGCCGACGAGGGCCTGTTTCGCTGGCAGGCGCAAACGCCTTCCGGACCGGTCCGACATCCGGGAAACCCCGCAGGATCAGGGTTTTCCCGGCAAGCGGTCGGACCGGATCCATGCCGGAGCCCGGGACTGGCATGGCTCTTGCGTAATGCTGCCGTACTGGCATCGAGTCGCAATCAAACTTGGAGCAAGCCCCATGCAATCCGGGATCAGCCTGCAAACCAGCCGTCAGACCAACATGTCGCCAGCCATGCAGCGCGCGCTCAGCATGCTGCAGCTGTCGACCCTGGAGTTCGCCCAGCAGGTCCGCGAATCGCTCGCGTCGAACCCGCTGCTCGAATGCGATGACGACATCGATGCGCCCGGCGAGGTCGATGCCGCCCTGGGCGTCGGCGACGCCGATGTCCGCGATGCCATCGAGGCCGCGGGGAACGGCGAGCCCGCCGACGCGGACACATCCATCCCGACCGAGACCTGGCATGAAGGCGCTTATGAAGGCGTTTCGCGCCAGGCCGGAACCGATCCGGATTTCGATCCGATCGCGCTCGCGCCCGATACCCCGAAGCTGCGCGACATGCTGCTGCGCCAGGCTGGCTGCCTGAACCTCGGCACTCGCGACGCAATGCTGGTGCGGGCGATCATCGACGCGATCGAGCAGACCGGGTATCTCGAGAGCTCGCTCGAGGAGATCGCCGAGGACCTGAGCAGCGCGAAGGATCGGGTCGATGTCGACGAGCTCGAGATCGCGCTGCGCCACGTGCAGCAGTTCGAACCCGCCGGCGTCGGCGCCCGTTCGGTGCAGGAATGCCTCGCGCTGCAGATCGCGGCGCTGCCGGTGACGACGCCGGGGCGCAGCGTGGCGGCGGCGATCGTCGCGGACCATCTCGATACCTTCGCCGCGCACGACTTCCCGGCGCTCGCCGAAACCCTCGATCTCGATGAGGACGGCCTGGCGGCGGCAACCGTGCTGATCCGCCGGCTGACGCCGCGTCCGGGCCTGGCCCTGGCCTCCGATGCGCCGGCCTACGTGGTGCCGGACGTCCAGGTCCTGAAGATCGGCGGGCGCTGGCAGGTTCGCCAGCGCAGCGGCGCCCTGCCGGCGGTGCGGGTCAACGAGATGTACTGCGACATGCTGCGCGCCCAGGACAGCCGCGCCAGCAAGGCCATGAACGCCCAGCTGCAGGAAGCGCGCTGGCTCGTGCGCAGCATCGAGCAGCGCCAGTCGACGGTGCTGCGCGTCGCGACCGCGATCGTCGAGCGCCAGGCCGACTACTTCGAGTTCGGTGACATCGGGATGAAACCGATGACGCTGCGCGACGTGGCCGACGAGCTCGGCCTGCACGAATCGACCGTCTCGCGGGTTACCGCGAACAAGTACATGATCACCCCATCGGGCGTGATCGACTTCAAGCGCTTCTTCACTTCCGGGGTGGGCACCGCCCGTGGCGACCGCTGCTCGGCCACCGCGGTCAAGGCGATGATCCGCCAGCTGATCGGCGCCGAGGACGAGAGCAAGCCGCTGTCGGACCATCGGCTGACACGGATGCTCTCGCAGCGCGGCATCCAGGTGGCGCGCCGCACGGTGAGCAAGTATCGCGATGCGATGCAGATCCCGCCGGCCGACATCCGGCGCCTGTCCAATCGCGCTGCCTGAGCGCGGCGCCGGCGGTTCCGCCGCCCGCCCGGTTGGGGACGGGCGGCGGATTCATTTCATGCTTCAGGCGATCGCGTCCAGCCCGAGACGCAGGCCGATCGCCCGGCGCAGGGCATCGAACAGCTGGGCATCGCCCAGTGCGTCGATCCGCGCGAGGTCGACCAGCACCGGTCCGGCGGGGTTGGCCTGGACGATGGCCGTGCCGTTGCCTCGGATCCCTTCATCGACCACATCGAAGAGCGGCTCGGGCAGGCCGTGCGGGCGGCCGCGGGAATCGAGCAGGCCGAGCTGGCGCAAGCCGGTGAAGAGCTCCCGCCGTGCCCGCCCGAACCGCGCCCAGCGCTGCCGCTCGGCCGCATCGGCCAGCCGCGGGGTACGCGCCACGCAACGGCAGGCCTCGCAGAAGCAGTCGGGGGCATCGGCGGCAACCGTCCAGTGGCAGATCGGGTGCTCGCCATAGTTGCCGCAGGGCAGGCGGACACCGATGCCGGAGACGCCGAGCGGATGCCAGCCGGCTTCCCCGCGATCCTCGAATGAGCAGAGCATGCCGAGCTCGGGCACGAAGCCGAGCCGGGCATGGCATTCCGGACAGCGGTGCTGCTCGCGCCCGACACGGGCCTGGCAATGGGTACAGACGGGG
Source organism: Burkholderiaceae bacterium (assembly GCA_023954135.1). GTDB lineage: Bacteria > Pseudomonadota > Gammaproteobacteria > Burkholderiales > Burkholderiaceae_E > JAMLIN01. The sequence continues at coordinate 15,775 of JAMLIN010000018.1, read as the reverse complement.
GCTCGCATGGCTTCAGGCCAGCAGGGCCAGGGGCTCGACCAGGCGCCCCTCGGCAGCGGGCCGGGCGGTCTCGTCGAGGATCTCGAGCGATATCACCTCGGCGAGGCTGGCCGCGGCGAGGTCATCGACGAGCCGCGGGAGGTTGCGTCGCAGGTGGCGCGCGCCCGAATCGAGCAGGATCTGCAGATCGAGGCGCCGCTGCGCCGGCCGCGCCTGCAGCGTGAAGCGGCCGTCGCGCATGTCGATGGCGAGCTCGAAACGCATCGCGCCGGGACGAAGATCCCGGGGCGGCGACCAGTGGTCATCGGCCGTCGCCCGCTGCTCGAAGCCGCTGTTGAAGGCGACGTGGCGCAGGGTCCACCTCGCGGCGGCCTCGTTCTGCAGGACCGGCACGCCGGCGCTGCGGCAGCGCAGGGTTGCGCGAGCCTGGAGAGGAGCGATCGATTCGGACATGATGCACCCGGCAAAAACGCGGCGATGCCATTGCGCTGGCAATTCGCGTGCCCCGCCGAGGGCCGCAAGGCCGTCATGGCGTCACGAGCGGGTGTGGACGGTTCGTTCACAGGTTCTCAGCCCTCGCGGTCGCCCGCCGTGCCGTCCTGCGCCTGCTGCTCGTACTGGCGCAGCCGGTTGTAGAGCGTCTTCGCGCTGATCCCGAGCATCGCCGCCGTCTTCTCGCGGACCCCGCCGCAGGCAGCCAGGCTGGCCTCGATCAGGCGGCGCTCCATCTCGGCGAGCGAGGTGCCGACCGGCACGCAGACCATGTCCCCGCCGGATGCCGGTGCCGGCACCGCCGTCGAGGTCGCCGCCGCCGTCGAGGTCGCCGCCGCCGGCGCAGCCGCCGCGCCGGCGGCCGGCGACTCGCCGATGTCCAGCGTCGCCGGATCGGGCAGCGTGACTCCCGGAATCTCGACGGCGGAGATCCGCCGGCCGTCGCTCATGATCGCCGCGCGATGCACGATGTTGCGCAGCTCGCGCACATTGCCGGGCCAGTCGTGATGCCGGAGCTGGGCGATCGCGGCGGGGTCGAGCTCGCGCACCACCCCCTCGCGCTCGCCGAGCTGCTCGAGGAACAGCGGCGCGATCAGCGCGATGTCCTCGAGCCGCTCGCGCAACGGCGGCAACTGGATCTGGAAGACGTTGAGCCGGTAGTAGAGATCCTCGCGCAGCTTCTGGTCGGCAACCGCTTCGGCCGGGACCCGATTGGTCGCCGCGATGATCCGCACGTCGGTCTCGAGCAGGGTGTCGGAGCCGACCCTCGAGAAGCGGCCGGTCTCGAGCACCCGCAGCAGCTTGACCTGGAGGTCGAGCGGCATCTCGGTGATCTCGTCGAGGAACAGGGTGCCGCCGTCCGCGCGCTCGAAGAAGCCCTGGTGCTGGCGCAGCGCACCGGTGAAGCTGCCCTTCTCGTGGCCGAACAGCTCGCTCTCGATCAGCTGCGAGGAGATCGCGCCGCAGTTGATCGCGAGGAAGGGACCGTTGCGGCGCCGGCTCTGCTCATGGATCGTCTCGGCGACGATCTCCTTGCCGGTGCCGCTCTCACCGACCACGAGCACATTCACCGCGGTCGGCGCGACCCGCTGGATCTGCGCGTACACGCGGCGCATCGGCTCGGAGCGGCCACGCAGCTTGCCGAATCCCTCGACATCGGCGCCGGCTTCGGCCCGCGCATCGGCGCTCTCGCCGGCCGTGGCACGCGACGGCCGATGCGGTCGGGGCGAGCCGGTCAGCCGATCGAGCACCCGGCGCAGCTGCTTGAGGTTGACCGGCTTGACCAGGTAGTCGGCGGCGCCCAGACGCAGCGCCTGGATGGAGGTATCGACGCTGGCCTGGCCGGTGATCAGCACGATGTCGGCATCGCCCCGGAGTCGTTCGTCGGAGAACAGGTCGAGCCCGCTGCCGTCGGGCAGATGCAGGTCGAGCAGCACGAGGTCGGGGTTGTGCAGCACCAGCTGCTGGCGCGCCTGCTGCAGATCGGTGGCGATGCTCGCGGTATGACCAGCGTCGGCGACCAGCGCCGCGAGCATCTCCGCCGAGTTGTCGTCGTCCTCGACGATCAGGATATGGGCCATGGGCTCGTTCAGGGAAGGTGAGCGGTGAGGTCTTCCACCCGCGCGGGCTTGATCAGCCGGGCATCGAACAGGGCAGCTTCGCTGCTGGCGTGCGCGCCGCTTAAGGCGACGATGCGCGCATGCGTGCCGCGCTCGCGCATGCGGCGCGCGACATCCTCGCCATCGATGTCGGGCAGGCCGAGGTCGAGGAGCACCAGCGCCGGCTGGAACTCGATCTCCCGACGGATGGCCTGTGCGCCGTTGCAGGCATAGGCGACCTCGTAGCCATCGAGCTCGAGCAGCAGGCCGAGCGACTCGCGGGCGTCGGCGTCGTCGTCGACGACGAGGATCCGGCACCCTTCGGTGCCCGGTCCCCGCGGCCGGGAAATCGGCAGATCGGACATCGATGCGGTCTCCGGATCAGCCGTCGGCGAGACGATCGATCGTCTCGAACAACAGCACCGGATCGACCGGCTTGGCAAGGAACACGTCGAAGCCGGCGGACAGGGCCTGACGCCGCAGCGCGGCGCTCGCATGCGCCGTCAGGGCGATCGCCGGCAGGTGCCGCTCGTGCTCGAGGGCCCGGATCCGCCCGATCAGGCTGATGCCATCCTCGCCGGGCATGGCGATGTCGAGGATGGCGATGTCGAACTCGTCCGCCGCTTCGATGCGGGCCATCGCGTCGGCTGCCGAGGCGGCCGTCGTCGCCCGGTCGCCGCGCTGCTCGATGAGGGCGCTGAGCACTTCGCGCAGCTCGGGCTGGTCGTCGACCACCAGCACATGGCGACATTCGCCCGGCGCCCGCTCGGCGATGGCGCCCCGGTCGATCGCGTCGGCGACATCCTCGCGGGCCGCCGCCGGGCTGGAGTCGGCGTCGCGCACCAGGCCCTGCCCGACGGCGTCCGGCAGCAGGCCGATGCCGTGCTCGCCGAGGATCTGGCGGGCACGGAAGCGACCGATGAACTCCCGTGGCGGCAACTCGCGATTCTCCGCGTCGAGCGCGAGAGGATCGCCGAGCTCGCGATCGGCATCGATGAAGAGGACCAGCGAACTGCCGGCGCTGGCGAAGCGGGCGGTGATGCGCGCCGGCGGCGGGAGCATCCCCGCCAGCGCGTCGAGCAGCACGGTGAACGCCTGGCCGAGCGCCGCCGCGTCACCCTCGATCACCGGCACATCGCCGGCAACGGTGACGAGCTCGCGGCCGTTGTCGGCGCCCCATCGCTCGTTGGCGGCCAGCGCTTCGCGCCAGACCGCCAGCCGGTCGACCTGGCCGATGCCGGGCAAGGGCTCTCCGCCGAGACTCACGGCGGTCGCGGTGAGGACGTCGGCGAGCTCGACCTGCTGGTCGATCGCCCGCCGGATGCCGGCCAGGGCACGGGCCGCCATCGGCTCGCCCGGCGGCAGGCGGGATTCGAGGACGTGCAGCCAGCCCGACATCGAATGCAGCGGCGTGCGCATCTCGTGGGCCATCGCGCGCTGCAATCGGACCAGCAGCCCCTGGGTCCTGAGATCCGGTCCGATCCGCTGGTTCTTGGGTTCCTCTGTCTTCGCCATCTTTTCCTGCCGTCGTCGCGCCGACACGTTGCGTGATAAGCCAGGCCGCAAGAGTCGCCGGCCATCGCGCGCCGGCACCGCGTTGCTCCGCCCCAGGCAGGCGCGTGCAAGCGCCGTGCCCGTCTGCGCCGCCGATCCCCGCCCAGGGGCGCCGCGGACCACGATTACCAGGGCATGCCGCTTGCTCGCACAGCGATCGGATCGATGATCCCCGATATGAAGGCGAGCGGCAACAGACGGGTCGCCCGCGCGGGCGGGGTCGGGGCTGCGGATCTCCGGCCCGGCGCAGCGCGCAGCGGTCAGCGCGCGGTGCTGACCGGCAGCCTCATCGGCACGAAGGCGATGCCATTCTTCTCGACCCTGGGTCCGGTGGCGCCGAAACCGAAACGCTCGTAGACCGGGACCGCGCCGAGCGCGGAATTGACGGTGAACGCGCCATCCGGGGGTATGTCCCCCTCATCGAGCACGGCGTCGCGCACCGCCGCCCAGAGGCGGGTGGAGATGCCCAGGCCCTGCCATTCCGGGGCGACGAACAGGTGGAACAGGTGGAAGACGTCGCTGTCGTCGCGCAACGCGGACACGCCGACGATCCGCCCGCCGACATCGGCGACATAGTAGCGATACTGGTCGCCCGTCACGTAGCGAGCGATCGCTTCGGGCGTGAAGCTGCGCAGCAGCGGCGCGTCCTCGCCGGCGTCGGGTTCGCGCAGGAAGGCGACGGCGAGCCCGCCGACCAGCTCGCTGATGTCGTCGGCATCCTCGCGCTCGGCGACCCGGATCGTGAGGCCGAGCGGATACTCGAAGCGGGCGCTCTCGCCCCCGGGCAGCTCGGCCGCGGCGCTGCGGCCGACCGTCCTGCCCCCGGTCTCCCGGAAGAAGGGTTCGGCATTCGGGTCGCCGATCGCGACGAGCCGGCGCGCGCCGGAGCGCATCGCGCGGCGCCGGGCTTCGGCGAGCAACAGCGAACCGATGCCACGACGCATCAGGGCCGGGTCGACGTACAGCGCCGGCAGCTCGAGCTCGCCCTTCTTCGCGCCGGGCCGCAGCCCTGCCCAGCCGGCGAGCTCGCCGCCCATCTCGGCAACGATGATCTCGGCGAGGGCGGCCGGCGGCTGCCAGGCGGCGAGCCGGGCATCGTCGTAGCCCCACCAGGCGAGCGAGCGCGTTGCGAGCTCATGCAACGCACCGGTCTCGTCGGACCGGGCGTCGCGCAGCGAGGGTTTGCCTTTTCCTTTTCGGGAGACCATCGGGCGAATATTAGCGTTGAATCCGGTGGCTGCAAGCGGACGGCGCGCCCATCTTGCGATGCGGCCGGCAGGGCCTTCAGCGGGCCTTCTCCAGCAGGATCGTGGCTTCCCGGACCGAGATGTTCAGGGCTTCGACGATCGTGGCGTTGATGTCGGCGCGCGTCGTGTTGCCGATGCCGTTGGACGCGTGCGCGGCAAAACGGGCGCCGCCGACCGAGCCCGCGATGCGTACTTCGACGGGCGTGGCGCGTTCGGCCATTGCGGAAGGCACCATGACCACGAAGCTGTCGAGGACGACGGTACGGCCGGCGAAGGCCGGCGGCAGCTTGCGGGCGAACCAGGAACGGAACAGGACGGCCGGCGGCGGTTCGAGGTCGCGCTCGCCGAGCGTGATGCGATCACCGTTCGCATCGAAGCGCCCCCGGTCGCTGCGCTGTTCCGCGGGGCGCATGTCCTGGAAGTCGAACACCGCACCGGGCGCCGGCGGCACGTCGATGCGCACCGGTCCTGGCCCGCTGCAGGCGGCGAGCGCGAGCGCGCCGGCGAGCAGGACGCCGGCGCGCCATCTCGCGGTTCGCTCGCGACAGCGGTTCACGCAGCCGATTCCAGCACGTGGATCTTGCGGTCCGCGATCAGGTCGCGTGTCTTCGCGGCGTACTCGGCCATGTGCGGGGCGCGCGCATGCGCCTTCAGGGCGTCGATGCTTTCCCATTTCTCCAGAACGACGAAAGTATCCGGGCCGAGCATCTGCTGGTACTTGCCGAGGGCGTCGACGTCAATCGCCGGCGCGTAGTCGATGCATCCCGCTTCGGCCCGCACGGCGGGCATGTTGGCGCGGAACGCCTCGAGGACGGCATCACGCTGCCCGGGCTTGGCGGTGATGATGGCGAGAACCTGAATCATGGACTGTCTCCTGGAGATCGTCGAAAAACGGTCGGCCGGAACACGAGTGATTCGGCGACCGGGAAAGGCTTGCCCGCGCGTCAGCGGCGCTGCTCCTTGCCGCGCTCGATGACTGCGCGGCGGCGGCTTTCGATGTCTTCGGGCCGTATGGTCGCGCGGTACTCGCTGGCAGTGTGCAACTCGTGCGCGAGCGCCTCGCCGAAGGGCATCGCATAGCCTTCGTCGATCACCCGTTTCATGCGCAGCAGCATGTCGGGAATGGTGGAGAGCATGTCGCGCGCCAGGTCGAGCGCCGCCGGCATCAGGGCATCCGGCTCGACGACGCGGTTGACGAGACCCCATTGCTCGGCCCGCTGCGCATCGAGGAAGTTGCCGGTGAGCGAGAGCTCCTTGGCGCGCGAGATGCCGATGAGGCGCGAGAGCTTCTGCGACAGGCCCCAGGCGGGCATCACGCCGACCCGCGCATGGGTGTCGGCGAAGCGGGCGGCGCTCGAGGCGACGAGGACATCGCCCGCCAGCGCGAGCTCGAAGCCGCCGGTGATCGCGGGCCCGTTGACCGCCACGATCACCGGCCCGGTGAAGGCCCCGATGGCGGCCACCGGGTCGACCTTCGGGTCGCGGGTGCCCACGCTGGAGACGGCGTTCCCGGAGCCGAGCTCCTTGAGGTCCAGGCCGGCGCAGAAGGCGCGTCCCGCGCCGGTCAGCACCAGCACCCGGACCGACGGGTCGGCTTCGAGGCCGGCTACGGTCTCGGCGAGCAGGCCGCGCAACTCGGACGACAGCGCGTTCATCACCTGCGGACGGTTCAGGGTGAGTACGGCGCAGCCGTCGAACGGACGATCGACGATCAGCACGGGCTCTGTCATGTCAGGGGTCTCCAGGATGCTCGCACCGTGATCGGATGCCGGCGTACCGGCACTTGCGAGCGCGGCAGCCATCGGCCGATGTTAGCGTAAAGCGCCGGGCTCAGTCGCGATTGGCGAGCAGCGCCTTCAGTGCGCCGAGCCGGCCGCGCGCGGTCGCGGCGCTGACCGTCGCCTTGCTCGCGGGGCGCGCCTCGAGCTGCATCTCGGCGATGAAGCGCGAAGGCAATTGCAGGAGCTTGTCGCGGCCCCGCTTGCGGGCGCGGCACCAGGTCAGGGTCAGGCTGCGCTTGGCGCGGGTGACGGCAACGTACATCAGCCGGCGCTCTTCCTCGATGCGGCGCGCCCGGACTTCGTCGGACGGGCCGTCGCCGGCGCTGGCCGCTTCGGCCTCGGCAGCAACCTCGTCGGCGGACAGGCCGCCGTGGTGCGGCATCACGCCTTCCTCGCAGCCGACGAGGAAGACATGGGGATACTCGAGCCCCTTGGCGGCGTGGATCGTGCTCATGCGGACCGCATCGGTCTCCTCGCGGCGGCCGTCGAGCTGCGTCAGCAGGGCGATCGTCTGGGCGAGGGCGATCAGGTCGGCGCCGTCGTTCTCCGCGCGCTTCTTCATCCAGTCGGTGAAATCGCAGACGTTCTGCCAGCGGGTGACCGCCACCTTCTCGTCATTGCTGTCGAAGAGGAACTCGCGATAGCCGATGGCCTCGAGCAGCTGGTCGATCAGCTCGCCGGCGGGCTCGCGCGGCGCCCGCTCCTGCAGGCGGTTGATGAAGCCGCCGAAATCGCGCAGGTCGGCGAGCTGGCGCGCGCCGATCCGCGACTCGAAACCGGTTTCGAACAGGGCCTCGAACATGGAGATGCGACGTTCGCCCGCATAGCTGCCGAGGGCGGTCAGCGTCGCGCTTCCGATGCCGCGGCGCGGCGTGGTGATCGCGCGGATGAGGGCCGGATCGTCGTCCTCGTTGGCGAGCAGGCGCAGGTAGGCGATGAGGTCGCGGATCTCGGCGCGCTCGAAGAAGCTCTGGCCACCCGAAAGCACGTAGGGGATGTGCTCCTTGCGCAGGGCCTGCTCGATCACCCGCGCCTGGTGGTTGCCCCGGTAGAGGATCGCGAAATCGCCGAACGATGCGCGCCGCTCGAACTTCAGCGCCTGCAGGCGCATGACCACCGATTCGGCTTCCGCTTCGTCGTCATCGCAGGGCACGACCTGGATCGGATCGCCGACGCCGAGCTCGGACCAGAGCTTCTTCTGGTGCAGCTTGGGGTTGTGCTCGATCAGCCGGTTCGCGGCCGCGAGGATGGTCGTGCTCGAGCGGTAGTTCTGCTCGAGCTTGATGACCTTCAGGCGAGGGAACTCGGTCGACAGGCGGTTCAGGTTCTCGAGGGTGGCGCCCCGCCAGCCGTAGATCGACTGGTCGTCGTCGCCGACCGCCGTGAAGGCCGCGCGCGGGCCGACCAGGCGCTTGAGCAGCTCGTACTGGCAGGCATTGGTGTCCTGATACTCGTCCACCAGCAGGTAGCGCAGCCGTTCGCGCCATTTCGACGCGACGTCCTCGTGCTCGTCGAGCAGGCGCAGCGGCAGGCGGATCAGGTCGTCGAAGTCGACCGCCTGGTAGGCGGCGAGCGTCTCCGCGTAGTCGCGGTAGGCCCGTGCGACGGCATGCTCGGCGGCGTCGGCCGCGCCGGCGGCCGCTTCCTCGGGATCGACGAGGCCGTTCTTCCAGAGCGAGATCCGGGCAAGCGCCTGGCGGGCGATCTTGCGATCGGTGGTGCCGAGCAGCTGGACGATGATCCCGGCGGCATCATCGGCATCGAGGATCGAGAAATTGCGCTTGAGCCCCAGCGCCTGGCCGTCGGCCCGCAGCATGCGCACCCCGAGCGAGTGGAAGGTGCACACCAGCGGCCGATCCTCGGCCGGCAGCTTCGGCAGCATCGGCTCGAGCCGCTCGGCCATCTCGCCGGCGGCCTTGTTGGTGAAGGTGATGGCGCCGATCGCCCGCGGCTGCATGCCGGCGGCGATGAGATGCTGGATCTTGTGGGTGATGACCCGGGTCTTGCCGCTGCCGGCGCCGGCGATCACGAGGCATGGCCCATCCAGGTAGCGGACCGCCTCGCGCTGGGCTGGATTCAGGAGGGAAAGGTCGGCACGCATGGGACGGCGATTCTAGCAAGCCGACCCCGCGCTCGGGCGCTTTCGCCTGGCTTCCGCCGCTTCGGGCGCAGGGTCCGCGGATCGGCGAGGCGAAAGGCCGAAGTGGGCGCCCGCAAACTATGGTTTCCCATGACACTCCTGATGTGTCACTTTAAGTCTAGGCCTTAAGGCCATGTTGTCGAAGTGCTTTCATCGCTTCTTCACAGAAACTGTGGATAAAGCTGTGAACAGTCCGCCAGAGAAGGCGTCAAATCTGGCGACAAAGTCCCTTGCCTAATTTATAGGCAAATAAAAATACCATTGAAATCAATGGTTTGCGATTCGGCACTGGCGCCGCATGAGGACATGTCGGTTTCGTGACCATGATCTCCCGCATGTGCACAACCGACGTTCGCGCGCGAATTCCGTAGGAATTTTTCCGACTTCGTCAAGGGCCCGGAAAAGCGGGAAATCTCGCGTAGCGGACACTCACTTCATATTTCCGAAGGATCGACCTCGAGCTGCCAGCGCGACCGGCCGGCCAGGCCGTCGAGCTCCGGCAACCAGCGCGACAGGGCGCGATGCAGCAGGGGCCGGGAGCCGGACTCCACCAGCAGCTGGGCGCGCTCCCGGCCCGCCAGGCGGGCCACCGGCATGGGGACCGGGTCGAAGCAGCGGACGTGGGCAGCCAGCTCGGGAGTGGCGGCGAGTATCGCCAGCAGGGCATCCCGCGCCGCGCCGAGGAACCCGAGGGCGTCGTCGGGGGCCGCGGCCTCGGTGCGCAGCAGGGCCTGGTGGCCGAAGGGCGGCAGGCCCGCCTCGCGGCGTTCGGCGAGCATGCGATCGGCGAAGCCGGCGAAATCATGCGCCTGCAACGCCGCGAAGAGCGGCTCGCCCGGAAAGCGGGTCTGCACCAGCACCCGTCCGTCGCGGGCGAAGCGTCCGGCCCGCCCGGCGACCTGCATCAGCGTCGCGAACAGCCGCTCGGGCGCCCGGAAATCGGCGGCGAAGAGAGCGCCGTCCGGATCGGCGACGACCACGAGCCGCAAACGCTGGAAGTCGTGCCCCTTGGCGAGCATCTGGGTGCCCACCAGCAGATCGACCTCGCCGCCATGGACGGCATCGAGCATCGCTTCGGCGGCGCCGCGGCGGCGGGCGACGTCCCTGTCGAGCCGGGCGATCCGGGCCTCGGGGAAGGTCTGCGCGAGCGCCTCCTCGAGGCGCTGGGTGCCGCGCCCGACCGGGCGCAGATCGGTATCGCCGCAAGCCGGGCAGCCACGAGGCACCGCCTGCTCGCCGCCGCAGTGATGACAGACGAGCCGGAAGCGCGCCCCGCCCGCCGCCTGCGGCCGGCGCTGCGCGACCCGATGCAGGACCCGGTAGGCGCTGCAGTCGTCGCAGCGCGACAGCCAGCCGCACTGGCCGCAGGCGAGCACCGGTGCGTAGCCGCGCCGATTCAGGAAGACCAGTGCCTGGCCGCCGTCGGCCAGGACCTCGGCGATCGCCGCGCGAGCCGCCTCGGCAAGACCGTCGGGCGGCATGTCGCGGTCGATGGCGAGCACCTCGATCCGCGGCGCCGGCGCGCCGCTGGCGCGCTCGGGCAGCGTCAGCAGGCGATAGCGCCCGGTCCTCGCCGCCTGCCAGGTCTCGGCCGAGGGCGTCGCCGAGCCGAGCACGACCGGAATCCGCCGCTGGCTCGCGAGCAGGACGGCGAGATCGCGCGCGGAGTAGTGCACGCCTTCCTGCTGCTTGTAGGACGGGTCGTGCTCCTCGTCGACGATGATGCCGGCGAGGCCCGGAACCGGGGCGAGGACCGCCAGCCGGGTACCGACCAGGATTCGCGCGCGGCCATCGGCGACGGCCAGCCAGCTGGCCGCGCGCTCGCCTTCGGCAAGACCGCTGTGCAGGATCGCGATCGGCTCCCCGGGAAAGCGCGCCCGGACCCGCTCGGCGAGCTGCGGTGTCAGCGCTATCTCGGGCACCAGCACCAGGACCTGCGCGATCGGGTCGGCGGCGAGCCGGCTCGCGATGAAGCGCAGATAGACCTCGGTCTTGCCGCTGCCCGTCACGCCATGGAGCAGGAAGACGCCGAAGCCCTCGCCTTGCTCGAGCGCCGCGAGAGCCTCGGCCTGCGCCGGCTTGAGCCCGGGGGCGGCCGCCATGTCCGGCGACGGGGAGCCCGCAGGCGCCACGAAGCGCTTGCGGGCCCGGGCGAAGGCCGACTCCTTGCGCTGTCGTGCCGATGGCGGCGTGCGCAGCAACTTCGGAACCGCCGGGAGCATCACCTCCCCGGGGTGGCGATGGTAGTAGCGCGCGGTGAAATCGATCAGCTCGAGCCAGGCGGAAGACGACGGTGGCGCCTCGTCGACCCGCCCCATGATCGGCCGCACCTTCTCGGCGGCGATCTCCGCGGTATCCGCCAGGCCGAGCACGATGCCGATCTTCCGCCCCCGTCCCCAGGGCACGAGCACCCAGTCGCCCGCGGCTATCCGCCCGTCCAGAGCGGGTGGGACCAGATAGTCGAAGCAAGGGGCGATCGGAACATCGAGGGCAACCCGGGCGTACCGCCGCCCGGTGGTCCCGTCCGCCTCGACCGCCGAGACCGACGCCTGCCGATCGTCCGTCCTGGCCATCTCAATGACAAATTACTTCAAGTTCGGACATTAACGGCGTGACACCAAAGACCTATCGCGACCCATGCACAAGGGCTGTGGACAACATTGTGGAGAAACCGGCCCGACCGTCCGCAAACACAGGCCACAAGCGGAAGTCAAGCGATCTGCCAAAAAAATGTGCAAGGAAAAATTCGTTTCCGATCAACCACTTGCGCAACGAGGTCCGAAATCGGCCCGCCAGGCCGCGAAACCGGCGACGAGGCCCGATCAGTGTGCACAAGTCGCGGGAGTCACGAGCCTTCGCCGCCATCGGAAACGGGACCGGGAGCCGCACGCTGGGCGCGGCTGTAGGCGTGGACCTCGTCGACCAGCGCGGCGACCGCTTCGGGCGCAGTGAACTGGGAGATGCCGTGGCCGAGGTTGAAGACATGACCGTGGCCCGCCGTCGGCTGGCCATAGCTGTCGAGCACGCGGCGCACCTGTCCGCGCACCTGCTCGGGATCGGCCATCAGGCTCATCGGGTCGAGATTGCCCTGCATGGCGATGCGGTCACCGATGCGCGCGCGCGCGGCGCCCAGGCGGGTCGTCCAGTCGAGCCCCAGAGCATCGGCGCCGATGCCGGCGAGGTCGTCGAGCCACTGACCGCCGCCCTTGGTGAAGACGATCACCGGGACCGAGGCCGCTTCCGATCCGCCACCGCGCAATCGTTCGATCACCCGGCGCATCGGAGCCAGCGACCAGGACTGGAAATGCCCGTCGGCGAGCAGGCCCCCCCAGGTGTCGAAGATCATGAGCGCCTGCGCGCCGGCGGCGACCTGGGCGGCGAGGTAGGCGGCGACCGCGTCGGCATTGACCTCGAGGATACGGGCGAGCAGGTCCGGCCGGCGGTAGAGCATCGTCCGGATGCGCCGGTAGTCGGACGAGCCGCCTCCCTCGACCATGTAGCAGGCGAGCGTCCAGGGGCTGCCCGAGAAGCCGATCAGCGGCACCCGGCCGCCGAGCGCCTGGCGGATCGTGCGCACCGCCCGCATGACATAGCCAAGCTCGGCCTCGGGGTCGGGTACCGCCAGCTGCGCGACGCCGGCCTCGTCGACGATCGGTCTCTCGAAGCGCGGCCCTTCGCCTTCCGAGAAATACAGGCCGAGGCCCATCGCGTCGGGAATGGTCAGGATGTCGGAAAAGAGGATCGCGGCATCGAGCGGAAAGCGCTCCAGCGGTTGCATCGTGACTTCGCAGGCAAGCTCGTCGTTGCGGCAGAGATCGAGAAAGCTGCCCGCCCGGGCGCGCGTCGCCCGGTACTCGGGCAGGTAACGGCCGGCCTGGCGCATCAGCCAGACGGGCGTGTACTCGGTGGGCTCGCGCCGCAGCGCGCGCAGGAAGCTGTCGTTCTGGAGTGAGGTGGTCATCGGACGCCGTTGGCTGGATCGGGGGCGCGGGGCCGGTGCCAGCCGCGTTGATACGACCACAGCGGTCGTCGCCCTTATTCTAGGCCGGTGAGGCGCAGGAGAAGCCGTGAGCGCGGCCGAAACGAGCGACGGCCAGCGCGCGGGGTCGGTTCGCCTCAGCGATCTCCGAACGCCGCCGCATCGGCCGTCCGGCCAGGCGATCGGACCGGGTCGCCGCCGGGCGGGCCGAAGGCGTTGTCGGCCACCCTCGAAACCCGGATTCCGCTGCCGCCGCCGCGCGCGCCACCATATTCGAGACGCACCCCGGAAGGTCGAAGGACGCCGGCGGAACGGGCCCCGGCCGATGACACGCCGGCGAGCCGCTCGGGCAGATCGAGACCGCGGCCGAGCATGGGCTCGGCGGACTGGGCGGACGCCGCAAGGGGAGCGGCGAGCGCGAACATCACGGCAAGGACGATCATCGGGCGCATCGTTGTCTACCTCGGGCGGATCGTCGGCCATTACCCTGGCGGCGTGCCGACACGTCCCGATGATCCGCCGCCGCCGGCGCGACGCCGGGCCCGAGCGAGTGGTCGGCGCCGCGGCCCCGATGAACGGCGGTGGGCATGCCGCGGCAGCGTCAGCCGCTCGCGACACCCGAATGGGTGATGCGGCGACAGCGAAAGTCAGTCAGCGCTTGCTATCGCAATCTGCGAAGATGGAAGTTGTTGGCCACCAGCGCGCCGATCACCATGGCCGCGCCGACGACCTCCGCCGGCAGCGGCCGATAGCCCTGCGCGAAACCGATAGCGAAGGTGACCACCGGGATCAGGTTGGCGAACAGCATCGCGTTGAGCGCCCCGATCCGGGCGGTGCCGATGTTCCAGCAGAGCATCGACGCCAGTATTCCGAAGAAGGACAGGAACACCAGGTGGGGCATCGCCGACCACCACTGGCCGGCACTCGGAGCATCGATCACGCCCGAAGCGGACAGGAACGCAACCAACATGAAGTTGCCGATCGCGCCGGCGGCCACGGTGACCGTCGTGAAGCGCAGGCTGGACCAGCCGACGAAGGTCGGGCTGCCGAGGGTGTAGGCGACCCAGCACAGTGAGCCGCAGAAGATCATCAGCACGCCGACGAGCTCCATGCCGGCGGGCGCGAGCGCCGGGCTCCAGCGGGTGATGACGGTGATCGCGCCGAGGAAGGCGAAGGCGACGCAGCCCAGGGTGAACCGGCCCGGCCGCCGGCCATGCACCAGCCAGCCGGCGAGCGCGGTCGTGGCAGGCTGGGTCGCCACGATGACCGCGACCACCTCGGGCCGGGTAAAGGTGAGTCCGCCGAAGACCAGCGAGGGCGAGCAGCACATCCCGATCACGCCGAGCAGCCCGGCGCGGCCGACCCGGCGGTCCATGCGCAGGGCGCCGCGCCCCTCGCGCCAGAGCAGGACGCCCAGCAGGATCAGCGTCGGCCACGCATAGCGGAACACGGTGCCGTGGAAGGCATCGACCCAGGCGAAGCTCGCCTTCGCGACCGGGAACTGCACGCCCCAGATCAGGGTGGCGGCCAGGGCGAACAGGGCACCGCTGCCGGCCGAGCTCGAGCCGGCAGCGCCGGGCATGGCCTTCTTCCTCGAGATGAAAGCGGCGAGTATGGCAGAGGGATTCGTCGTGCTTCGGCTTCGGCTAGCATCGTCGCTCGGAGGAGAAGCGCAAGGCGCGGGAGAACGGCAATGGCGGGGACGGACACCGGTGCGGCGAAGGCGATGCCCGCCACGATCGACGATGCGCGTCCGATGCCGCTGTCGGCGGCCGCGCTCGCCACCCTCATGTGCTGCCTCTGGGGTCTCGGCCAGGTCGCGGTGAAGCTCGCCAACGCCGGCATCTCGCCGATCTTCCATGCCGGCCTGCGCTCGATCGGTGCGACCGTCCTGCTGCTCGCCTGGATCTGGCTGCGCGGCATTCCGGTGTTCCGGCGCGACGGCACCCTGCCGGCGGGAATCGCGGCGGGCGCCCTGTTCGGCATCGAGTTCATCTGCGTCTACATCGGGATGAACCTCACCGAAGTGGCGCGCGCCACCCTGATGGTCTTCTGCGCGCCGTTCATCGTCGCGGTGCTCGCGCACTGGCTGGTGCCCAACGACCGGCTCACGCCGGCGAGATCGATCGGTCTGCTGGCCGCCTTCGCCGGTGTCGTCGCGACCTTCGCCGACCGGGTGGCGGCGCCCGATGCCGCCGGGCTCGCCGGCGACCTGCTCTGCCTGCTCGGCGCCTTCTTCTGGGGGGCGACCACGATCGTGATCAAGACGACCCGGCTGCGCGGCGCCCTGCCCGAGAAGAACCTGCTCTACCAGCTCGGCGTCTCTGCTGTGATCCTGATGGCGGCCTCCACTCTCGCCGGCGAAGCGGGGATCTTCGCGCCGACGCCGGTGGTGTGGATCTCGCTCGCCTACGGCACCTTCATCATCGCCGGCTCGTCGTATCTCGCCTGGTTCTGGCTGGTCTCACGCTACCGGGCGACCACGCTGCACGCCTTCACCTTCCTGACGCCGGTGGCCGGCGTCGGCTTCGCCCATCTCCTGCTCGGAGAGCCGATCACGCCGGGCATCGGCATCGGGCTGGTGCTGATCGCCGGCGGGATCGTGCTGGTCAATCGCGAACGCTGACTACACAGCTTCCGCGCCAGCGAGTTTCGACAGCTTCCTGTCGAATCTTCCCATGGGACCATGGCCGTTCTTTCTCGCGATCTCGACGGCCAGGCAATCCGTGAAACCCACGCCCCTGCTCGCCTTGTAGCCGTCCAGGGCGAGGCGGACCACATCCGTGTCCTGAAGCACGAGTTGCCGATGCTCCAGCAACATGGATATCGCGACGCAAAGCTGCGTTTTCGTGAGTTCGTAGACCGATTCGAGAACCCAGACGCTCTCGGCCAGCACCAGCCAGGAAATCCATATCAGGCGTGCGATACCGGCCTCAACCGCTGCGCATCCGCGTCATCTGCATCAGCCCGATCACCAGCAGCGG
>JAMLIN010000017.1 GCA_023954135.1 Burkholderiaceae bacterium | reverse complement strand
TCGTCGCCCCGCCTTGTTCTGCACTCGAATGCGAAGCCGTGTCGCGGTCAGGTGTTCGCGGCCAGCAGCTCGGCGGTAATCGCACCGGCGTCGAGCCGGCGCCCGAAGTCGACCCGGATCTCCTGCCAGGCGAAGCGCACCGAGTTCTCGACGATCTCGACGTCGTACTGCTTGAGCTCGGGTGCGATCGGTGCCCACCGCACCAGTGCCGCCGGGCTCGTGGCGAAGCTCTCGAAGCCCGCCGCCGCGCGGCGCCAGTCGACCCCGGCAAGGCGTAGCTCGTGGGCGCTCTCGGCATCGGCCTGCGAGAAGCCCTCGACGAAGCTGCCCGCGTTGTCGTCGAGCCCGCCGCGCAGGCACGCCATCGCCAGCTCCTTGCGCCCGGCATCGTCGATGCGCGGGTCGACGAGAGCATGGGCGACCGCGTGAATGGCGAGGTCGGACAGGCACGCAGCGAAGACATGCAGCTTCGCGATGTCGATCGACCGGGCGAAATCCGGCTCCCGGAACGCTTCCGGGTAACGGGTGCCGATCCGCGTGCGCAGATAGCCGTAGAGCGTCTTCTGGGCGACCGCGGCCGAGCGGGTCGAAACGAAATGGCGCAGTTGCGCCTCGGTGGCGATCGGGTGTGTCTCGCGCCGGGGCATGAAGCGGCTGATCGCTTCCCGCCACTCCCCCGCCAGCGCGCCGATTCGTCGAGTAAGTGATATCACGAATGATCATCCGGAACTTGTAAGGGAAATGAAAGTTTCCAAATCTAGGCTGGACCCGCCATCGAAAAACCATTCCAACGATCGGAGGAGACCATGGCCTCGGCAGACTCGCAAGCCAGGATCAGGCACTGGGCGAAGACCCGCAACCTGACCATCGTGATTCTCGCTCTCTGGGTGCTGTTCGGCATCCTCGCGCCCTGGTTCGCCAAGGACCTGGATGCATTCACCTTCATGGGGTTCAAGCTCGGCTACTACATGGTGGTCCAGGGCTCCCTGATCGCGTTCGTCGTCCTGATCTGGGTCCAGAACATGGTCCAGGACAAGATCGACGACGAGTACGAGCACGGCTCCAACTGAGGGGGAGAATCACATGAGCTTCCTTAAAGGCGGGTTCACCGCCAATCTCGGCAAGGTATACGCGCTGTATACCCTCGGATTCCTCGCGTTCTTCGTGCTGATGGCGATCTTCGAGCAGTTCGGCGCATCGGCCAAGCTGATCGGCATCCTGTTCCTGCTCTTCACCCTGGTCATCTATGCGGTGATCGGCTGGCTGTCGCGCACCATGCAGGTCGATGCCTACTACGTGGCGGGGCGCGAGGTACCGGCGGTCTACAACGGCATGGCGACGGCGGCCGACTGGATGTCGGGCGCCTCCTTCGTGGCGCTGGCCGGCGGCGTCTACTTCGGCGGCTACCCGTATCTCGGCTTCGTCGTCGGCTGGACCGGCGGCTACGTTCTGGTCAATGCCCTGATGGCCCCGTACCTTCGCAAGTTCGGTTGCTACACGGTGCCGGACTTCATCGGTACGCGCTATGGCGGCAATCTCGCCCGCTTCATCGCGGTCGTCATCCTGGTGGTCGCCTCCTTCACCTACGTGACCGCCCAGATCGACGCCACCGGAACCATTGCCTCGAGGGCGCTCGGGATCCCGTTCGGCGTGGGTGTCTGGTTCGGGTTGAGCGGAATCCTGCTCTGCTCGATGCTCGGGGGCATGCGCGGCGTCACCTGGACCCAGGTGGCGCAGTACATCGTGCTGATCATCGCCTACCTGGTGCCGGTCATCTGGATGTCCAACGTCCAGGGCTTCGGCCTCATCCCGCACTTCAGCTACGGCGAGGGCGCCCAGCGCATCGCCGAGCTCGAGGCGATGTACGGGCTGACCGCCGCGCCGGAGAGGATCGCCGGGGTAGCCGTGCTGACCACGCCGCATTTCGCCCCGCAGGGCGGCGTGGATTCCTGGAAGTTCTTCACCCTGGCCTTCTGCATGATGGCCGGCACCGCGTCGCTGCCGCACATCCTGATGCGCTACTTCACGACGCCGTCGGTGCGCTCGGCCCGCAAGTCGGTGGCCTGGTCGCTGCTCTTCATCTTCCTGCTGTATTTCACGGCGCCCGTGCTCGCGACGCTCACCAAGCTGCAGCTTCTCGATCCGAACCTGTCGACGGCCGTCATCGGCAAGTCCTTCGCCGAGGTGGCGGCGCTCGACTGGGTCAGGAACTGGAGCGAGGTCGGCTACCTCGCCATCAAGGACTTCAACGGCGACGGCATCCTGCAGCTCAACGAGTTCTTCATGCGCGCCGACATCGTGGTGCTGGCCACGCCCGAGATCGCGGGCCTGCCGTACGTGATCTCCGGTCTGGTCGCTGCGGGCGGCATGGCGGCGGCGATGTCCACCGCCGACGGCCTGCTGCTGGCGATCGCCAACGCGCTCTCGCACGACATGTACTACAAGATCATCGATCCGAACGCGGACACCCGCAAGCGGCTGATCGTCGCGCGCGTCATCCTCGTGATCATCGGCATCGCGGCTGCCCTGATCGCGTCGATGCGGCTCACCGGGATTCTCGGCGCGGTCGCCTGGGCGTTCTGCTTCGCCATGTCGGGGCTCTTCTTCCCGCTCGCCCTGGGCATATGGTGGAAGCGCGCCAACCGGCGCGGCGCGATCGCCGGGATGGTCGCCGGCTTCGGCCTCGGGTCCTGGTACCTGTACCATGTGTACACCGGCGGCGCGGCCTGGTTCGGCATCGACCACATCCGCTTCGGCATGATCGGCATGCCGGCGAGCCTGATCGCGATGGTCGTGGTCACCCTGCTGACGCCCGCGCCCAGCAAGGAGATCCAGGACATGGTCGACGAGGTGAGGGTGCCGACCGGGGGGACGGTCATCCAGGCACACTAGCCGGCGCGAGCGCACTGCGCTCTGGCCTTTTCGGGGCGGGGGCGGACCGAGGTCCGCCTCCGCCCCTTTCATGATCGGATCGTTGCGGATGCAGGAAACTCTGAACGCCTTCCCGGTGTGGGTGATCGTCATCGACTACCTGCTGGGCATGGTCATGTGGACCCTGATCGGGCGTGCCGCGATGAACCTGTTCCTGCCGGAGAGCTCCGACTTCTTCTTCATGCGCTTCTTCGTGCGGGCCACCAATCCGATCCTTCGCCTGTTCAGGCCGGTCACGCCGAGCTTCCTGGTCGATCCCCTCGTGCCGCTGTTCGTGGCCTGGTTCTTCTTCATGGTGCGCTTCTACCTGATGCCCTGGCTGCTCGGCTATTCGGTGATGGGCATGCTGTCCTTTCCGCTCGAGAGCGAGATCGCGGGCATCATCTACAAGATGTTCACCCGCGTTCCCTGATAACGCCATGCCCGGCCTGACCGTCGCCTGCATCCAGATGCGCTCCGGGGTCGACGTCATGGCCAATGTCGCCGCCGCGTCCGCCCTGGTCCGCGAGGCCGCCGCCGATGGCGCCGTGCTCGTCGCCACGCCGGAGATGACCACGCTGCTCGACCGGCGGCCGGGCAAGCTGCTCGGGCAGGCGCGCAGCGAGGACGAGGACATTGCCCTGCCGGTGCTCCGGGCGCTGGCCGCGGAACTGCGGATCACGCTGCTGATCGGCTCGATTCCGATCCGGGTTTCCGAAGAGCGATGCGCCAATCGCAGCTTCCTGATCGACCCGACCGGAGCCATCCGGGCCCGCTACGACAAGATCCATCTGTTCGACGTCGATCTCGGTCCCGGCCAGGTCTATAGGGAGTCGAGCCGTTTCGTTGCCGGCGACCGGTCCTGCGTGGTCGAGCTCGACGGGTATCGCCTCGGTCTGGGCATCTGCTACGACCTGCGCTTCCCGGAGCTCTACCGGAGCCTTGCCCGGCGCGGCGCCGACCTCGTCACCGTGCCCTCGTCCTTCACCGTGCCCACGGGCGCCGCCCACTGGCATGTCCTGCTGCGGGCACGCGCGATCGAGACGGGCTGCTTCGTGCTCGCTCCGGCGCAGCACGGCGTGCACGAGGACGGGCGCGAGACCTACGGCCACACCCTCGTGGTCGATCCCTGGGGTACCGTGATCGCCGAGCGCCCCGCCGATCCGGGCGTCGTGCTGGCCCGGCTCGATCTCGACGAGGTGGCGCGCTGCCGGCGCCAGCTGCCTTCGCTGGGGCACGATCGCCCCTGGACGATCGACGACTGCTGAGCGCCCCCAGGGCCGGGCTGCGCCCAGCCCGCCCCCCGCGGGGGTCAAGGAAACTTGGGGCGGCCCGGCGTTTCCTTGAGAGGATCGCTGCCGTGAACCCCGACACCGGGTAGGATCGGGCATTGCGAGAACAATCCCAGGAGGACAGTCCATGGCATACGAATTCTGCCGGGTCGAGCGCGAAGGCCCGCTCACCATCGTCACCCTCAACCGTCCCGAAGTGATGAACGCCATGCATTCGCCGGCGCATTTCGAGCTGGACGGCGTGTTCGACGATTTCGCCAACGATCCCGACCAGTGGGTGGCGATCGTCACCGGCGCCGGCGACCGCGCCTTCTCCGCGGGCAACGACCTCAAGTGGCAGGCGGCGGGCGGGCGGCGCGACTGGCCGGAGAGCGGGTTTGCCGGCCTGACGCTGCGCACCGACCTCGACAAGCCGCTGATCGCCGCGGTCAACGGCATCGCCATGGGCGGCGGCTTCGAGATCGCGCTGGCCTGCGACCTGATCGTGGCGGCCGAGGGGGCGGTGTTCGCGCTGCCCGAGCCGCGGGTCGGGCTCGCGGCGCTGGCCGGCGGCCTGCATCGGCTGCCGCGGGCCATCGGCCTGAAACGCGCGATGGGCATGATCCTTACCGGTCGGCGGGTCAGCGCCGCCGAAGGCAAGGAGCTCGGTTTCGTGAACGAGGTGGTGCCGACCGCCGACCTGATGCCGGCGGCGCGGCGCCTCGCGGCCCAGATCCTCGAGCTGAGCCCGATGTCGATCCGGGCTTCGAAGCAGACCGTGCTGCGCGGTCTCGACGAGCCCAGTCTCGGGGCTGCGATGAAGAACCAGGCCGCCTATCCGGCGGTGATGGCCATGCGGGCATCGAAGGATGTCGTCGAGGGCCCGCTGGCGTTCTCGGAGAAGCGGCCGCCGCGCTGGAGCGGCAGCTAGGGCCTGTTCACCCTGTGATCGTCCCCGCGTGAGCCCGAGAAAGGCGCGCAATCAAGGCGCAAAGCGCAGCCGTGGCGGGGCCACGGCGAGCATTTGTAACGCCGAGGCAGCGTATGAGCCTTCGGGCTCACCCTGCGGGCCGAGGGTCTGGCGGGCTACCATACGGCGTTGCTGCTCGCCGTGGCACCGCCACCGCGCGCTGCGCCGATGCCGGTGCGCCTTTCTCGGGCTCACGCGGGGACGATCACAGGGTGAACAGGCCCTAGGCGATGGTGGCGCGCAGGCCTCGGTACTCGAGGCCTGCCAGCACCGCCACCACCGCGGCCTGCGCAAGCAGGAACGCCATGCCGAGCGAGGCCGGCGCGAGCGCCACGGCGATGCCGAGGCTCGCCAGGACCCAGGCGAGGTTGCCGAGGATGACCGTCCAGGCGAGCGCCCGGTTCGGGCCGGCGCTGCGCGCCGCGGCGTACATCAGCGTTGCGCAGGGCAGCAGGATCAGGCCGGCGAAGAACAGCAGCCGCGCGGGCAGGTCGAACAGCTCGCCGAGCGGACCGGCCAGCGCGATCAGCGCCAGGCCCATGGCAAGGCAGGTGATGGCGTCGATGCCGAGAACGTTGCGCAGGCTCGCGAAGGCGGGCAGCTTGCGGCGGGTGATCGCATGTTCTGTCATGATGGCTCCCGTATGGGTCGAGCGGTGATGGCCCGATGTTCCGGCCGCGACGGCGGAGCGTCGATTACCTGCGGAGTAATCGATCGACATCGGGCCATCGGGCCCGCCAACGCGAACGCTGCCCGCGCATGCTGCCCACGCAAGCCGCTGCCCGTTCGAACCCGAAGCCGAAACGGAGATGATCATGCGCGTTCGCGCCGCCCGTGCCGATGAGGCCGCCCTGCTGGGCTCGATCGCGTTCGAGGCGAAGTCGCACTGGAACTACGCGCCGGAAGTGATGGCGGGCTGGCGAGGCGAGCTCGTCGTGCGCCTCGACGCCCCGGAGCGCCGACCCGCCTTCGTCGCGGAGAATGGCGGAATCGTCGCCGGTTTCTGCCAGCTCGAGCTGGGCGGCGAAGTACCCTCGCTCGAGCATCTCTGGGTTCGTCCCGCCTGCATGGGGCGCGGCGTCGGCCGGGCGCTGCTCGAGCGGGCGAGCGCTGTCCTGACCGAGCTCGGCCATACTCGCATGCATATCGATGCCGATCCCAATGCGGAAGCCTTCTATCGCCGTTGCGGCGCAAGCCGGGACGGCGAGCTTGCCGCGCCGATCGCCGGTGAGCCGGATCGCGTCCGGCCGCAGATGACGCTCGTCCTGGCGCCGCAGGCGCCGCCCTCACCCTGAATTCCGAAGACGAAGAGAAAGCCATGAAAGCCGTTGCACTCGATGCTCCCCTTCCGGTCGACGATCCCGCCTGCCTGCGCGATGTCGACCTGCCCGATCCCGAGCCCGGACCTCACGACCTTCTCGTCGAGGTCCGGGCGGTTTCGGTCAATCCGATCGACACCAAGATGCGCTTGCGTACGAAGCCGAAGCCCGGCCAGTGGGCGATGCTCGGCTGGGATGCGGCCGGGGTGGTGAGGTCGGTCGGTACCGAAGTGTCCCTGTTCGCGCCGGGCGACCGGGTCTGGTATGCGGGCGCGATCGATCGACCCGGCTCCAATGCCCAATACCATTGCGTCGACGAGCGCATCGCCGGCCGCATGCCGGCGAGCCTGGATTTCCCCGCCGCCGCCGCGATGCCGCTGACCACGATCACCGCATGGGAGATGCTGTTCGATCGTCTGCGCGTCGGTCGCGGCGAAGCCGAACGTGGGCGCTCGCTGCTGGTCGTCGGCGCGGCGGGCGGCGTCGGCTCGATGATGATCCAGCTGGCCCGCCAGCTCACCGCCCTGGACGTGATCGCCACCGCATCCCGGCCCGAGACCGCGGCCTGGGTCCGCGAGCTCGGCGCCCACCATGTGATCGACCATTCGAAACCTCTGGGCGCCGAGATCCGCGCCGCCGGTCTGCCTGCCCCCGACTACGTGGTCTGCCTGACCCACACCGCGCATCACTATCCGCAGATCGCCGAGCTGATCGCGCCACAGGGACGTTTCGGGCTGATCGACGAGCCGCCGGCCGGGACGATCGACATCGGCCTGCTCAAGCGCAAGTGCGCCTCGCTGCACTGGGAGTCGATGTTCACCCGCTCGCTCTTCGGCACGCCCGACATGATCGAGCAGCATCGGCTGCTCTGCGAGCTTGCCGGGCTCGTCGACGCCGGCAGGATCCGTTCCACGATGACCGAGAGCTTCGGCCGCATCGATGCGGCCAACCTGCGGCGCGCCCATGCGCTGATCGAGTCCGGCCGCGCGATCGGGAAGGTGGTGCTTGCCGGATTCGATCGCTGACCCGGCTTTGCGGGTTCCCGGCTCGACTTTCGCGGAACGGGCTATCCTCCAGGGTTCCTTCCGGACATCCTTCCAGCGAGGCCAGCCGACCATGTCCTTCGATACGCCGTTCGCCCTCTGCGGTCCCCTGCGCCAGCCCCGCCAGATGCTCGCCGACCAGGAGTACGGTGGACACGCCTCGCTGCACGACGACTCGATGGCCGAGCGGCTGGGCTTTCGCGCCGGCCCGATCGAGGGGCCGACGCACTTCAGCCAGTTCGTGCCGCTGCTCGCGCAGATCTGGGGGCAGGCCTGGTTCGAACGCGGCTGCCTGTCGGCCCACTACCAGAACATGGTGATCGAGGGCGAGTCGGTCCGCGCCTTCGTGGAGATCCCGACCGCCGGAGCCACCCGCACCCGCGCCTGGGCCGAGAAAGCCGATGGCACCCCGGTGCTCGAGGCGAGCGCGAGCCTCGGCCCCGACCACGGCGAGACCCTGCTCGAGGCGCGGCTCGCGAAGCTGCGCCCGCCCGGCGAGCTCAGGATCCTCGCCGACCTGCGGGTCGGCATGACGGGCGGCGCGGACGAAGCGGTGCGGATGGATCCCGACCAGCACATGGGCCATCTGTATCCGTTCACGCTGAACCAGAAGCTCGCGAACATCACCGAGAACTCCGCCTGGTATTCCGATCCGGATTCCACGCCCTGGGGGCGGGCGATCATTCCGCTCGAGATGGTCAGCGTGCTGGCGGGCTATACCAGCCGGCAGGCCGGTTTTCCCGTCCGCGGCCCGGCGGTGGGCCTGTTCGCCGACCAGGAGATCCGGATGGTCGACGGGCCCCTGCTCGTCGGCGAGCCCTACCTGATCCGGCGCGAGATCGTCGCCCTGTCCGACAGCAAGCGCACCGAGTCGTACTGGGTGCGCAGCCGCATCTTCGATGCGGCGGGCGAGCGGCTCAAGGCCGAGATGCTGCTCAATCATGCGAGCCTGAAGAACTCCTACGCCGGCTATGCGCAGTCCGGCGATTCCGGCGGGACGTCCTGAGCGCCGTGTCGGAGTACTTCAGCACCGGCTCCGACCTGTGGACCATCCTGATCCACCTGTCGGCGGCCCTCGGCGCCGGCGCACTGATCGGCCTGGAGCGCAGCTACCATGGCCGGCCAGCCGGCTTTCGCACCCATGCGCTGGTCTGCCTCGCCTCGAGCCTGTTGATGCTGGTCACGCTCTACCAGTGGAAATGGCTGCCGGGAGTGCCGATGGACACGGTGCGCACCGACCCGACCCGCATGGCCCAGGGGATCATGACGGGGATCGGCTTTCTCGGCGCCGGCGTGATCTTCAAGGAGGGCGTCACGGTGCGCGGCCTGACGACCGCGGCCTCGATCTGGACCACGGCGGCGATCGGCATCCTGATCGGCGTCGGCTTCTTCACCCCCGCCGTGCTCGCGACCGTATTCACGCTCGGCACCCTCTCGGTGTTCCGCATGATCGAGGCGCGGATGCCGGCGCATCACTATTCGCATCACGCGATGGTGTTCAGGCGCGACAGCGTCATGCCGGAGGCGGAAGTGAGGGAGCTGCTCTCCGGGCTGGGCTTCAGCATCGCCAACATCAGCTATCGCGTCTCGGACAACGGCGAGTTCTTCGAGTACCGGATGATCATCCGCACCAACGATCCGGGCAATAATGCGCGTCTGGCCGGCGCACTGGCGCACGATTCCCGGATTCACGCCTTCCGGATCTCGCCGACCGGCGATTGAGGGCCCGCGAGCGGCCCGGCACCGGACAGGACAGATACAAGGACAGGAGACAAGTCATGACCGTCATGCCAGCGGTACGGCCCAGCACCCAGATCGCGCCGCCCGTTCGGCTCGAGCGCGCCTTCGACGACCCCGACGGCGTCATCGAGCTGATCCATCGCGGCGCGCCGTACAAGACGATCGCCGCGGTCCAGCGTCAGCCGGACGAGCGCAACTGCGCGGCGTGGTTCCGCAACTTCTGGGCGCTCGGCGGCCGGGTCCTGTTCGATGGTGCCGAGCCCTTCTTCCACAATCCCAACTTCATCGAGGCCGCCAGGCGGTCGTTCCGCGCCGAGGTGGTCCGTCCCTGGGCGATGATGACCAACCTCAACCTGCCGGCGGCGGGGGCGCCGCCGCATCTCGACCTGCCCTTCTTCCGGGGACTGAACAACCGCGAGGTGCCGGGCTGGATGCTGACGCCGATGGGCTATTCGGGCCTGTTCCAGGAATGGGCGATTCCGGTGGCATCGGCGATCACCTGGTTCTACGACGGGGAGGGCGGCGAGTTCGAGTACTGGCCCGACGGTATCGATGCGCCTTCCCGGACCGTGGCGCCGCCCTACAGCAACTCGAGCGTGGTGGCCGACAACGAGTACATGTACCACCGGGTCGGTCCGACCGGATCCCCGGAGGAATACTGGGCGCCCGATTCCGTCCCTTATCACGCCCGGCTCGGGCGGGATGCGGCCGGCGACTGGGAGCTGCGCCATGGCGAGCAGGTCCTCGCCCGCCTGCCGTATCGCAAGGTCCGGCTCTCGGTCCTGTGGAAGGCCTTCTGCTTCGAGACTCGCGCCATGGCGGAGTCCTACGACGACCACAGCCACGATCTCACGCCCGCCATGGTCACCCGGATCTTCTGCGAGGATCTCGCCCGACGCGGCGTCGCGTTCGCCGAGCCGGGCGATCCGGCGACCGATCCCGGCTGGCGCCGGGTGCTGTTCGAGGTCTATGGCGCGCCGGACTATCTCGGCTGAACCAGGAGTCGATCGATGACGAAAGCACGCAGCTTCCGCAACCCCGATGCCCTGTGCAGCACCGCCACGCTCGCGGCGCGGCTCGACGATCCGGGGCTGCGGATCTTCGATTGCACCACCTGGCTGATCGCCGATTCCGACGATGATCCCTACCGGGTCGTCAGCGCCCTGCCCGAATACCGGCAGGGGCACATACCGGGCTCGGCCTACCTCGACCTGCAGGCCGAGCTGTCGGACACCAGCTCCCGGTTCCGCTTCACCATGCCCGGGCCCGAGGCGCTCGCCGCGGCCTTCGGGCGACATGGGATCGGCGAGGATGGCGAGGTCGTGCTCTACAGCCGCGGCAGCCTGCAGTGGTCGGCCCGGATCTGGTGGATGCTGCGGGCGATCGGCTTCGATCGCGCCGCGATCCTCGATGGCGGCTGGGAGAAATGGGAGCGTGAGGGCAGGCCGGTGCGCGACGGCGACGAGCGCTATCCGGCCGCGAGCCTGGCGGCGCGCCCGCGCCAGGGCCTTTTCGTCGATTCGGCCGCGGTGCTCGCCGCGATCCGCGATTCCGGCACCCGCATCGTCGACGCGCTCAGCCCGCAATCCCATGCCGGCCAGAGCCGCCGCTACGGGCGTCCCGGGCGGATAACCAGCAGCGTCAACGTGCCGGCCGCTTCGCTGCGTGATCCCGATACCCTGGAGCTGCTGTCGCCCGATGCCGCGGCAGCGGCGTTCGCCGCCGTGGGTGTCGATGCCGACACGCCGGTGATCGTCTATTGCGGCGGCGGGATCGCGGCCTCGATGGATGCGTTCATGCTTCACCAGCTCGGCAACGACCGCGTCGCGGTGTACGACAACTCGCTCAACGAATGGGCGAGCGATCCGGCATTTCCGATGGAGCGCGACTGAGCCCGGCGCAAGGCGCGGGCCGACCGGCGACGATCGGGTCGACAGACGGTCGTCACGGCGCCGGAGCGTCACCCGATTTACGCCTGCTTACGTTTGGCCGCGGCGATCCTGCAAGGGCTCTCCCGACAATCGCGTCGTCCACGATGCCCGGCCTCGCCGGGCGCTGGGCGCCATGCGTATTGACAGGAGATCGCCATGAAGTTCCTCGCATCGGTCGCGATGGCAGGTGTCGCGCTTGCCGCAGTCGCATCCCAGCCGGCCGTCGCCGCTGGCTCGATCTCGATCGAGATCGCCCAGCCCGGCGTGTACGGCCGCGTCGTCGTCGGTGATGTCCGGCCCGCGGTGGTCTACCACGAGCCGATCATCGTCACTCCGGCACGCTATGCCCCGGTCCGACGCCCGATCTATCTCTACGTGCCGCCGGGCCACCAGCGCAACTGGAGCCGGCATTGCCATCGTTACCAGGCCTGCGGCCAGCCGGTCTACTTCGTGCAGGAGAGCTGGGTGCGCAAGCATCATGCGCAGCATCGCCGGCATCGCGCCGAGCATCGCCATGCGCACCCGCATCGCCAGGTGCGCCACGATGATCGCCGCCATGCGCAGCCGCCGCGCAAGTCGCGGCACGAGGACCGCCGGGGCGGCGATCGCGGCCGGCACGGCGGCGAGCACCGCCGATAGCGCCCCGAAAGCGCCGTCCGGGCATTCGAGTGCGCCGCGCAAGGCGGCGTCACCCGATCCGGCGGCGCGCACGTACAATCACCGATATTGCCGCCGCGGCTCCCGTCGGTCGGCGCCGTGCATCCAGCAAGCAATGAGCGATAGTCCAACCCCCCAGCGCGATAAGCTCGAGCCTCCGGTCGCCGGCGCGCGGGTGCTGCTGCATTCCTGCTGCGCACCCTGCTCGGGCGAGGTCATGGAGGCGATGCTCGAGTCGGGCATCGACTACTCGATATTCTTCTACAACCCGAACATCCATCCGCGCGCCGAGTACGAGATCCGCAAGCGCGAGAACATCGAGTTCGCGCAGAAGCACGGCATCGAGTTCATCGATGCCGACTACGACAAGGACGAATGGTTCGCCCGGGCGCGCGGCATGGAGCACGAGCCCGAGCGCGGGGTGCGCTGCACCATGTGCTTCGACATGCGTTTCGAGCGCACGGCGCTGTATGCCCACGAACACGGCTTCCCGGTGATCACCAGCTCGCTGGGCATCTCGCGCTGGAAGAACATGGCGCAGATCAACGATTGCGGCGTGCGGGCGGCCGCGCACTATCCGGACCTGGTGTACTGGGAGTACAACTGGCGCAAGAAGGGCGGCTCGGCGCGCATGATCGAGATCAGCAAGCGCGAGCAGTTCTACCAGCAGGAGTACTGCGGCTGCGTCTACTCGCTGCGCGATACCAACGCCCACCGGGCGGCCAGCGGCCGGCCGCCGATCCGCATCGGAGTGAAGTACTACGGCCGCTGATCCGCCCCGGATTCCATGCCGGGTTCGCCCGATCCGGGTCCGGCTGCCCTGACGGGATCGTGCCGGCGCAGCGGAACGCTCGAGAACGACAAAGGAGACTTTCGATGAATCTCTCATTCAGCCCCGAGGAGACGGCCTTTCGCGACCAGGTACGCAGCTGGTTCGAGGCGAACCTGCCGTCCGAGCTGCGCGACGATGCGCCCGACTACCGGCACTACACGCGCGAGGAGCTCGTACGCTGGTACCGGATTCTCGCGAAGCAGGGCTGGCTCGCGCCATCCTGGCCGGTCGAGTGGGGCGGTACCGACTGGAACGCGGCCCAGAAGTACATCTACGACGAGGAGTACGCCCGCGCTGGTGCGCCGCCGGTCCATCCCTTCGGGACGGCCATGTGCGGGCCGGTGCTGCTGCGTTTCGGCACCGAGGAGCAGAAGCGGAGATTCCTGCCCCGGATCTACAACAGCGACGACCTCTGGTGCCAGGGCTATTCCGAGCCCGGCTCGGGATCGGATCTCGCCTCGCTCAAGACGCGCGCCGAGCGTCGCGGCGACCACTACATCGTCAACGGCCAGAAGATCTGGACATCGATGGGTCACTACGCCGACTGGATCTTCTGCCTGGTGCGCACCGACACCTCGTCGCCGAAGAAGCAGGACGGCATCAGCTTCCTGCTGATCGACATGAAGACGCCGGGCATCACCGTGCGGCCGCTGATCCTGCTCGAGGAGACGCACCACGTCAACGAAGTCTTCTTCGAGGACGTCAAGGTGCCGGTCGAGAATCTCGTCCACGAGGAAGGCAAGGGCTGGACGGTCGCCAAGCACCTGCTCGGCCACGAGCGGCTCAATACCAGCCGGATCGGCAATTCACGGCGCGAGATCGAGCGGTTGAAGAAGCTCGCCCGGAAGGTGATGCAGAACGGCCGACCCCTGATCGAGGATCCGCGCTTCGCCGACAGGCTGGCGCGCGTCGAGATCGAGTTGATGGCGCTCGAGATCAGCAACCTGCAGTTCGTCGACGAGGTCATCCGCACGGGGCAGATCTCCTCGATGGTATCGATGCTCAAGATCCGCGGCACCGACATCCAGCAGGCGATCACCGAGCTGCTCATGGATGCCTACGGGCCGCAGGCGCGCGCCTTCCGTGCGATCGACCACGACGGCTTCGACGCCCGGGCGGCCGCTTCTGCGCCGATCTATTTCAATTACCGCAAGACCACGATCTACGCGGGCTCGAACGAGGTCCAGCGCAACATCATCTCCAAGGCCGCCCTCGGGCTCTGACCGGGTGAGGGTATCGTGATGACATCCGGGCGCGGGCGATGATCGTCGTCCACCACCTCGAGAACTCCCGCTCCCAGCGGGTGCTGTGGCTGCTCGAGGAACTGGGCGTGCCGTACCGGATCGAGCACTATCGGCGCGACCCCGCCACCATGCTGGCGCCGCCCGCGCTGCGGGCCGTCCATCCGCTGGGCAAGTCGCCCGTGATCTCCGACGGGGGCCGGGTGATCGCCGAATCCGGCGCGATCATCGAGTATCTCGTCGAGCATCACGGGCGGGGTCGGTTGCGCCCGCCGGAGGGCTCGCCCGAGCGCCTGCGCTACACCTACTGGCTGCACTTCGCGGAAGGCAGCGCGATGCCGCCCCTGCTGATGAAGCTGGTTTCCGATTCGATCGAGAGCCGTTCGCCCTGGATCGTGCGCCCGGTCGCCGCAGGCATCGCCCGCAAGATCCGCTCGATGCTGGTCACTCCGAACATCGAGCGGCAACTCGCCTTCATGGAATCCGAATTGAACGAGCGGCCATGGTTCGCCGGCGCCGAGTTCAGCGCTGCCGACATCCAGATGAGCTTTCCGCTCGAAGCGGCGGCGGCCCGGGGCGGGCTCGATGCCCGTTTCCCGAGGCTGCAGGATTTCCTGGCGCGGATCCACACCCGGCCCGCCTATGCGAGGGCCATCGAGGCGGGCGGCCCCTACCGGCTGGCAGGCTGACCGGCCGGGGCGACATCGCCCCGCTTCGATCGGCGAGGCCGTTCAGTCGGGAAGCGTGCGCAGCATCCTGTAGGGGTCGCAGGTCTCGCCGCGCAAGGTGGCGAGCTGCCGGATCGCCTGGTCGCGATCCTGCTCGAGCATTTCGCGAAGCAGGCGTTCGGCCTCGTCGGCCGCGCCGCGCTCGATCGCGTCGAGCACCTGTCCCATGCGGGTGGCGGTACGGCGTCGGCTCGCCGGCGTCAGGTAGTCGAGCGGCGCCTTCCAGATCGTGGTCCAGACCGTCTGGTTGGCGAGATCGGACAGGACGTCGTTGAGCATCTCGTTGCCCGAGCCGCGCGCGATCGCGCGGACCGAGCGGGTGACGGCATAGGCGAAGGCCATCGGGCTGGTATCGCTGTCCCTGGCGAGGCGTCGCAACTCGTCGACACGCCGGTGCAGGGTCTCGAGATAGGTGGGCGGTTGCCGCAGCGCCATGATTCGCGCCGCCGACGTCGTCAGGGCGAGGCGGGTGTTGAAGAGGTCGGCGATGGAGTTGAGCGAAACCTCCCGCACATAGGCGCCCCGGCGGGGAATCAGGTCGATGAGCCGGCGCCGCTCCAGGATCCGCAGTGCTTCGCGGATCGGGCCGCGGCTCACCCCGAAACGCGACGCCAGGTCCGTCTCGATCAGCCGCTCGCCGACGATATGGCGTCCGCCGATGATCGCGCTGCCGATGTCCTCGGCGATCTGCTCCGGAATGCTGCGCGGGAGCCGCGGCTCCACGGCTGTCGCGATCTCGATCTCGAGCCTGTCCTGATCGGAGAGCTGCATCGCAGGTGCGCTTCGGGGCATGGGTGGACGACGATGTGGAAGATAGGTGAAAACCGGAAAATCTGCCGGACCTCGCCTTTCTCGTCCGAATCGGAATGTACGAATGTCAATTGTCGACAATCCTGTGCTACATTGCCACGAGCAATCCGGTCATGTCACCGGAAATTCGAGAAGGCGGCCCGCGAGGCATCGCCTGGAGACAGAGCTTGCTCGACGTTCGCGATCTCACCGTCAGTTTCCGCGTCGGCTCCGGTCATGTCGCGGTGACTCGCGATGTGGGTTTTCGCATCGCCGCGGGTGAGCGACTCGGTGTGGTCGGTGAAAGCGGCTGCGGGAAGACCGTCACCGGCCTGTCGATCCTCGGCCTGCTGCCGCGGCGCATGTCGCAGGTCAGCGGCCGGATCCTCTTCGAGGGCGAGGACCTGATCCGGATGCCGGCGGCGAAGCTGCGGGCGATTCGCGGGCGCCGCATCGGGATGATCTTCCAGGAACCGATGACCGCGCTCGATCCGGTATTCACCGTCGGCGAGCAGATCGCGGAGACCTGGCGGACCCATTTCCCGCAGCAGCGCGAGGAGGCCCGCGAACGCGCGATCGACGCGCTCGCGAAGGTCGGCATTCCATTGCCGGCGCGACGGGTCGACGAATACCCGCACCAGCTCTCGGGCGGCATGCGCCAGCGGGTGATGATCGCGATGGCGCTGATCTGCGAGCCGAGCCTGCTGATCGCCGACGAGCCCACCACGGCGCTGGATGTGACCGTCCAGGCGCAGATCACCGATCTGCTGCGCGAGTTGAGCGAGAGCGCCGGGACCGCGCTGATGTTCATCACCCACGATCTCGGGGTGGTCGCCGAAACCTGCACCCGGATGCTGACGATGTACGCGGGCCAGGTCGTCGAGGATGCGCCGGTCGATGCGGCGCTGGTTCGTCCGTTCCATCCCTATACGTCGGGACTGCTGCGTTCCCTGCCGAGACTCGCGCCACGGCGCGGTGCCCTGCCGTCGATTCCGGGGCGGGTTCCGCAACCTGCGCATATGCCGCCGGGCTGCCGCTTCAAGGACCGCTGCCCCCACGCGCTCGACGAATGCGCCGCGCCGCAGGTGCTGAGGGAGCTGGAACCCGGCCGGTTCGTGCGTTGTGTGCGGGCCGAGGCGCTCGAATTGCCGGGGGCCGTCGGATGAGCGTGGCACCGGCCGCGGCCGAGAGCGTCGCGAAGGCCCCGGCTCCCGTGCTCGTGCGGGTGAGCGACCTGTGCATCGAGTTCCCGACCGGTGACGGCGCCGAGACGGTGAAGGCGGTCGACGGTGTCAGCTTCGAGGTGCGCGCCGGCGAGACCTTCGGGATCATCGGCGAATCCGGCTCCGGCAAGACGACGCTCGGCAGGGCGCTGGTATCGCTGCTGCAGCCGAGCAGCGGCTCGATCGAGCTCGATGGCGTCGACCTGCGCACCCTGTCCGCGGGCAGGCTGAGGGAGTATCGCCGCCAGTTCCAGGTCATCTTCCAGGATCCCCATGCGGCGCTCAATCCGCGCCAGACGATCCTCGCGAGCGTGCGCGAGCCGCTTGCGATCGTCGGCGGCAGGTCGGCCGCCGAGATCGACCGGATCGCACTCGATGCGCTCGCCCGCGTCGGGATCGCGCCCGAGCAGGCCGATCGCTATCCGCACATGGTGTCGGGCGGGCAGAAGCAGCGGATCAACATCGCCCGGGTCCTGACCCTGCGCCCGAAGATGATCGTCTGCGACGAGGTCGTGGCCGCGCTCGACGTGTCGATCCGCGGCGACGTGCTCAATCTCTTCGCGGACCTGCAACGCGAGTTCGGGCTGACCTACGTGTTCATCACCCACGACCTGTCGGTGGTTTCCCACATCAGCGATCGTGTCGCGGTCACCTATCTCGGGCGGTTCATGGAGCTCGGTCCGGCCGAGGACGTCACCGAGAACCCGCTGCATCCGTATACCGAGGCGCTGATGTCGGCCGAGCCGATTCCCCTGCCGTCCTCGATGCGCGAGAGCCGCCGGATCGTGCTCGAAGGGGAGATCCCGAGCCCGATCGACCCGCCGTCGGGCTGCCGGTTCCGGACCCGCTGCCCGCATGCCCGCGCGCGCTGCACCGAGGAGGTGCCGGCCTGGCGCGAGCTGCGGCCGGACCACTGGGTCGCCTGCCATTTTTCCAGCCCCGAGGGGCCGCCCATGGCCGACGGATCGAACGAATGACGACGGATGCGTACCGTGCGGCGCCGGTGTCGTCCCTGCATGAAGATGCTCCAGGAGGAGACAGCATGAGCGTTTCGACGGATTCCGATACCCGCCACGCGGCGATCGCGATGACGCGGCGGGAATGGCTCCGGTTGGTGGGGGCAGGCGCCGCTGCAGCGGCGGTCCCCGGCGCCTTGCGCGCCCAGGCCGGGCCGCGGCGCGGCGGCGTGCTGCGCGTGTCGGCATCGGCCAATCCCTCGAGCCTGGATCCGGCGACCGGAGGATCCGGACTGGATCACAGCTTTCTCTGGCCGATCTACGACACCCTGGTCGAGTGGGACTACGAGACCCTCCAGCCGATTCCCGGCATGGCGCAGTGGCGCTATCCGGATCCGAAGACGCTGGTGCTGGCGATCCGTCCGGGTATCGTGTTCCACGATGGCACCGCCTGCGACGCCGAGGCTGTGAAGTTCAACCTCGACCGGGGTCGAGGGGATCAGCGCTCGAACATCAAGGCCGATCTCTCGAGCATCGACTCGGTTGCGGTCACCGGTCCCCTGGAGGTGACGGTCAAGCTCAAGCATCCCGACAGCGCGCTGCCGGCGATCCTGTCCGACCGGGCCGGCATGATCGCCTCGCCCACCGCCATAGGCGGGCTTGGCAACGAGCACGACCGAAAGGGCGTCGGCGCGGGGCCGTGGAAGCTGGTCAGCTGGGCCGACAACCAGGGGGTCAGCCTCGTGCGCCACGACAAGTACTGGCGCGACGACCGTGGCTTCGTCGACGGCATCGAGATCGCCATCATGCCGGAACGGGCGACCGGCCTGCGCTCGGTGATCGCCGGACAGAACGATCTCGCCTACCAGCTGCCGCCGCGGCTCGTGCCGCTGATCGAGCGCTCGAAGGATGTCGAGCTGGTGACGGGGCCGACGCTCTACTGCCGCCAGCTCTACCTGAACCTGTCGCGAGGACCGCTCGCCGATGTCCGGGTCCGCCAGGCGATGAACTTCGCGCTCGATCGCGAGGCTTACGTCAAGGTGGCGCAGTCGGGCTTCGGCGAGCCCGCCTACATGAACCT
The DNA here is from genome assembly GCA_023954135.1 of Burkholderiaceae bacterium. Classification (GTDB taxonomy): domain Bacteria; phylum Pseudomonadota; class Gammaproteobacteria; order Burkholderiales; family Burkholderiaceae_E; genus JAMLIN01. The sequence goes on along the minus strand of JAMLIN010000017.1, from coordinate 53,933 downwards.
GCCGAGCAGCCACTGGGCCTACGATCCGGAGGTCGCGAAGCTCTATCCGCATGATCCGGACAAGGCGCGGGCGCTGCTCGCCGAGGCCGGTTTCAAGAATGGCCTGGAGCTGACGGCCGGCGGCTACATCGATCCGGACAACGTGCGCCGGGGCGAGATCCTGATGGACCAGCTCGGCAAGGTCGGCATCCGCCTGAAGTTCACCAACGGTACGGTGCCCGAGATCAGCGCCCAGTACTTCGCCCAGGAGAAGAAGTTCGACACGCTGCTGGCCGCCTGGACCGGGCGGCCGGATCCGGCGATGAGCTACGGGCTGATGTACGGCAAGGACGCCTACTTCAATGCCGGCCGGGTGGAGGTCTCGGCCGAGCTCACCGAGCTGCTGGCCAAGAGCCGCGAGAGCGAGGATCTCGAGGTCCGCAAGAGCGTCCTGTCGCGAGTTCAGCGTATCGTGATGGAACAGGCCCTGGTCCTCCCGATCGCCTTCGAGGCCGAGATGACGGCGGTGACGAAGAGGGTGGCCGGATATCGTTCCAACCTGCTTGGCAAGCCGAAGTACGAGTTCGTCTCCCTGTCGCAGTGACGACGATCATCATCCAATACGAGGAGAAGTGGACATGAGTTCTGGAAGGAAATCCGGCCTTGGCCTGCCCGGCGCCGCGATGACGCGGCGCGAGTGGCTCATGATGATGGGCGCAGGTACCGCCGCCGCCCTGGTCCCCGGCGCCGTGCTCGCCCAGGGCGCGCCGCGGCGTGGCGGCACGCTACGGGTGTCGGCGTTCGCCAATCCGTCGAGCCTCGATCCCGCCACCGGCGGCGCCGGCAGCGACCATACCTTTCTCTGGACCATCTATGACACCCTGGTCGAGTGGGATTACGAGACCCTGGAGCCCAGGCCCGGGATGGCGCAATGGAAATACCCCGACCCGACCACGATGGTCCTGACGATCAGTCCGGGGATCCTGTTCCATGACGGCACCGCCTGCGACGCCGAGGCGGTGAAGTTCAACCTCGACCGGGGCCGGGAGGATCAGCGCTCGAACATCAAGGCCGATCTGTCGAGCGTCGACTCGGTTGCGGTCACCGGTCCGCTGGAGGTGACGGTCAAGCTCAAGCGCCCCGACAGCGCGCTGCCGGCCATCCTTTCCGATCGCGCCGGCATGATGGTCTCGCCGACCGCGGTCGGGAAGCTCGGCAACGAGCACGATCGAAAGGGCGTCGGTGCGGGGCCCTGGAAGCTGGTTGGGTGGGCCGACAACCAGAGCATCAGCGTGGTGCGCCACGACAAGTACTGGCGCGACGACCGCGGCTTCGTCGACGGCATCGAGTTCTCGATCATGACGGAGCGCGCCACCGGCCTGCGCTCGGTGGTGGCGGGGCAGAACGACCTCGCCTACCAGCTGCCGCCGCGGCTCAAGCCGCTGATCGATCGCTCGAACGATGTCGAGTTGATCACCGGCCCGACGCTCTACTGTCGCCAGATCTACCTGAACCTGTCGCGCGGGCCGCTCGCCGACGTCCGGGTGCGCCGGGCGATGAACTTCGCGATCGATCGCGAGGCCTTCGTGAAGGTGGCGCAATCCGGTTATGGCGAACCGGCCCACATGAATCTGCCGAGCAGCCACTGGGCCTACGATCCCGAGGTTGCCAAGCTCTATCCGCACGATCCGGACAAGGCCCGGGCGCTGCTCGCCGAGGCCGGCTTCAAGGACGGCTTCGACCTGACGATCGGCGGCTATACCGATGCCGATTCGGTGCGCCGCGGCGAGATCCTGATGGACCAGCTCGGCAAGGTCGGGGTCCGGCTGAAGTTCACCAACGGGACGGTCGCCGAGATCAGCGCCCAGTACTTCGGCAAGGAGAAGAAGTTCGACGCCCTCGTGTCGGCCTGGACCGGACGGCCGGATCCGGCGATGAGCTACGGGCTGATGTACGGCAAGGATGCCTATTTCAATGCCGGCCGGGTCGAGGTTTCGGCTGAGCTCACCGAGCTGCTGGCCAAGAGCCGCGAGAGCGAGGACATGGCGGTGCGCAAGGAGGTCTTGTCGCGTCTGCAGCGCATCGTGATGGAGCAGGCGATGGTCCTGCCCGTCGCCTTCGACGCCGAAATGACCGTGGTGAGAAAGACGGTGAAGGGATACCGGCCGAACCTGATCGGCAAGCCGAAGTACGAGTTCGTCTCGCTGGCGCAGTGAGAACCCATGAACGAACCAGCCACACCCGCTCGTCACGCCATGGCGGTCCCGCTCATCGTTGCAAATGCTCGCCATGTCACCCGACATGGCTGCGCTTTGCGCCTCGATCGGAACCCCCCTGGCGCACCGCTCGGGCGCGTCCGGTCCGTTCACGGGTTCTGAGGGGCCGGGAATGTCGATGCTGACCGCTTCGCGGCTGCGGGTCATCCGGCGCCGCCTGGTTCATGCGGTGCCGGTGCTCTTGCTCGCGACCTTCATCGTCTTCGGCATCCTGAAGCTGATGCCGGGCGATATCGCGATCACGCTGGCCGGCGAGAACGCGACCGAGGAGCGGATCGCCGAGATCCGCCGGAACTACGGTCTCGACCGGCCCTTCCTGGTGCAGTACGGGTCGTGGCTATGGAACGCGGTACAGGGCGACCTGTCGCGCTCGCTCGCCTCGGGCGAGGAGGTCGCGGTGCAGATCGCCCGCAGCTTCCCGACCACCCTGCTGATCGTCGTGATGGCGATGGGCTTCGCGCTCGTGATCGGGATTCCGCTGGGGATCCTGGCCGCGAGCCGGCCCGACAGCGTCGTCGACCGCCTGGTGACCTCGATCGGGTCGCTGGGCATCGCGGTGCCGAACTTCTGGCTGGCGATGATCTTCGTCGCCTGGTTCGCCCTGGAGCTCGGCTGGTTCCCGGCAACCGGATCGGTTCCCCTGACCCACGACCCCGGCCAGGCGATCCGGCATGCCTTCCTGCCCGCCCTGGCGCTCGCTTCCGGCGGCATCTCGGAGGTCTCGCGGCAATTGCGCAGCTCGCTCGTCGAGGTGTTGTCCTCGCCGCAGGTCCGGACACTGCATGCCAAGGGGCTGACCCCGGCATCGATCCTCTGGAAGCACGGCCTGAAGAACGTCAGCGTCAATCTGCTGACGGTCGCCTCGCTGCTCTTCAACCGGACCCTGGCCGCGACGGTGGTCGTCGAGGCCGTGTTCGCGATTCCCGGCATGGGCAGCCTGATCGTCAATGCCGCCCTGTTTCGCGACCTGCCGGTCGCCCAGGGCGTGGTCTTCGTGATGGTGCTGGTGGTGATCTCGGTCAATCTGGTGACCGACCTGCTCTACACTGTCCTCGATCCGAGGATCCGCTGATGCTGGCCCGTTTCTTCGGCTGGCTGGCGCGCGACCTGCGGGCCGCATTGAGCCTGGGTTTCCTGCTCCTGCTCGCGGTGCTCGCGGTCGCCGCGCCCTGGATCGCGCCGCATTCGCCGATCGAGCAGAACTTCGACCTGATCCTCTCCCAGGGCGAACCCGGCTATCCGCTGGGCACCGACGATCTCGGGCGCGATGTCCTCAGCCGCCTGATCCACGGTGCGGCAATCACGCTCTATGCGAGTTTCCTCGCCGTCGGTGTCGCCGTGCTGATCGGTGTACCGGTCGGCCTGATCGCGGGTTACGTCGGCGGCTGGGTGGACGATGCGATCAGCCGGGTGATCGACGCGCTGCTCTCGTTCCCGGCGATCGTGCTCGCCATCGCGGTCACCGGGGCGCTGGGCATCGGCATGACCAATGCGATGATCTCGGTCGGGATCGTGTTCAGCCCCCAGCTCGCGCGCATCGTGCGTGCCCGCACCCTGGTGGTCCGCCAGGAGCTCTACGTCGATGCGGCGCGCTGCTTCGGTGCCGGGACCGGCCGCATCCTGTGGTATCACGTGCTGCCGAACACCGTGCAGCCGGTGATCGTCCAGGTGACGCTGCTGCTGGCGGCGGCGCTGCTGGCCGAAGCGAGCCTGAGCTTCCTCGGCCTGGGCATCCAGCCGCCGGATCCCAGCTGGGGCGCGATGCTCGCTCGCGCCTACCAGAACATGGAGATCGCGCCGGAGCAGATGTATCCGCCGGGGCTCGCCATTCTGCTCACGGCGCTGGCGTTCAACACGCTGGGCGAGTCGCTGCGCGCGGCGCTCGATCCGACGATGAAGACCTGAGCCAATCCTCCGCCCGTCCAGCAGACGGGATACCAGGGCAATGCCATGACGATCAGCAGACTCCTCATCGCCAACCGCGGCGAGATCGCCATCCGGATCGCGCGCGCGGCCGCCGAATCCGGCCTCGCGACGGTTGCCGTCCATCCGGACGACGATGCGGCCTCGCTGCACCTGCGCCATGCCGATGCGGTGCATCGCCTGCCCGGCCGGGGGGCGCGCGCCTACCTCGACATCGAGGCGATCGTCGATGCGGCGCTTCGCAACGGCTGCGACGGCCTGCATCCCGGTTACGGCTTCCTGAGCGAGAACGCCGAGCTCGCGAGGCGCTGCGCCCAGGAGGGGATCCGTTTCGTCGGCCCGAGCGTCCATGCGCTCGCGCTCTTCGGCGACAAGGTGCAGGCGCGCGCGCTGGCCCGCGAGCAGGGCCTGCCTCTGATCGCGGGCAGCCCCGGTCCGGTGACGCTCGAGGAGGCGCGCGAGTTCATGCGCGGACTGGGTTCCGGCGGCGCCATGATGATCAAGGCGGTCGCCGGGGGCGGTGGCCGGGGCATGCGGGCGGTCTTCGACGAGGCCGGTCTCGACGACGCGTATGCCCGTTGCCGGTCGGAGGCGAAAGCCGCCTTCGGGAGCGACGAGGTCTACGTCGAGCGCCTGGTCAGGGCGGCACGGCACATCGAGGTGCAGGTGGTCGGCGATGCCACCGGCGCGGCCACCCACCTGTGGGAGCGCGAGTGCACGGTGCAGCGCCGCCACCAGAAGCTGATCGAGATCGCCCCGAGCCCCTCGCTGGGCGCACGGCTGCGCGAGCGGATCCTCGAGGCGGCCGTGAAGCTCGCTCGTGCGGCGCACTACGACAATCTCGGTACCTTCGAGTTCCTCGTCGACAGCGAGGCCCAGGAGGATGCGCCCGACGCCTTCGCGTTCATCGAGGCGAATCCCCGCCTGCAGGTCGAGCACACGGTCACCGAGGAGGTGCTCGGCATCGACCTCGTGCGCACCCAGCTCGCGATCGCGGGTGGCGCGACGCTCGCCGGCCTCGGCCTCGATAACTCCCGGGTGGGCGCGCCGCGGGGCCATGCGATCCAGCTGCGGATCAACATGGAGACCATGGGGGCCGACGGCAGCACGCGGCCCCAGGGCGGCACCCTCGGCGCCTTCGATCCCCCTACCGGCCCCGGTGTGCGGGTCGACACCTTCGGCTATGCGGGCTACCGGACCAGTGCGGCCTTCGATTCCCTGCTCGCCAAGCTGGTCGTGCACAGCGCCTCGCCGGACTACGCCGATGCGATCGCCCGCGCGCGCAGGGCGCTGCGCGAGTTCCGCATCGAGGGCGTGAAGACGAACATCGGTTTCCTCGAGGCCCTGCTGGCGCATCCGGCCGTCGTCGCCAACCGGGTGACGACCCGCTTCGTCGACGAGCATGTCGCCGAGCTGGTCGCGCACGACGAGCCGGCGCGGCGACTGTACTTCGAGGCTGCCGGCGAATCGGCGGCCGAGGATCCCGCCAGGACGGCGGCGCCGCCGGTGCCGGAAGGCGCGCAGGCGGTGGTCGCGCCCCTGCAGGGCACCGTGGTCTCGATCGACGTCGGCCCCGGCCAGGCGGTGCGGGCAGGGGAGCCCCTGGCGATTCTCGAGGCGATGAAGATGGAGCACGTGGTGGCCGCGCCGTCGGCGGGCATCGTCCGCGCCGTCGTCGCGAGCGCAGGCCAGACCCTGATGGAAGGCGAGGTGTTGCTGCATGTCGAGCCCACGGAGGTCGGCGGGGATGCGCTCGTGATCGACCAGACGGTCGATCCTTCGCACGTCCGGCCCGATCTCGCCGATCTGCTGGCGCGCCTTGGCAATACGCTCGACGAGAATCGGCCGAAGGCGGTGGCCCGGCGCCGCGCCACCGGCCAGCGCACGGCGCGCGAGAACATCGCCCAGCTCTGCGACGAGGGCAGCTTCTTCGAGTACGGCGCGCTCGCCGTGGCGGCGCAGCGTGCCCGTCGTCCGCTCGAGGACCTGATCCTCAATACGCCGGCCGACGGCGTCATCGCCGGCATCGGGACGATCAATGCCGCCGAATTCGGCCCGCAGCGGGCCCGCGCGATGGTGGTCGTCTACGACTACACCGTGCTGGCCGGCACGCAGGGCAAGATGAATCACAAGAAGCAGGACCGGATGTTCGAGCTGGCCGCGAAATGGCGCCTGCCGCTCGTGCTCTACGCCGAGGGCGGCGGCGGGCGGCCCGGCGATACCGATCGCACCGGTCTCACGGGGCTCGACAACACCACCTTCTCCGGTTTCGCCCGTCTTTCCGGTCTGGTGCCGGTGGTCGGCGTCGTCTCGGGTCGGTGCTTCGCCGGCAATGCGGCGCTGCTCGGCTGCTGCGACGTCATCATCGCGACCCGCAACGCTTCGATCGGTATGGGCGGGCCGGCGATGATCGAGGGCGGTGGGCTCGGCGTCTATCACCCCGACGAGGTCGGGCCGACCGGCGTGATGGCGCCCAACGGGGTCATCGACGTGCTGGTCGAGGACGAGATCGAAGCAACCGACGCCGCTCGCAAGTACCTCTCCTACTTCCAGGGGCCCGTCACCGACTGGCGCTGCGCCGATCAGCGCCTGCTGCGCCATGCGATCCCCGAGAACCGCCTGCGCGTCTACGACATCCGCAAGCTGATCGACATGCTGGCCGACGAGGATTCGGTGCTCGAGCTGCGGCGCGACTACGGCATCGGTGTCGTCACCGCGTTCGTGCGGATCGAGGGCCGCCCCTTCGGATTGATCGCGAACAATCCGATGCACCTCGGCGGCGCGATCGACGCCGCTGCCGGCGACAAGGCTTCCCGCTTCATGCAGCTTTGCGATGCGCACGACATCCCGATCCTCTCGCTGTGCGACACGCCCGGCTTCATGGTCGGCCCCGAGGCGGAGAAGACCGCGATCGTGCGCCATGTCTGCCGCATGTTCGTCATCGGGGCGAGCCTGACGGTGCCGTTCTTCACGGTGGTGCTGCGCAAGGGCTATGGCCTGGGGGCCCAGGCGATGGCCGCGGGCGGCTTCCACGACTCCACCTTCACGATCGCCTGGCCGACCGGCGAGTTCGGCGGCATGGGTCTCGAAGGTTACGTGAAGCTCGGCTACCGCAAGGAGATGGAGGCGATCGAGAACCCGGCGCAGCGCCAGGCCTACTACGAGTCGATGGTCGCGAAGCTCTACGAGAACGGCAAGGCGACCTCGATCGCCTCGGTCCTGGAGATCGATGCGGTCATCGATCCGGAGCGGACGCGCCAGTGGGTGCTCGCCGGCCTGAACGCGACGCCGGCGACGCCGCCTCGCGAGGGCCGCAAGCGCCCCTGCATCGACGCCTGGTGACGGCGGTTGCCGGCGCAGTCCGCGCCGGCGCCGTCATCAGTGGCGCGATTCCCAGTCGGCGACCTGCCGCTCGGCCTCGTCGCGCGCGATCCCGTAGGTTTCCTGGATGCGTCCCACCAGCTGCTCGCGCTTGCCGGCGATCTGATCGATCTCGTCGTCGGTCAGCTTGCCCCATTGCTCGCGCACCTTGCCCTTGAGCTGCTTCCAGTTCCCTTCGATTCGATCCCGGTTCATTGCGTGCTCCTGTCGTGTTGCAGCCCCACGGGGGCGATACGGCAGGGTTGCAATCGACATGCCCGATGTCGCCGGAGCGCCGATCCGGCGAAGCGGGCACAATGAAAGATTCCAGAGCCGCCCTGCCATGCTCGTCCTCAAGCTGACGCTGGTGCCGCTGCTGATCGCCGGCGTCACCATGATCGGGAGACGCTGGGGGGCGCGGATCGCCGGCATGTTCGCCGCGATGCCGGTCGTCGCCGGCCCGATCGCGATGTTCCTCACGCTCGAGCAGGGGACGGAGTTCGGCGCCCACGCCGCCGTCGGAGCGATCGCGGCGGTCGTGGCGCTGATGGCCTTCTTTCTCGGCTACGCCTGGGCGAGCCGCCGTCTTGCATGGCCGGGGGCGCTCGCCTGCAGCCTGGTCGCCTGGGGTATCGCGGCATCCGTCGTCGCCAGCCTGCCGAGCCGGATCGGCCTGGCGACAGGCATGGCCCTGGTGGCCCTGCTCGTGGCGCCGGCCCTGATGCCGCCGCCGGAGTCCCGGCCGCGCCTGCCGGTCGCGCCGCCGCGCTTCGACCTGCCCCTGCGAATGCTCGCAGGGGCCCTGCTCACCCTGCTCGTCACCGCGGTCGCGAGCCGGGTGGGAGAGGCGTGGAGCGGGCTGCTGACCGCGTTCCCGGTGATCACACTGGTACTGGGGGTATTCACCCATCGCGAAGCCGGGCCTGGTCAGGTCGCCCAGCTGTTCCGCGGCATGTGTTTCGGGCTCTACGCCTTCTGCAGCTTCTTCGTCGTCCTCTCGCTGCTGCTGCCGCGCGCCGGCGTGGCGCCGGCGTTCATCGCGGCGAGCGCGGCGGCGGTGGTGGTGCAGGGCTTGACGGGGCGCCTGCTCGCGCATCGCTGACTCCCGCCGGGGCTTCCGGGGCTGTCGGCGGGTTTGCGCTAAGCTTGCATGCTGGTGCGCGTTGCCCGCCTGGCCAGGGCACGCGCCGCGCCGATCCCCGTTCCGCCCGCCGCCGGAGAACCTGATGCAGTTGCCGTTCGAGATGAAAGACGAAGAGAAGGACAAGCCGACCCCGGCAGAGCCGCCGCGGCTCGAGGAGCAGTTGATCTTCAAGTCGCGCTACATCATGGTGTTCGGCGAGATCGACCACAAGCTCGCCCACGCGGTGTGCCGCCGCCTGCTCGCGCTGTCGGCGGATTCCGAGGCGCCGATCACGATGCTGATCTCCTCGCCCGGCGGCCATGTCGAATCCGGCGACGCGATCCACGACATGATCGGCTTCGTGCGCGCTCCGGTCGTGACCGTCGGCGCCGGCTGGGTCGCCAGTGCCGCCGCGCACATCTTCCTGGCGCCGCCGAAGGAACGAAGGCTCTGCCTGCCCAACACCCGTTTCATGATCCACCAGCCGGCCGGCGGCGCCGGTGGCCGGGCCGCCGACATCGCGATCCAGGCACGCGAGATCCTCAAGATCCGCGAACGGATCGCCGCGGTGATCGCGGCGCAGACCGGCCAGCCGATCGAGAAGGTCCGCGCCGACATCGATCGCGACTACTGGATGAGCGCCGAGGAGTCGATCGAATACGGCATCGTCTCGCGCATCGTGAACCACCAGAAAGAACTCTCCTGATTCCATCATGCCCGAACCGCTGCAGGACGAAGGCGTCGCCGGCCGGGCCGGTGACGGGTCCGGCGGCGTGCTCGCCGCGCTGCGCGATACAGGCTTCGCCCGGGTGGCGGCACCGGCGCTGACGGCTCTGCTCGGCGTGGAGCGGGCCGGGCTCGATGCCCTTCGCCCCAGCTGGGGCCGCCTGCCCGCCGATGCCCACCTGCGCGACGGGGGCCGCTACCGGCGACGCCGTCACGGTTCCTATGTCGTCGATGTGGCCCGGGGATGCATAGAGCGTTCCGAGCGACGTGCCCACTGGCAGCCGGTCGACTACAACGCGCTGCACGGCGGTTTCGAGCGCTGGTTCGAGCCGATCGAGCCGGACGTCGAGACGAGCGCCGCCTGGACGGCCGCGATCGTCGGCTTCGGCCGGCTCTTCGCCCGCCTGCGGCCGCTGGCTCGCTGGTACGTGGAGGCCCACCAGTTCCGTATCGACACCACCGGCGGCATCGGGCGGCCGACGCCGGAGGGAGCGCATCGCGACGGGGTCGATTTCGTGGTGATCATGCTGGTCGGGCGCATGAACATCCGCGGCGGCGAATCGCGGGTGTTCGAGGCCGACGGGCCCCGGGGCATGCGTTTCACGGTGACCGATGCCTGGAGCGCCCTGCTGATCGACGACGCCCGGGTCATCCACGAGACCACACCGATCCAGCCGGCCGGCGCCGGCGCCGGCTGGCGCGACACCCTGGTGCTCACTTTCCGGGCTGACGGCTTTTTGTCGCCGGGCCGCCCCAAGACAAAAAGCGTCCCCTCGGGGGACCGGGCAGCCGCGTAGCGGTTGACCGAGGGGTATATTTTGTCGCCCGGCGTATCCTCTCCCTCATCGGACATCGAATCATGAACAAGCTCACCGGTCCCGAAGCCCTCGATCGCCTGCGCGAGGGCAACGAGCGTTTCGTCGCCGACCTGCGCGGCGCCGGCGACCTGTCGTCGCTGAACCGGCGCCACACGCTCACCAAGCGGAAATGGCCGTTCGCGATCATCCTCGGCTGCTCGGATGCCCGCGTGCCGGCCGAGATCGTGTTCGACCAGGGGCTCGGCGACCTGTTCGTGATCCGGGTGGCGGGCAACATCGTCGCCCCGTCGCAGATCGGCAGCGTCGAGTTCGCGGCCGAGCGTTTCGGCGTCCGGCTCGTGGTCGTGCTCGGCCACACCCAGTGCGGCGCGATCGAGGCGACCCTCGAGGCGCTCGCCAGGCCGGGGGGCGCCGGCTCGCCCAACCTGGCTTCGATCGTCGACCGCGTCCGCCCCGTGGTCGCCGAGCTGCTCGAGACGCCGCTGGCCGAGGATCCGCATGCCCTGCGCCACCACGCCGTGCGCGCCAACGTCCGCGCCGCCGCGGACCACCTTCGGCACGGGTCGAAGGTGCTCGAGGAGCTGATCCTCGAAGACGGCCTGCTGGTGGTCGGCGCGGAATACTCGGTGGAGACCGGCGAGGTCGTCTTCTTCGACGGCGTTCCCGGCCGCGCCTGAGCGGCCCGGGGTCGGGCACGGAGCAGGGCGACGCAAACGGAGGCGATCATGGCAGTCCGGATCGTTCGGCTCGGCACGCCTCGAGAAGCGGGCGAGGGACCGCGGATCGGCACGGTGCGCCGGCCTCCGCGCGGCGTCCCGAAATCCCGCTTCGCCTCGGATGACTGGTACGACGTCTGGTTTCCGGATGTCGCCCCGAGCCAGGAAACCATCGGCCTGCTCAAGGCCTCCCCGGACGCGGAAGGCTGGAAGCGGTTCGCCCGCCGGTACCGGGCGGAAATGAAGGAGCCGCACGCGAGCCGTTCGCTGGATCTGCTCGCCATCCTGTCGCAGCACGCGGACTTCGCCGTCGGCTGCTATTGCGAGGACGAGGCCCGCTGCCACCGCTCGATCCTGCGCGAGCTGCTGGCCGAACGCGGCGCCACGATCTCCTGACCGCGCGGGGCGCCGGCGCAAACCCCAGGGCGCGGGCATACTTCGCATCCGCGCGTTCCGCGCATCGTGCCTCTCCTGGCGTCGGCCATCGTGTCGGAGTCGAATCTTGCGGCCCTACCTCCTCAGCATCGTGCTGCTCTGTGCGAGCAACGTGTTCATGACGTTCGCCTGGTATGCGCACTTGCGCGAGCTCAATCACAAGCCCTGGATCGTGGCGGCGCTGGCGAGCTGGGGCATCGCCCTGCTCGAGTATCTGTTCCAGGTGCCGGCCAACCGGATCGGCCATACCGTCATGTCGGTCGGCCAGCTGAAGATCCTCCAGGAGGCGATCACCCTGGCGGTGTTCGTCCCGTTCTCGGTGTTCTACCTGCGCGAGCCGCTGAAGCTCGACTACCTGTGGGCGGGGCTGTGCCTGGTCGGCGCGGTCTATTTCATGTTCCGCGGCCGCTTCATGTGAGGAGGACAAGGCGTAGCCGTCACCCTGCGTCCGCCTGGCAGGCGGCCATTATCCGTGCCCATCCCCGGGGTCCGAGCTCCTCCAGGGTCCTCAGATTGCGCGCCACGATCGTCTCGGCGTCCGCGCCGGATGCGACCGCCCGGTCGATGCTCGATTCGCGCAGCAGATGCAGGATGGGGTAGGGCGAGCGGTTGCTCGCATTGCCGATGTCGTCCGGATCGGTGTCGACGAAGCGGTAGTCTGGGTGGAAGCTCGCGATCTGCAACTCGCCCGCCATGCCCATGCGCTCGAGCAGCGCCTCGGCCGGATCGAGGAAGTCGTTGAAGTCGAGGAAGTTGCCCAGGGTCCAGGGTGCGATCAGCAGGGTCGTCTCGATCTCCCGCGCATCGGCGGCGGCCAGCGCCGCGATCGCCGCGCCGAGGTCGTCGAGCAGCCCGCCCGGATCCCGGGCCGCGCTGATCTCGTAGCGAATCCGCCCGCCGGCCTGGGCCGCCCGGGCGAAGGGGCAGAGGTTCAGGCCGATCACCGCCCGGTCGACCCAGGCGCGGGTATGGGCGATGATGCGCTGTCGGTCCTCGTTCGTCGGCTCGTCCATCGGACCGTCCGGCCAGGTCGGTGCGCCGGGATCCGGCGCGGGGCCCCATTGTAATTCCCGGCATCGACTACAATTAAAGGTTTTCTCCGGTCTGGGATCTTCTGGAGTTCGACATGCCGATCTATGCGTATCGATGCAATGACTGTGGCTTCGAGAAGGACGTGCTGCAGAAGTTCTCCGACGCGCCGCTCTCGGACTGCCCCCAGTGCCACCAGCCTGCCTTCCACCGGATGGTCACCGCACCGACCTTCCAGCTGAAGGGATCCGGCTGGTACGTCACCGATTTCCGCGGCGGCAAGGCCGGCGAAGCGGGCGCGGGCAAGGGTAACGGCAATGGGAGCGGCGAGGGCGCGGGCAGTGCCGGGGGCGAGGGCGGCGGGCAGGCTTCGGCCGGCGCTGGCGGCAGCCCGGCGGAATCGACCGCCGCCAGGCCGGCGGCCGGCAAGCCGGCGGGGGCCGACGCTCCGAAGGCCTCCTGACGGACCCTCGGTCCGTCCCGACCCGACCGGCGCTCCAAGGCCATGATGCAGACCCTGCGCTCGTACTTCATCGCCGGTCTCCTGATCTGGGCGCCGCTGGCGATCACGGTCTGGGTGCTGAACCTGATCATCGGGACGATGGACCAGAGCCTGTCGCTGCTGCCGGACGAATGGCATCCGCGCGCGCTGCTCGGCCGGCAGATTCCGGGCCTGGGCGTCATCCTGACCCTGCTGGTCATCCTGGTGACCGGCGTGCTGGCGCGCAATTTCATCGGCGAACGCCTGGTGCGCGCCTGGGAAGGCCTGCTGCAGCGGATTCCGGTGGTCCGCTCGATCTATTCGAGCGTCAAGCAGGTCAGCGATACCCTGCTGACCGGCAGCGGGCAGGCCTTTCGCAAGGTGTTGCTGGTGCAGTATCCGCGCCAGGGGGTCTGGACGATCGCTTTCCAGACCGGCACGCCGGCCGACGAGGTCGGCGAGCGCATCATGGTCGACATGGTGTCGGTGTACGTGCCGACGACGCCCAATCCGACCTCGGGCTTCTTCCTGATGATGCCGCGCGACCAGGTCATCGAGCTGTCGATGGGTGTCGACGAGGCGCTGAAGTACGTCGTGTCGATGGGCGTCCTGGCGCCGCCGGCACGTGATCTCGCCGTCGGCGGGCCGGGCGTCATCGGGTCGGCGCCGCAGGTGGAGCCGGGCGGGAACTGAAACAATCGGCCGCCTGCGCGAGCGGGCGGCGACGGGAAACAGACGGAGTATCGAATCGATGCGCACCAGCTACGCCGGCAAGGTGTCGGCCGAACATCTCGACCAGACCGTGACTCTCTGCGGGTGGGTCCATCGACGCCGCGACCATGGCGGGGTGATCTTCATCGATCTGCGCGACCGTGAGGGGCTCGCCCAGGTGGTCTGCGATCCGGATCGCCCCGAGATGTTCCGGGTCGCCGAGAGCCTTCGCAACGAATTCTGCATCCGGGTCGACGGCCTGGTGCGGCGTCGGCCGCAGGGAACCGAGAACCCGAACCTGCCGAGCGGCGAGGTCGAGATCCTCTGCCACCGGCTCGAGGTGCTCAACCCTTCGGTGACGCCGCCGTTCCAGCTCGACGACGAGAATCTCTCGGAGACCACCCGGCTCACCCATCGGGTGCTCGACCTGCGCCGCCCCCAGATGCAGCAGAACCTCGTCCTGCGCCATCGCGTGACGATGGCGGTGCGCCGCTACCTCGATGCGCTGGGCTTCATCGATGTCGAGACGCCGATGCTGACGCGCTCCACGCCCGAAGGCGCGCGCGACTACCTCGTGCCGTCGCGGGTCCATTCGGGCGAGTTCTTCGCGCTGCCGCAGTCCCCGCAGCTCTTCAAGCAGATGCTGATGGTGGCTGGCTTCGATCGCTACTACCAGATCGTGAAGTGCTTTCGCGACGAAGACCTGCGCGCCGATCGCCAGCCGGAGTTCACCCAGATCGACTGCGAGACGTCCTTTCTCGGCGAGATCGAGGTCCGGGCGATCTTCGAGGAGATGATCCGGGTCGTGTTCCGCGAATCGATCGGGGTCGAATTGCCCGGCCAGTTCCCCACCATGCCGCACGCCGAGGCGATCCGCCTGTACGGTTCGGACAAGCCCGACCTGCGGGTGAAGATGCAGTTCGCCGACCTGACCGAGGCCATGCGCGACGTCGCCTTCAAGGTCTTCTCGGGGCCGGCCAACGATCCGGCCGGCCGGGTGGTCGGACTGCGCGTGCCGGGCGGCGCCGAGCTGTCGCGCAGCGAGATAGATGCCTATACCCAGTTCGTCGGCATCTACGGAGCGAAGGGTCTCGCCTGGATCAAGGTGAACGACGCGTCGAAGGGCCGCGAGGGCCTGCAGTCGCCGATCGTCAAGAACCTGCACGATACGGCGATCGATGCCGTGCTGTCGCGCACCGGTGCCCGCAACGGCGACCTGATCTTCTTCGGGGCCGATAGCGCGCGGGTGGTCAACGATTCGATCGGCGCCCTGCGCAACAAGATCGGCCATTCCGAGTTCGGCCGGCGCACCGGGCTCTTCGAGCCAGGCTGGAAGCCGCTCTGGGTGGTCGACTTTCCGATGTTCGAGCGCGATGAGGAAGGCGGGCGCTGGATGGCCAACCATCATCCGTTCACCGCGCCGAAAGAGGGGCATGAAGACCTGCTCGGCAGCAATCCGGGGCGTTGCCTTGCCCAGGCCTACGACATGGTGCTCAATGGCTGGGAGATCGGCGGCGGGTCGATCCGGATCCACCGCGCCGAAGTCCAGAGCAAGGTCTTCCGGGCCCTGAAGATCGATGCCGAAGAGGCGGCGAGCAAGTTCGGCTTCCTGCTCGATGCGTTGCAGTACGGCGCGCCGCCCCATGGCGGCATCGCGTTCGGGCTCGACCGCATCGTCACCATGATGGCGGGCGCCGAATCGATCCGCGACGTGATCGCCTTTCCGAAGACGCAACGCGCCCAGTGCCTGCTGACCCAGGCGCCGTCGCCGGTCGACGAGAAGCAGTTGCGCGAGCTTCACATCCGCCTGCGCGCGCCAGCCGCCGGAGCCTGACCCGGAGGGGGCGGTGAAGATCCCGGAGTCGGTGCTGGTGGTCGTCTACACCGTGCAGGCGCGGGTGCTGCTTCTCGAACGGGCCGACCATCCCGGTTTCTGGCAGTCGGTGACCGGCAGCCGGGAGCCGGGCGACCCCGATCTGCGGGCCATCTGCGTGCGCGAGCTCGCCGAGGAAACCGGCCTCGCCGAGGCCGACGGGAACCTCGCCGACTGGGGCCGGACCAACCGCTATCCGATCTATCCGCACTGGCGATCCCGGTATGCGCCCGGCGTGACGCACAATACCGAGCATGTATTCGGATTCGAACTCGACCGGGAGCGCGAGATCGTCCTCGCGCCCGCCGAGCATACGCGATGCTGCTGGCTCGACTGGCGGGCGGCGGCCGAACGGTGCTTCTCGACCACGAACATCGCCGCGATCCGCGAGATCCCGGCACGGCTGGCGGGACGGGGGCGGCCATGACTGAGGCCGCCATCGACGCCGCCGACCGCAGCGGTGGCGGGATCTTCTCCGAACCCCTGTCAGAGCCGGCCACCGAGGGCGGGCCCGAAACCGCCGGCGGCACGCCGTCGGGCGCCCCGGTCAGGGAGATCAGGCGCCTGCGGGTGGCGACCTACAACATCCACAAGGGTGTGTTGCGCGACGTCTTCGGATTGCGCCGGGTTCCGGTGATCCACGACCTGCGCGCACGGCTGCACGAGCTCGATGCCGACCTGATCTTCCTGCAGGAGGTCCAGGGTCGGAACTCGCGTCACGCGACCCGCTTCGAGTCCTACTGGCCGAGCGAACCCCAGGACGTATTCCTGGCGCGTTCTCCCTCCCTCAAGAACGTCTTCGAGACCGCGTACGGCAACAACGCGAGCTATCTGCACGGGCACCATGGCAATGCGCTGCTGTCGCGATTCCCGATCCTGCACAGGGAGAACCGCGATGTCTCCGACCACGCCCTGGAAAAGCGCGGCGTCCTGCACTGCATCGTCGACATCGCCGGTCTCGAGACCCATTGCTTCGTCGTGCACCTGGGGCTCTTCGCCCGCAGCCGCGAACGCCAGGTGGATGCGCTGATCGAATGGATCGACCGCCTCGTGCCGCGCAGCGCCCCGGTGCTGATCGGCGGCGACTTCAACGACTGGCGCAACAAGCTCTCCGATCGCCTGTGCGAGGCGCTGGGCGCCCAGGAAGTGTTCGACGCCTGCCGGGCGCGTCGTACCCAGCAGGTGATGTACTACGTCAGGGATCGGCTCGCCGGGCTCGGTCTGGAGATGGAGCCGGAAGCGATGCGCCTGCCCCGGCGAGTCCGGGCGGCCAGGACCTATCCGGCGCTGGTGCCCTGGCTGCGCATGGACCGGATCTACCAGCGTGGCTTCGAGGTGCGCGCCGCGCAGGTTCTCGCCGGGCCCGAGTGGGCTCGCCTGTCGGACCATAGCCCTCTGGTGACCGACCTGGGAATGCGGAGCTAGATGAAACGACCCCCACGCTCACTCCCACCCGAGGGGGCTTCGGTCCGCGGCTCCAGGCCCGCCTGCGCGGGGCTGGACGGACCGAAGAGGCGTTGCGTGTCGCAACGCCGCGGCCTGCAAGGCCGTCAGTGGCTTCGGGCGGCCGGGCGCCACTGACATGCTCAGTCCGGACGGGCCGGATGTCGTGCCGGTCCATGTCACGCTGCCGCTCTACGGAAGTCTCAAGACCCGCCTGCAGGACGGCCACGAGGTCATCCTGCTCGAATCGGGCGACGCCTATTTCGCCGCGCTCGTCGAGGCGATCGACGCGGCGCGGGACTCGGTCTTCGTCGAGACCTACATCCTCAACGATGACGCCTCCGGCCAGCGCGTCGCGCGCGCCCTTGCCGCCGCCTTCGCGCGCGGTGTGCGCGTTCACCTGGCGGTCGACGGCTTCGGCACCCGGCGTTTCGAAGGCGAGGTGGCCGCGCTGCTCGAGGCCTGCCCGGGGGGGGTCGAGGTCTTTCGTCCCGAGCGCAACGCGCTGATGTTCGACCGCCGCCGCCTGCGGCGGCTGCACCGCAAGCTCGCGGTCGTCGATTCGCGGCTCGCCTTCGTCGGCGGCATCAACCTGCTCGACGACCACGTCGATCCGAACCACGGACCGCTCGACGCGCCCCGGCTCGACTTCGCGGTCCAGGTGCGCGGACCGCTGGTCGCCCATGTGAACGTGGCGGCGCAGCGGCTCTGGCACGAGATCAAGCTGGTCAACACCTCCCTGCATCGCGGTCGCCACGGACTCGATCCGGCTGGCGGCGAGCCGGCGCGCGGCAAGGCGGGCACCGGCGACGTGCTGCAGCAGGCCTGGTCGCGGGCGCGCATGGTCAGCAGCGAAGTGACCCCGGTCGGCACCATTCGCGCCCAGCTCGCGGTCCGGGACAACTTCCGCCATCGCCGGACGATCGAGCGCTGGTACCTGCGGCGGATCGCCCAGGCGCGCGAGGACATCCTGATCGCGAATGCGTACTTCCTGCCCGGCACCCGGTTCAGGCGCGCTCTGACCCTGGCCGCGGCGCGCGGCGTGCGCGTACGCCTGTTGCTGCAGGGGCGGGTCGAGTACCGGTTCCAGCACTATGCGACCCAGGCCCTGTACGGGGAGCTGCTCGCGGCCGGCATCGAGATCTACGAATACCGCAGCAGCTTCCTGCATGCCAAGGTCGCGGTCATCGACGACCATGCGACGGTGGGTTCGTCGAACATCGATCCGTTCTCGCTGCTCCTCGCGCGCGAGGCGAACGTCTTCATCGCCGATGCGCAGTTCGCCGGCGAGCTGCGCGAGCGGCTCGACCACGCGATCCGCACCGGCAGCAGCGTGGTCGCCCTCGACACCTACCGTCGCCGCCGCTGGTACCAGCGCCTGCTGCGTTCCTTCACCTTCGCGCTGCTGAGGCTGGCGGTCTCGCTCAGCGGCGAGCGCTACTAGGCGGCTCCCGGGCCATGCGTCGCCGAGCCGCTCTTCTCGCCGCCGGCGGCCTGGTGGTCGCGATGGGGCTTGCCCTCGCCGCCGTGCTCGCGATCGGTTTCGACTGGCGCGAGCCGGGATGGCGCGGCCGGCTCGAGCGGGAGCTGGCGCAGACCGCCGGACGCCCGGTCACGCTGGCCGGGCCGGTTCGCCTGCGCGTGTCGACCGAACCGGTGCTGGTCCTCGAGGACGTCCTGATCGGGCCGGCTCCCGAGGCGGCCGACGGGACGCTGCGGATCGCCCGGATCGAGCTGCGGGCGGGCCTGCTGGCGAGCCTGGCGGCACGCTGGCCGCATGTCACGGGGTTCTCGGCCGACCGGATCGAATGGCAGGGCGACGCCCCGTCCGGTGCCGGGACGCCCATCGCCATCACTGTCGAGCGGGCCGAGGGCAGGGCGCCCGTCGGAGGTCCGACCGAGCTGGTGGCCAGCGGCATGATCGCGGGCCAGGCCTGGCGGGCGGAGCTCCAGGGCGGCGCGCTCGCCGCCCTGGCCGATGCGCGGGAGCCCTGGCCGGTCGAGGCGTTCGGCGAAGTGCTCGGTGCCAGCCTGCGGCTGGCCGGGGCGCTGGAGGTCACCGGCCCGCAGGATGGAAGGACTTTCGCGGGCGAGTTCGAGTTCGGCATCGGCGCGCCCGACGCGCAGGCCTCGGCCCGTCTGCTCGCGCTGGACCTGCCCGGAATCGGCGCGAGCGCCCTGGCGGGCCGAGTGCGCGTTGCGCCCGGCAGGATCGAGCTGCGGGACCTCGTCGGCAGCGCCGGTGCCAGTCGGTTCGACGGGGAGCTCGACATCGTCCCGCAGGCCGTCCGTCCACGGATCACCGGTCGGATCGCCGCGGCGGTTCTCGACATGCGGCCTTTTCTCGGCCAGGGAGCCGGCCCCGGAGAGGATGACCGGGCGCAGGCGCCGCGCACGCTGGTCGACTGGTACCGCGGCCTCGATGACGGACGCCTGCCGGTCGGCGGCCTGCATCTCGTCGATGCCCGCATCGCGCTCGCGGTGGAGCGGTGGATCGGGATGCCGGCGGACGTCGGGCCGGCGAGCGCGGAGATCTCGCTCGCCGACGGTCGTCTCGATGCGCCCCTGCGGGCACACGTCGCGGGGGTGGATCTCGGCGGCGAGCTGCATGCCGGGGTGGACGCGCAGGACACGATCCATGCCGAGCTCGCGCTGGGTACCGCCGACACGCCGCTCGGTGGCCTGGCGCGCTGGCTCTTCGGTATCGAGGATCTGCGCGGCGCCCTCGGCGGCTTCTCGATGCGGCTCGTTGCCCGCGGCGCGTCGATGCGCGAGATCGTCGATACCACGGAGTTGCGTCTGGTCATGGCAAGGGGAGGGCTCAGCTATGGTCATGCGCCGGGCCAGCGTCCGGTGGCTTTCGAGCTCGGCAGTCTTGCGATGTCGGGCGGGGCGGGCGAGCCGCTGCGGGTCGAGGCGAACGGCAGCCTGCTCGACGAGCCGGTGGAGCTCAGCCTCGCTACCGATCCGCCGCACAGGATCGTGCGCAGCGGCGCCTCCTCGCTCACCCTGAACGCCGCTTCGCGCAGCCTTCGTCTTGCGCTCGATGGGCGGATCGCGGCGGGAGTCGCGGGCGCCGCCCGCGATGCGGCCGATCTGACGCTGCAGCTCGATGGCGGCGATGCCCGCGACCTGGCCCGCTGGCTCGGCGCCGAGTTCGCCGCAGCGATGCCGCTGGCATTGAAGGCGCGGCTGCGCGGCATCCGGGAGCGCTGGCGGATCGAGCCGCTGCAGGCGTCGCTGGGCCGGCATCGCCTGAGCGGCGCGGTGTCGTATCGGGAGGGGGACGACGACACCCTGACGGTCCGGCTCGAGACGCCGCTGATCGACATCGACGAGATCGGCCGGCTGTTCGCCCGCGCATCGGAGGATACCGGCGGGCTGTCGCTGGATATCCCCATCCTGCCGGCCCGCCTGGATCTCACCGATCTCGATCTCGAGCTGCGAATCGGGGAGCTCAGCCGCAGCGCGCTGTCGCTTCGCGACCTGCACTTCGCCAGCAGCATCCGGGAAGGCTACATGAGCGCCTCGCCGCTCTCGCTGACGGCGCTGGGCGTGCCCCTTGCCGGGGCGCTCGAGGTCGACCTGCGCGGCGAGGTTCCGGCGGTGAACTGGTGGCTCGCCGGCAGCGACGTGGATGCGGGCGGCCTGTTGCGCCGGCTCGGGTTCGGCGAGCGCATCGACGCCGTCTTCGATTCCCTGGGCCTGTACCTGGCCGCGCGCGGCAGCCGGCTGGGCGACCTGCTCGACGCCTCGACGATGACCGCCGAGATCGCGGGCGGGCGGGTCCGACTGCGCGACCCGGGCACCGGCGGAGCCGCCGGCTTCGACCTGGCGACGGGCAGCATGGTGGCGGCGCCGGGCGAGCCCTTGCGCGTTGCGGTGTCAGGCCGGGCCGGCCCGGATCCGGTGGCCGTCGCGCTGCAGGTCGCCAGCCTGCGCGAGCTGGTCGATGCCGGTCGGCGCATCCCGGTTGCGGTCCATGCCGCGCTCGGGGGGGCGCGCATCTCGCTGTCGGGCGATGTCGAGAGGCCGCTGGGCGCAGGCCTGCGATTGGCGGTCGATCTCGCCGGCGAGCGTCTCGATGGCTGGTCGGCGCTGACCGGCGTCGATCTTCCCGGCTGGGGGCCGTACGCTCTCGCGGGCGACGTCGTCATCGACGGATCGGGCTATCGGGTCGAGGATGCACGCGTCTCGGTCGGCGGCTCGAACGCGGTCGGCAACGTCGGGCTGGACACTTCCCGTTCGCCGCCCCGGCTCACGCTTCGTCTCGATGTGCCGATGCTGGACGTGATCGATTTCACCGATACCGAATGGTCGCCCTTCGCGGCGCGAGCCGGCGACGGCCGGGTGCCGGCGGCGGCGTCGGGGCCGGGCGCGACGCTCGCCGAAGTCGGCGAGCAGGCCGCGAAGGCGGGCGACGATCTGCAGCAACTGCTCGGCGCCGGTACGCTCGCGCGGCTCGGCGCGGACGTCGACGTCGTGATCGAGTCGCTGCGGGCGGGGGACATCCAGCTCGGCGATGCCCGCCTTCGCCTGTCGGTCGCCGACGGTCGGGCCCGCTTCGACCCCGTGGAGGCCGCGATCGGCGAGGGCAGGGCCCGGCTCGTTCTCGACTATGCGCCGCTCGCGTCGGGCGCGGTCGAGGCAGCGATCGAGCTGATGCTCGAACGCGTCGACTACGGCCTGCTCGCGCATGGCGTCGACTCCGATACCGACATGGCGGGCGAGATCAATGCGCGGCTCGAGATCCGCGCCCTGACCCCGGCCCTGTCGCAGGCGATGCGCCACGGGGACGGGTCGTTGCGCTTCCTGCTTCGTCCGCAGCGCATGCGCGCCGATGTCTTCGATCTCTGGGCGGGCAACCTGTTCGTCGCGCTGGTCGATCGGCTCGATGCGCAGGGCGGAACGACGGTCAACTGCGCGATCGGGGAGTTCGAGCTTGCCGACGGGGTGCTCCAGGCGCGACGGATGCTGATCGATACCACCCGGGTGCGGGTGCTCGGCAAGGGCGAGGTCGACTTCAACGACGCCAGCCTGGCGCTGCGCTTCGACCCCTGGCCCAAGCGCGCCGCGTTCTTCAGCCTCGCGACGCCCATCGAGGTCGGGGGCGGCTTCGACGACTACACGATCGG
Source organism: Burkholderiaceae bacterium (assembly GCA_023954135.1). Classification (GTDB taxonomy): domain Bacteria; phylum Pseudomonadota; class Gammaproteobacteria; order Burkholderiales; family Burkholderiaceae_E; genus JAMLIN01. Next base: position 31,905 of record JAMLIN010000017.1, on the reverse strand, counting down.
GCCGCGCGCCGGGGACGTTTTCATGACCGGCCTGCGCCTGCTCGGCTCGGTCGTCTGGGTGCCGGTGATGAAGCTGGCCGGCGCCCGTTCCCCGGACGATGGCGCTGACGTCTGCGGGGAATCCCCGTTCGCCGGGCGGGCGGATCCGCAGGGGGCGGATCCGGCGGAGGAGGCGGCAGAGGGATCGCCATCGTTCTGGCCGCCCCTCGATCCGGGCGGCTTCGAGCTCCAGGGAGGCCCGTGAGGCCTAGTCCGGACAGTCTGGCTCGCCGCGACCGCAAGCGTCGTTGCGATGCTAGATTGGCCGCCACAGGAGGAGAAGGAATGCGCGATCCCCGCCGCCGCAGCCCGCCTGGTCCGTCGACCTTCATCCGGTACGCCGGCCTCGCGTCGTGCGCCGGTCTGGCCGCCTGCGCCGCGATGCCGCTGCCAGGCCCGTCGGTCGGCTTCGGGCTCGACTCTCCGGTGCGCGAGCTCGCCGCATCGGCCTCGGCCTCAGCCCCGCCGGAACGCATGCTGCATGCCTATGCCCTGCGGATCCAGACCCTGGGAGCCGGCCCCGAGGGGCGGGTCGATGTCCTCGGCCGCCAGGCCTGGCTGCCCGACGGTTCGCTGGTTTCGGTCACCGGCAGCCAGGGGGCGGGCGTATTCGGCATGAGCCGCTCGATCGGCCTGTGCGGACTGGTGTCGCTGCGGCTCGACACCGCGCTGGCCGATCGGGCCTACCTGCCGGGAGATCCGGCCCGTTCCGACGATGTCCACTTCACCGACGCGGCTCGCCTGGAGGCTACCACCCGCATGAGGGCCACCGGCCTGCAGGTCGAAGGCCAACCCTGCGCGCCGCTCCCCGGCGCGGAATTCGGCATCGTCCTGCAGACCCGTACCATCCCGGCTGGCGAAGGCGCCATCGGCCGCGTACCCCTGGCCGCCGAGGTGCGCTACGCATGCCGGGCCGGCACCGCGTTCGAGCCGGCGAACCGCCTGCATCCGGAACTGCCCGGAGAGATGCTGCGCGTCGACTGCCGGCGCAGCGCCGCGACGGACGTTCGCGGGGGGCATCTTGCCTACGCATGGATCGCCAGCAGCGGCGTCTATCTCCTGACCGGGCATCGCGGCCAGGACGTCGCCCAGCACTACGTCTACACCGACGTGGTTCTCGGCCCGTGACACCGCCCGCAGCGCTGCCCGGTGGGTCCGGGCCGGGATCCAGGCTCGCTGCCGGAGGCGGAGCGAAGGGGACGGTGGCTGCCCGTGGCGCCCCGGGCAGCGCATCGCCGCGCCGGGGTGATGCGCTCGGGTCGGCGCTGCTCCATGGCGTCGACTTCACCTCCGCGCCGTCGTCGCGCAAGCAGATCGTGGTAGCCGTCGGCCGGCCCTGCCGTGGCGGCGTGCGTCTTGCGCGGATCGAGCGGATCGCCGACCTCGCCGGCTTCGATGCCTTCCTTGCGCGACCCGGCCCGTGGCTGAGTGTGTTCGACCTGCCCTTCGGGCTGCCGCGCGAATTCATCCTCGCCCAGGGCTGGCCGGAGGACTTCGCCCGGGTTGCGGGCATCGTCGCCGCCATGGGCCGTCCGGCGTTGCGCGAACGCTTCGCCGCCTACTGCAATGCCCGGCCGGCAGGCCGGAAGTTCGCCCATCGGGCAACGGACGGGCCGGCCGGTTCGAGCCCCTCGATGAAATGGGTCAATCCGCCGGTGGCCTGGATGTACGAGACCGCCGTGCCGCGCCTGCTCGCCGCCGGGGTCGATATCCCCGGACTGGCGCATGGCGATCCGTCGCGAGTCGCGCTCGAGGGCTACCCCGGCCTGCTCGCCCGCAGCTTCGGCCGGCTCTCGTACAAGAGCGACGAGCGTTCGCGGCAGGTTCCTGCGCACGAGGCCGTCCGGTGTCGTCTCGTCGACGCCCTGCGCGAGGGGGGCCTGCGGCTGGGGGTGGCCGTCGAGATGGACGATGACCAGGCCCGTGCCATGGTTGCCGAGCCATCGGCCGATGCGCTCGATGCGGCCCTCTGCCTGAGCGCCGCCGGCTGGGCCTGGCAACGGCGTTCGACCGGCTTCGGCCTGCCGGCCGCGATCGATCCGCTCGAAGGCTGGATCGTAGGTGCACAGCCCGAGCCTCGCGGGTCGTGAACGATCGGACGCCTCCGTCCCCGGACTTTCGACTCGGCACGGCGTCGCGCCCCGGGCCGGAAGCTTGCTTCCGGCTGCGTTGTGAATTGCAAACGCACGGCTTGCGGGAGCAGGGCGATGCCGGAAGAATCGTCCTTCCGGTCGCTGCCGTCGTGAGCCGTGGCCCCCCAACCGGCCCGATACGAAGCCGTATGAAGCGCCGGAGGAGCAAGGACTGGATGTGATCGATCTTCACGGACACTATCTTCCCTGGGTGGACGACGGCCCCGACAGCCTCGACGAGGCCCTGCTGATGCTGCGCAGGGCCGAAGCCGATGGCGTACGGCTGGTGGTGCTGACACCGACCCTCGACCCCGGGCGTGCACCGGTCCTGCGCGTCGAGCTCGAGAAGAAGTTCGCGGCGTTCGTCCAGCTCATGGAGCGCCGCGGGATCCGCCTGCGATTGCGGCTCGGCGCCGAGCTCGTCCATGGGCCGGGCGTCATCGGCGCCCTCGATCGCCGCGAGGTTCCCTTCGTCGGCGAGTGGGAGGGGCGCCGCGTCGTGCTCCTGCGCTGGGCGGAGGAGTTCATCCCGATCGGCGCGATCACCGCCGTTCAGGAGATGGCCGCACGTGGTGTGCTGCCGATGCTTGCCCACCCCGAGCGCAACCCGGGCGTGGTGCGTTCGCCTGCCGCCCTCGAGCTGTTCCTCTGCGACGGCTGCCTGATCCAGGTCGACGCCGGCTCGGTGCTCGGCTGGTACGGCACCCAGGTGCGCGATACCGCGTTTCGCCTGATCGAGGCCGGCCGGGTCACGGTGCTCGCGAGCGGCGCAACCGATGCGAGCGCCCGTGCGCCGATGATGCGGGCCGCGCGCGACGTTCTTGCCCAGCGCTTCGGCGAGGAGACCGCCGTCCGCCTGACCGAGCTCAATCCTTCGCTGGTCGTGGCGGCCGATCTCCCCCACGGGTTCGATGTACCGACGCAAGCCGACGGCGCCGCCGCCGCGGCGAACGCCGCGTCGCCCGGCATGCCGGCAGCCGCTCCGGTCGATTCCCGGCCCATGCCCTCGCCCACCGCAAGCGGCAGTCACCGGCGCCCCGACCAGGAGCCGGTGATCGCGCCCGCCGATCCCGACCTGCCGCTGATGCGCTTCTAGAGCCTGCGACTGGCCATCCAGGCCTGCTCGCGGATTCGCGGTCCTTCCGGGCGTGCGAGCCTGCCCGGCTTCGGCCCGGCGGATTGCGCGCGATTTGCGTGTTTTCCCTGGCCCGGAAAGGGTTGACATCGATCGCGAGTTCGTAAATAGTACGACCGTTCGATTAGCACGATCGTTCGTTTTATCCCATGGAGAGTTCCGGATGCCCAGGCCCGAGCAGCGGGTGCGCAAGGGAGAGCAGACCCGCGCGGCCATCATCGACGCCGCGCTCGACCAGGCCGCGCGCCATGGCCTCGAAGGCCTCACCATCGGGTCGCTCGCCGAGCGCATGCGCATGTCCAAGAGCGGCGTCTTCGCCCACTTCGGCTCGCGGGAGGATCTCCAGATCGCAGTGCTGAAGGAATACGAGCGACGCTTCGCCGAGGATGTCCTCGCCGCCAGCCTCGATGCGCCGCGGGGCCTGCCCCGGCTCTCGGCCATGCTCGGGCGCTGGATCGAGAAGTCGACTCGCGAGGCCGAGAACGGCTGCCTCTGGATCTCGGGGGCCGCCGAATACGACGACCGTCCCGGAGCGGTGCGCGAGGAGCTCGTCGCCATGATCCGGTCATGGAAGGACGCCCTGTCGCGGGCGATCCGGCTCGCCATCGAGACGGGCGAGTTGCGCGCCGATACCGATGTCTCGGAGATGATCTTCGACATCTACGGCGTCATCCTCGTGCTTCACCACGATTCCCGCCTGCTCGCCAGCCCGTCGGCCGGCGAGCGGGCTCGCCTCGCCATCGCCCGGGCCATCGATTCGCGTCGCGGCGAGCCGCGCCCCGCCGCATCGACCACCGATTCCCTAGCCACCGATCGCAGTGCCGCCTGAACCGGCACGGCTGCACCAGAACCCCGGATCCACGGAGACGACATGCCCCAGTTCCAAGCTCCCCTGCGCGACATGCAGTTCGTCCTGCACGAACTCCTCGACGTCGAGAACGAGCTCGCGCAATTGCCAGCGCACGCCGAAGTCAACCGCGAGCTCATCGACCAGATCCTCGAGGAGGGCGGCAAGTTCTGCAGCGAGGTCCTGTTTCCGCTCAACCGCAGCGGCGACGAGGAAGGCTGCCGCTACGAAGGCGACGGTATCGTGCGCACCCCGGCCGGCTTCAAGGCGGCCTGGGACCAGTTCCGCGAGGCCGGCTGGCCGACCCTGACCTGCGAGCCGGAGTTCGGCGGCCAGGGCATGCCTTCGGTAGCAGGGCTCGCGCTGCAGGAGATGCTCAACTCGGCCAACCAGGCCTGGACGATGTATCCGGGCCTGACCCACGGCGCCTACGAGGCGCTTCTCGCCCATGGCACCGACGAGCAGAAGGCCGCCTACCTGCCGAAGCTGGTGTCGGGGGAATGGACCGGCACGATGTGCCTGACCGAGCCGCATTGCGGCACCGACCTCGGGATCCTGCGCAGCCGCGCCGAGCCCCAGGCCGATGGTACCTACCGGATCACCGGCACCAAGATATTCATCTCATCGGGCGAGCACGATCTCGCCGAGAACATCGTTCATCTGGTGCTCGCGCGCCTGCCCGATGCGCCGGAAGGCTCCAGGGGGATTTCGCTCTTCATCGTGCCGAAGTTCCTGCCCGACGCCGACGGCAGGCCCGGCGAGCGCAACGGCGCGAAGTGCGCCCGCATCGAGGAGAAGATGGGCATCCACGGCAACGCCACCTGCGAGATGACCTTCGAGAACGCCGTCGGCACGCTCGTGGGCGAGCCCAACCGCGGCCTGAACGCGATGTTCGTGATGATGAACGCGGCGCGCATCGGCGTCGGGATGCAGTCGCTCGGCCTGATGGAGGTCGCCTACCAGAACGCGGCCGCCTATGCGAAGGATCGCCTGCAGATGCGCTCGCTGTCCGGGCCGAAGGAGCCCGACAAGCCGGCCGACCCGATCATCGTCCACCCGGACGTGCGACGCATGCTGCTCACCCAGCGTGCCTGGATCGAAGGTTCCCGGGCCTTCGCCCTGTGGCTCGCGCTGCAGGCCGACATCGCGCACGGCCATCCCGACGAGGACCGGCGCAGCGAGGCCGGGGACACCCTCGCGCTGCTCACCCCGGTGGTCAAGGCCTTCCTCACCGACAACGGCTACCAGGCGGCGACGCTCGCCCAGCAGGTCTTCGGCGGGCACGGCTACATCCGTGAATGGGGGATGGAGCAGTATGTGCGCGATGCCCGCATCAACATGATCTACGAAGGCACCAACGGAGTGCAGGCGCTCGACCTGATCGGCCGCAAGGTGCTCGGCGATGCCGGCGCGAAGCTGCGCCGCTTCGGCCAGCAGGTGCGCGAGCTGATCGAGGCGGAGGGCACGAACGAGGACATGGCCGAGTTCATCGATCCGCTCGCCGATCTCGCCGGCAAGGTCGAGAAGTTCACGATGGAGATCGGCATGAAGGCAATGCAGAACCCGGACGAGGCGGGCGCCGCATCGACCGACTACCTGCGCGTCATCGGTCACCTCGTGCTCGGCTACTTCTGGGCCCGCATGGCGAAGATCGCGCTGGCGAAGCAGGATTCCGGCGATCGCTTCTACGAGGCCAAGCTGCATGTGGCGCGCTTCTACTTCGCGCGCCTGATGCCCGAAACCGCCGCCCTGATGCGTTCCGCGCGTTCGGGGGCCGGCAACCTGCTGGCGCTCGACGCCGAACTGTTCTGAGGCGGGCGACGATGCGCAACGTGATTTCCCATGGCCGCCTGCCCGCCCTCGCCGCGGGGCTGGGCATCGCCTTTGCATTCGCCTTCGTGGCGCCGGCGACGGCCGGGCCGGATTCGCCGGTCGGGCTGTGGAAGAACATCGACGACAGGACCGGCGAGGCGAAGGCGCTGGTCCGCATCGAAGAGGTCGACGGCGAGCTGCGCGGGCGCATCGAATCGGTGCTCACCCCGGGGCGCGCCGATGCGGTCTGCGAGCAGTGCGAGGGCGATCTCAAGGACAAGCCGATCCGCGGCATGCAGATCCTCGAGGGACTGCGCAAGGCCGGCGACTGGTGGGAGGGCGGCACGATCCTCGATCCCAACAACGGCAAGAGCTACCGCAGCCAGCTGCGCACGATCGAGGGCGGCAGCAGGCTCGAGGTACGCGGTTTCATCGGCATGCCGATCCTCGGCCGGACCCAGACCTGGGTTCGCCAACCCTGATTCAACCCATTGCACAGGAGGGCCGTCGTGTCCGATCCGATCATCAGGAAAGTCGCGGTGCTGGGCGCCGGCGTGATGGGGGCGCAGATCGCGGCGCACCTGGCGAACGCGCGCGTCGATGTGCTGCTCTACGACCTGCCCGCGAAGGAGGGTCCGCCCAACGCCGGCATCGAGCGGGCGATCGCGGGGCTGCGCAAGCTCAAGCCCGCGCCGCTCGCCCACCCGGATCTCGCCGACTGGATCGTCCCGGCCAACTACGACGAGGACCTCGGCAGGCTGGCCGAGTGTGACCTCGTGATCGAGGCGATCGCCGAGCGCATGGACTGGAAGCATGCCCTCTACGAGAAGGTCGCGCCGCACCTGGCGCCCGACGCGGTGTTCGCGACCAATACCTCGGGCCTGTCCATCGGGGCGCTTTCGCAGGGCTTCGACGAGAGCCTTCGCAAGCGCTTCTGCGGCGTGCATTTCTTCAATCCGCCGCGCTACATGCACCTGGTCGAGCTGATCCCGACCGCCGACGCCGATCCGGCCATCGTGGACCGGCTCGAGACCTTCCTAACGACGGTGCTCGGCAAGGGCTGCATCCGGGCGAAGGACACGCCGAACTTCATCGCCAACCGGGTCGGAATCTTCAGCATGCTGGCGACGATCCACGAGGCCGCGAAGTTCGGCCTGCCGTACGACGTCGTCGACGACCTGACCGGCGCGAAGCTCGGCCGCGCGAAGTCGGGCACCTTCCGCACGGCGGACGTGGTCGGTATCGATACGCTGGCGCACGTCATCCGGACCATGGAGGACAATCTCGCCGACGACCCGTTCGCGACCGCCTACCGCACGCCGCCCGTGGTGGCGAAGCTGGTCGAGCAGGGCGCGCTCGGCCAGAAGAGCGGTGCCGGCTTCTATCGGAAGGAAGGCAAGGCGATCCTGCGGCTCGACCCGGCGAAGGGTGAGTACGTCCCGGCCGGCGGCAAGGCCGACGAGACGGTGGCCCGCATTCTCAAGAAGAAGACCTGGGGCGAGCGGCTCGCCCTGCTGCGGGAATCGAAGAACCCGCAGGCCCGTTTCGTCTGGTCGATCCTGCGCGACAGCATGCACTATGCGGCGACCAGGCTCGGCGAGATCGCCGACAACGCCCGCGATCTCGATCTCGCGATGCGCTTCGGCTTCGGCCAGCAGCAGGGCCCGTTCGAGGTCTGGCAGCGGGCCGGCTGGCGGCAGGTCGCCGACTGGATCCGCGAGGACATCGCCGCGGGCGAGGCGATGGCGCCGGTCGAGCTGCCGGCCTGGGTGTTCGAAGGCCCGGTTGCCGAGCGCGGCGGGGTGCATCAGCCCGAAGGTTCCTGGTCGGCCTCGCGCGGCGAGTTCGTGGCGCCGCGCGAACTGCCCGTGTACCGCCGCCAGCTGTTCCGCACGAGCGTGGCGGGCGCCGAGGCGCCGAACGGCCATACCGCCGGCACCACCGTCTTCGAGGACGAGTCGATCCGCCTATGGACGGTCGACCAGGCGGGTCTGGACGAAGTGCTGATCGTCTCGATCCGCACCAAGGTCCATGCGATCGGTCCGGGCGTCGTCGAGGGTTTGTTGAAGGCCGTGGAGATCGCCGAAGCGCGTTGCAAGGGCCTGGTGATCTGGTCGCCGGACGAGCCTTTCTCGGTTGGTGCCGACCTGCAGGCGATGCTGCCCGTCTTCATGAGCGGCGGCGCCAAGGCGATCGGGCCGATCGAGGAGAAGCTCCAGAAGGCGATGCTGCGGTTGCGCTATGCGCAGGTGCCGACGGTCGCGGCGGTCTCGGGCATGGCGCTGGGCGGCGGCTGCGAGCTCGCGATCCACTGTGCCCGCCGGGTGGCGAACCTCGAGAGCTACATCGGCCTGGTCGAGGTCGGCGTCGGGCTCATTCCCGGCGCGGGCGGCCTGACCTATGGCGCGCGGCGCGCGTCGGAGGAGCAGCAGGCGGCGCCCGATGCCTACCTGCTCGACTTCCTGAAGAAGTACCTGATGGCGGCGGCGACCGCGCAGGTCGCCACCTCGGCGATCGAGGCGCGCGCGATCGGCTACCTGCTCGAATCGGATCCAGTGGTGTTCAATCCGCAGGAGCTGCTGTACGTGGCGATCCGCGAGGCGCTGGCGATGCACGAGGCCGGCTATCGGCCGCCGCGGCGGGCCCGCATCCGGGTCGCCGGGCGCAGCGGCACCGCGACCATCATGGCGCAGCTGGTCAACATGCGCGACGGCGGCTTCATCTCGGCACACGACTTCCATCTCGGGCAGACGATCGCGCGGATCATGTGCGGCGGCGACGTCGAGGCCGGCTCGATCGTCGACGAGGAGTGGCTGATGCGGCTCGAGCGCGAGGCCTTCGTCGGCCTGATCGAGCATCCCAAGACCCAGGAACGCATCATGACCATGATGCAGACCGGCAAACCGGCGCGCAATTGAGCGCCAGCGAAAGGAACATCCATGACCCGTCAAGTCCAGGACGCCTACATCGTCGCGGCCCGGCGCACCCCGATCGGCAAGGCGCCGAAGGGCGTGTTCCGCAACCTGCGGCCCGACGACCTGCTGGTGCATGCCATGCAATCGATGCTCGCCGATGTGCCCGCGCTCGATCCGGCGGTCATCGAGGACGCCATCGTCGGCTGCGCGATTCCCGAGGCCGAGCAGGGCCTCAACGTGGCGCGCATGGCCGTGCTGCTCGCCGGCCTGCCGAACTCGATCGGCGGCGTCACCGTCAATCGTTTCTGCGCCTCCGGCCTGACCGCGCTGGCGATGGCCGCCGACCGCATCCGGGTCGGCGAGGCCGACGCGATCATCGCCGCCGGCACCGAATCGATGAGCATGGTGCCCATGATGGGCAACAAGCCGTCGATCAACATGCGTGCCTTCGAATCCGACGGGAACGTCGGCATCGCCTACGGCATGGGCCTGACGGCGGAGAAGGTGGCCCAGCAGTGGAAGGTCGACCGCGAGGCGCAGGACGCCTTCGCGCTCGATTCGCATCGCAAGGCAATCGCGGCACAGGCCGCCGGCGAGTTCGCCGACGAGATCGCGCCGATCGAGGTGATCGAGAAGCTCCCCGATCTGGCCGCCGGCCGGATCGAGGTGCGCAGCCGCCGGGTCGAGCTCGACGAGGGGCCGCGGGCCGATTCCTCGGCCGAGGCGCTCGCGAAATTGCGCCCGGCCTTCGCCGCGCCGCGTTCGCCGCAGGGCAAGGCGACCGGCATGGGTTCGGTGACCGCCGGCAACAGCTCGCAGACGTCCGATGGCGCCGGCGCCCTGCTGGTGGTCTCCGAGAAGATCGTGAAGCAGTTCGGCCTCACGCCGCTCGCCCGCTTCGTGTCCTTCGCCGTGCGCGGCGTGCCGCCCGAGATCATGGGCATCGGGCCGAAGGAGGCGATCCCGGCCGCCCTGCGCAGCGCCGGACTGAGCCTTGCCGACATCGGCTGGATCGAGCTCAACGAAGCGTTTGCTGCGCAGTCGCTCGCGGTGATGCGGGATCTCGACATGAATCCCGAGGTGGTCAACCCGATGGGCGGCGCGATCGCGCTCGGCCACCCGCTCGGCGCGACCGGCGCGATCCGCGCGAGCACGGTGGTGCATGCGTTGCGCCGGCGCCAGCTGCGCTACGGGATGGTGACGATGTGCGTCGGAACCGGCATGGGCGCCGCCGGTATCATCGAGCGAGTCTGACAGGAGATCCCATGACGATACGCATCGAGACGGCCAACGGGTTGATGAGCCTGGTCTTCGACCGCGCCGAACGCAGGAACGCGATCACCGCCGCGATGTACGCGCAACTCGCCGACGGACTGGCACAGGCGGCGATGGATGATTCGGTGCGCGTGGTCCTGATCCACGGCGACGAGAACGTCTTTACCGCCGGCAACGACCTCGCGGACTTCCGGGACAATCCGCCCCAGGGGACCGATACCCCGGTGCAGCGCTTCCTGCAGGGCTTGCTCGACTTCGACAAGCCGCTCGTGGCCGCGGTCTGCGGCCACGCCGTCGGCGTCGGCACCACCATGCTCCTGCACTGCGATCTCGTCTACGCCGGCGACAACGCGAAGTTCGCGACGCCATTCGTCAATCTCGGACTCTGTCCCGAGGCGGCGTCGAGCCTGCTCCTGCCGCGGCTCGCGGGTCATCCGAAGGCGGCCGAGGTCCTGCTCTTCGGCGAGCCCTTCGGCGCCGACGATGCGCTCGCGATGGGCCTTGCCAACGAGGTCCTGCCGGCCTCGGACACGATCGCCCGCGCACGCGTGCGGGCCGCGGAGCTGGCGACGCGACCGCTATCTTCCCTGGTCGTCACCAAGCGGCTGATGCGCGCCCCGCTGCGCCAGGCCTGCGACGAGGCGATGGCGGCCGAAGGCGAGCAGTTCCGTCGCATGCTTCGCGAGCCGGCGGCTCGCGAAGCCTTTGCCGCCTTCATGGAAAAACGCAAGCCCGACTTCAGCCGCCTCTGACGGCTTCGGATTCGAGCGCATGACTGCGTTGGGGCGCCTTGCCGTACAACCGTACTGTCTGCGGCGCCCCGCCTTGTCCTGCGCTCGAATCCGAACCCGTACGAAGTGGCTTTGCCGCATCAGGTGAGGGCTTCCTTGCGCAGGGACGGCTCGATCGAGACCGAGCCGTCCTCGGTGCCGATCCACCAGAGGCCTTCGCTCGCATTGGCCTGCACCCGCATCGTCCGCCGCGCGAGCGCGGCAAGCTCGAGGGTGGCCTTCGCCGGCAGCTCGATGACCGCCAGGCGCTCGAGCCGCGAGAGCGCCTGCTGGTTCTGGCGCCACCAGAGCGCAGCGTTGCGGCCGTAGCTGATCGCGACGACCCGTACGGCGCGCCCGCAGGCACGCCGCAGCCGGCGCTCGTCCGGCAGGCCGACCTCTATCCAGCGATCGATCGCCCCGGTGTCGTCGCGCAGCCAGAGATCGGGTTCCTCGACATCGGACAGCCCCGCCCCGAAGGCGAGCGCCGGATCGGCATGCATCGCGAACGCCAGCAGGCGCACCATCATGCGTTCCTCGGTCTCCGAGGGATGCCGGGCGAGCGTGAGCGGATGGTCGTGGTAGTAGCCGCGATCGATGTCGGCGATCGAGAGCTCGATTCGATGGATGGTCGATTTCAGTGCCATGGCCGGTACTTCGTCACGAAGGCCGGGAGAGTCTCCCACAGTCGGCGGCCATGCGTGGCATCATCGACGCACGCTCAGCCGTTCCGAATCCCCGCCCGACCATGCCCGCCCTGACCGATGCGGCGTCCGCCTCGCATTCTCCCGGTGCCAGCCGACCGGCCGGCCGGGTCGCGCTGGTCGCCGGCGCCGTCGGGCGCCAGGGCGAGGCATTGCTCGGCGCGGTGCTCTCCCGCGGCGGCTATTCGCGGGTCCATGTCCTGTCCGATGCGCCGATGGCCCTCGGCATCGACCGGCTCGACTTGTGCACGCTGGAAAACCTGCCCCGGCTCGACGATGTCCTGATGCTCGTCGGCCAGGGAGGGGATCCAGGCGAGCGGTCCTTCCATGGCCGCGATGCGCCCTTCGTGCAAGTGACGGGCCAGGAAGCCGCCGGGGTGGCGGATGCGGCCTGCGCCGCCGGGGCACGGCGCTTGCTGGTGATCCGCCCGAGTCCGGCGTGGCAGCAACTCGGCGAGTTGCAGCGCGCGCTCGGTGGTGCCGACGAACTGGCGCTGGCGCAGCTACCGTTCGAGACAGTGCTGATCCTGCGGCCGGTGCGGGTCGGCGGTAGTTCGGGCGGCGACTGGCTGCGCCGCGTGGTGAACGCTTACATGAGCCTGCAGTTCCTGATGACGCCGAAGTCGATCCCGACCCTGACCTCCGATCAGGTCGCCCGAGCCGCCCTGCGGGCGTTCGGATCGTCCGGCCAGGGCATCCGGGTCATGCTTGCCAGGCAGCTGGCGGAGCTGCTCGAACCGGCCGGCGGGGCCGGCGCCGGCCGTTGACCGGGTCGCGCATGCCGTCGGCCGACCTCATGTTGACCGGTTCCGGGCTGCCCGCCATGGTAAGGACCGAGGCGCCGAAACCAGCCGGCGAGTCCATCGAGAGGTAGTGTGCGAGTCCTGTTCTTCGTCCGCGAACGACATCCGACCTTCCGTGTCGACGTCACGGTGCTGTTCGGCAAGTTCCTGTCCCGTCTCGGCGTCGCGTCCGATCTCGTCACCTTGCGGGAACCCGGCCGGCAGGTCGACTGGGGCGGTGGCGAGGTCTTCGGGCCGCCTGCCAGCGGCGGACGGTTCCGGATCAACCTTGCCGCGCTCCTGAACGATTTCCGGGGGCTGCTGCGCATCGGCCCGCGCTACGACATGGTGCTGGTGCGCGACAAGCCCCTGTTCACGCTCTGGGCCTGGCTCGTATCCCGGCTGCGCGGCGTTCCGTTCGCCTACTGGATGTCGTTCCCGCTGCCCGAGAGCGCGCTCGAGTTCGCCCGCGAGCGCGGCCCCTCGATCGGCCTGTTTCGCTGGCTGATCGTCTACGGCCGCGGCCTGCTCAGCTACTGGACACTCTACAAGGTGGTTCTGCCGCGAGCCGATATCGCCTTCGTGCAGAGCGACGAGATGCTGCGGACCCTGCAGGCGCGGGGTATCCGCATGCGGCATGCGGTGCCGGTCCCCATGGGCGTCGATCGCGAAGCGATCGAGAGAATCATGGCGCGCGACGATACCGACATCGAGCCCACCGCGGCGGACTGGCTGGCTCGGGCGCGTACTTTCGAAACCGTCGTCTACCTCGGCACGGTCGAGGAGAATCGCCGGCTCGAGCTGGCCCTGGAAGCCTTCGCCACCGTCTTGCGGGTGCGGCCCGAGGCGCTGCTGCTGATCATCGGCAATGCCGACGAGCCGGGCGACATCGAGAAGCTCAAGACACTGGCACGCGAGCTCGGCATCGCGTCCCGGGTGATCTTCACCGGCTGGCTCGACATGGCCACGGCATGGCAGCTGGTGCGCGCCGCCCGGGTCGGCTTCTCGCCATGTCCGCGCGGCGTGCTCTACGACGTCGCGTCGCCGACCAAGGCCGTCGAATACATGGCGCTCGGCCTGCCGGTGGTGGCCAACGATCTGCCCGACCAGGCATTCGTGATCGGCCGCAGCGGCGGGGGGCTGTGCACCCCCCTCGAGCCCGATGCCTTCGCCGCCGCCATGATCGAGCTGCTGTCCGATCCCGAGGCGGCGCGCAGGCGTGGCCAGGCAGGCCGACAGTGGGCGCTGGAGAATCGCAACTACGACCGGCTTGCGACCCTGGTCCGCAACGAGATGCTGGCCGTGGTGCCGGCGGGAGAAACTGAACGTGCCTGAGGCCGAGCCGATGACCCGTACGCCGGATGCCGGGATCGCGACCGATGCGCGGCGCGGCACCGACCGGAGGGACCGGGTCGAATCACCCGGGACGGCCGGTCCAAGGACCGAGCCCGCTCTCCGGGGAGAGGCTGGTGCCGCCCGCAAGGAAGGAACCGGGGCCGCCCGGAAGCAGGAAGCGCCCGGACCGGCCGTGTCGACGGGAACAGGGGCCGACACGGGCACGGCGCGACGGGTCCTGATGGTCTGCACCGCGGGGCGCGGCGGCATGTTGTCGGTGATCGAGAGTTACCGGCTCGATGGCCTCTTCGAGCGCTGGGGCGTGCGGCTGTTCTCCCCGCACGACGAAGGCAGTCTCGTGCGGCGCCTCTACCTCGCGGCGGTCGAGATCCTCCGATTCATCGTCGAGATCCTGACGCACCGGGTCAGCCTGGTGCATTGCCATGCCGCCGAGCTCGGCAGCTTCTGGCGCAAGTCGATCTTCGGACTGCTTGCGCGCGCCCGTGGCATTCCGGTGCTCTTTCATCTGCACGGCGCCGAGATGAAGGTCTTCTACGACGCGCAGGCCGCCCCGATCCGGCGTGTGATCAGCTGGATCCTCGAGCGCTATTCGGCGGTGGTGGTGCTCTCGCCGAGCTGGGCCGACTGGGTGCGTTCGGTTGCGCCGGACGCCCGTGTCTTCGTGCTCCACAACTATGTCCGGATGCCGGCGATCGAGGCCCGGCGTCCCGGCGACGGGCCGGTCAAGGTGCTCTTTCTCGGCATCATCGGTCATCGCAAGGGGGTCTACGATCTCCTGCCCGCCTTCGCGAAGGCGCTGGCCGCCCGGCCCGGCATGAAGCTGCTGATCGGCGGCAATGGCGAAGTCGAGCAGGCGCGGGCACGCGCCGCCGAGCTCGGCCTTGGCGATTCGGTCGAGTTTCTCGGCTGGGTCGGCGGCGATCGCAAGGACGAGCTACTGGCCGCCGCCGACATCTTCGTGCTGCCGTCGTACAACGAGGGCCTGCCGATCAGCCTGCTCGAGGCGATGAGCTGGGGCGTCCCGGTGGTTTCGACCACCGTCGGCGGCATCCCCGAGCTGATTCGCGACGGCACCGACGGATTCCTGATCGAGGCCGGCGACGTGCCGGCGCTCACCCGTTCGCTCGTCGAGCTCGCCGGCGACGCCGGACTGCGCCAGCGCATGGGCGATGCCGGGCGCGATCAGGTGATGGAGTCCTTCTCGCGCGAGGCCGTCCTGCCCCGGCTGGAGCAGCTCTACGCCGATGTCTCGAGGGGGCGGACATGAGCGGTGCGCCACGCATCCTCGCCGTCGCTTCGGGCGGCGGCCACTGGACCGAGCTGATGCGGATCCGCGAAGCCTTCGAGGGCTGCGATGTCGCCTATGTCAGCGTGAAGGACATGTATCGGGACGATGTCGCCGGACACCGCTTCTACGCGATTCCCGACGTCAGCCGCCTGCACAAGTGGAAGATCGTCGCGACCGTCGCGCGCCTGGCCTGGATCCTGCTGCGCGAGCGGCCCGGGGTACTGGTGACCACCGGATCGGCGCCGGGCATGCTGGCGCTGCGCATGGCCAGGTTGCTGGGGGTCCGTACCGTATGGATCGACAGCGTTGCCAACATCGAGGAGATGTCGCTGTCGGGTCTCAAGGCGGGCCGCGCCGCCCATCTCTGGCTGACGCAATGGTCGCATCTGGCCAAGCCGGACGGGCCTCATTACCGGGGCAGCGTGCTGTGAAGCTCTTCGTGACGGTGGGTTCGATGCTGCCCTTCGATCGCCTCGTGCGGACGATCGATGATTTCGTGGCTGCGCGTCCGGATATCGAGGCCTTCGCGCAGATCGGCGATACCCGTCATCGGCCTGCCCACATGGAGAGCCGGCAGATGATGACCCCGGCCGAGTATCGCAGCATGTTCGAGCAGGCCGATGTCGTGGTGTCCCATGTCGGGATCGGGACGGTGATCACCGCGTCGGAGCTGTGCAAGCCGCTGGTGATGCTGCCGCGACAGATGGAGCTGCAGGAGGTCACCAGTCGCCATCAGCAGGCGACCGCCAGGTGGCTGGCCGGGCGGCCCGGGGTGCACATCGTCGAGACGGAGACCGAGCTCGCCGCGAAGATCGACGAGGTGGTCGGTTCGCACGGTGTCGGCGACTTCGAGTCGGATACGCGTATCGCCCTGGTCCGGGCGGTACGCGAGTTCATCTTCGCCTGAATCTCACGGTTTCGCTCCCGGCCGCACGAGCGCGCCGGAGCGCCGCCTTGCCGTGCAGGCGTAGATCAGCGCGACGGTTCGGAGAAACGGGTGCGCCAGGCGATCAGGCCGAGCACCAGGCCGGCGAGGACCTGGCCGCTGAGGATGCCGCTGAGCGAGGCGTTGTAGACGAGACCGATGCCGAGGACGACGATCGCGATGATCAGGCTGCGATCGAGCGCGCGCCAGTAGCCCGGGGTCGAGCGTCGGAGGTTCTTAAGCCCGGTGGTGAAGGCGCTCCACCAGGCGAACAGGAAGATGGCCGTGCCGACGATCCCGAGTTCCCAGAGATATTGCGAGATCGTCGACAGGCCGAGGCTCTTGCCGCCGTGGCGGACGGCGAGCACCGGCACGGAATCATCGCCGAAGAGGTTGGTCGAACCGACTCCATGGCCGAAGGCCCATTCATCGGGATTCTGCAGGCCGTGGTTGTCGGCCCAGTAGGTGAAGACCGTCTTGCGGTTGAGATCGCCCTGATTGTTGTAGCCCCGGTCCCCGAAGTTGTAGGCGATGACGTTCTCGAGGCGCCTCTCCATCGAGATCTGTTCGCCGCCGGCCCAGGCGGACTGCTGCCAGACGAGGTAGAGGCTGCCCAGCATGACGAAGCCGGCGGCGAAGATGCCCAGGCCGAACACGAGCAGCATCGGCCGCTTGCGGATCAGGTCGGCGTAGGCGGTGATCACCACCAGCGGCGCCAGGATGAAGATGACGTTGACCTCGGAGAAGATCAGCGGCGCCAGCACGAGCCCGATCAGGAAGACGGCGACCGGCCACTTGAGGAGGGATTCGCGGGCGAAGGCGACGATTGCGCCGGCGACCAGCATCTGCATCAGGGCCAGGACGCCCGAGGCGCCACGGCCTCGCTGATCGAGTTCGAGCAGGCCGACGATCGCATCCGCCCCGCCTTCGAGCACCTGCGCGAGTTCCAGACGCTGGTAGAGCGCGATCGGCAGGTGGGCGATCGAGATGACGAGGATGAGCAGGATCCAGCGCCGCACGTTCTTGCTGGCGAAGGGATAGGTTGCGAGAGCGAACATCACGCCCGTGCCCTGGGCGACCCGCTTGAGGCCCGACGCCCCCTCGTTGAGCATCCCGTCGCTCCAGAGGATGGAGGCGGCCGCGTAGGCGATGAAGGCGGCGAACAGGGGAATGAACGCCGGCATCCTCGCGTTGGCCGAGCGATTCATCGTCGCTGCGTAGATCACCGAGGCCCCCGCGAGGAACAGGGTCAGCAGGGCGAACAGCCAGGGAATCTTGTCGAGGGCGGGGATGAAGAACGCGACCGGGCCGATGATCGCGAGGGACCCGACCAGGACCAGCCACATCGCCACGGCCGGCATCTGCAGCAGCACCAGGCTGAGCAGGCCGCCGAGGACGATCGCTATATGGGTGACCTTGCCGCCGGCGATCGCCAGCCCGACGAGCGCCGCCGCACCGGCGAAGCCGATCGGTACGAGGACATCGGCCCAGGACTGGAGCCTGGGGCCTGTTCTGATCGCGGTCATTGCGGCGATGTCGGGTTTTGCGGATTCGGAGGCATCGGTCCGGGAGTTGGCGTGAACCCGCGGCTACGGTACACGCAGGGTTCCAGCGGGCCATTTGAAAATATCACGGATGCAAGCCGAAGGCCCGCCCCCCGCGACGGACGGCGCCGCGCGGGGTGTCGGAATGTCTACTCGACGACGGTGAGCAGGCTGTGGATCAGCGCCATCTGGGACATGTTGGCGTTGAGGGCGTGGCCGTCGGCCTGCGCTTCGAGCCCCTCGGCGTACATGCAGGGCGAGCCCGACTTGTCGACCACGATCAGGCCGTACTTCTGCAGGGCCTTGGCAAGGCGCAGGTGAGCGGGCGAGAGCCCCAGAGAGTCGAGGTTGATGTCGGGCGGGATCGCGAAGCGGGTGCCCATCGGGATGACTCCGGCGTAGTCCGACGACTGGTCGTCACTGGTGGCCGGCCAGACGGCGCGGCCGCCGAGATAGCGCGCCGGGATCGCGACCGCGATGGCATGCTCGATCGGCCCCTGGGTAGCCTCGCCCTTGCGGATGAGGCCGCCGAGCTGCGAGCCGCCGTAGGCGCGGGTGGCACCCCAGCCGTAGGTGAAGTAGTCGGGGTTGTGGGCGGCGTAGCCGCTGATGTTGACCCCGCTGCCGTCCAGGGGGACCTTGGCGTAGGACACCGCGGTGTACGAGCTCCCGCCTTTCTTGACGTACCAGAACTCGTGGGCATGCTTGCCGTCGGGGTCGATGACGACCATGTGGGAATCATTGGCCGGATCGGGATGAGCGTCTACCGGCATCCGGATGGTGACGTCACCGGCGTTGGCGTTGCCGGAGCTGGTGAGGTGGCGCACCGAGACGTTGATGGTGACGGTGGGATCGGTGGCCTTGGCATGCCAGACCCAGATGGTCCAGTTGCTGGTGTTGACGCCGAAGGGCGAGCTGCTGCGCAGCGACGTCGTGCGTGGATCGCTGCTGCGATAGGTCGCGTTCGAGGGGATCGGCTGGTTCCACGGGGAATCCGCCGCGAACGGACGGCTCAGGTAGTCGTGCTGCTGTGCGGCCGGTGGCTGCTGCTGTGGCGAGCTCGGTTCGCCGCGATCGACGGGGGAGCTATCCTCGTCCGGTTGGTTCGATGCGCTGTCGCCCACTGTTTCCGGGGCGCCTGCCGGTGTGGCGCCCGCCTGAGGCGGATCGTCGGCAGGCCTGGTCGACTGGCGCTCCCCGCGTGACGTGTTCGACGATCGTATGGCATCACTGCCGCTGTCCGGGCTCGCCGCCGCCGGCGGGCTGGCAGGGTTCGAACCCGTGGGTGGCGGCGAGACGCTCGCGATGCTGTCCATGCTGGCGGCAGGCGTTGGCTTCGACAGGCTTGTCCTGGTCTGGCTGATGTCCGTCTGCTGGACCGAGGTTGTGCCCAGATCGAGGGCTGCGCCCGAATCGAGGACCACAGGGTCCGATCCGCCGGAAGCGGCCGGAGCATTGTCAAAGTCGCCGCAGGCCGCCATGCCGGCGCAGGCGATCATGACGAGCCAGAGGCGGGAGAATCTGCGGAACCGCAGGCCAGTGGATGCGCATGCGTTCGCATGCAGGGCGCTGGTTGCGCTCGAGCAGGGTACTGTCGTCAATGTCGTCTCCGGTGAGGCAGAGGAGCTTGCTCACCTGGCTGGGAGACGCGGACATGCCGTGATCTTTCTTGTGATCTTGTTCACGGCAGGCTAGCGGCGCGCATGATAGTGGCCGAGCGGCGAGGCGATGGGTGGCGGTGGTGGCGGGACGAGCGGCGCACTGCGCATGCGCCGCAGGCCCATGGAAAACGGCGCCCGCAGGCGCCGTTGCTCGGGGTGCGCGCCGCCACAGGCGGCGTGCCGGTGGGGAAGTGTCTACTCGACGACGGTGAGCAGGCTGTGGATCAGTGCCATCTGCGATCGGTTCGCGTTGAGCGCATGGCCGTCGGCCTGCGCTTCGAGCCCCTCGGCGTACATGCAGGGCGAGCCCGACTTGTCGACCACGATCAGGCCGTACTTCTGCAGGGCCCGGGCAAGTCGCAGGTGAGCGGGCGACAGCCCCAGGGAGTCGAGGTTGATGTCGGGCGGGATCGCGAAGCGGGTGCCCATCGGGATGACCCCGGCGTAGTCCGACGACTGGTCGTCGCTGGTGGCGGGCCAGACGGCGCGGCCGCCGAGATAGCGCGCCGGGATCGCGACCGCGATGGCATGCTCGATCGGCCCCTGGGTAGCCTCGCCCTTGCGGATGAGGCCGCCGAGCTGCGAGCCGCCGTAGGCGCGGGTGGCACCCCAGCCGTAGGTGAAGTAGTCGGGGTTGTGGGCGGCGTAGCCGCTGATGTTGACCCCGCTGCCGTCCAGGGGGACCTTGGCGTAGGACACCGCGGTGTACGAGCTCCCGCCTTTCTTGACGTACCAGAACTCGTGGGCATGCTTGCCGTCGGGGTCGATGACGACCATGTGGGAATCATTGGCCGGATCGGGATGAGCGTCTACCGGCATCCGGATGGTGACGTCACCGGCGTTGGCGTTGCCGGAGCTGGTGAGGTGGCGCACCGAGACGTTGATGGTGACGGTGGGATCGGTGGCCTTGGCATGCCAGACCCAGATGGTCCAGTTGCTGGTGTTGACGCCGAAGGGCGAGCTGCTGCGCAGCGACGTCGTGCGTGGATCGCTGCTGCGATAGGTCGCGTTCGAGGGGATCGGCTGGTTCCACGGGGAATCCGCCGCGAACGGACGGGCGAGGAAGTCGGTCTGGGCCGACGACGGGCTTCCTCCCTGCGCGCCGAGGCTGGGCGAGCTCGATGAGCTCGAGTCCTTCGAGGTGTCGGTCGGGCCCGGATCGACGGCCGATCCGGCAGGCGAGTCCGCGTCGCCGACATTGGTCGCTTTCGGCGGAATCGTCGCGTTGATTCCGGACCCGTCGACGGAGGTGCCGATCAGGTCGAGCGAAGTGCCGGATCCGCCACTGGCCGAGCCGCCGCCACCACCACCGCAGGCCACGAGGGCCGCGGATGCCATCGTGATGAACGACAGCGAGATGAATCGTTTGAACCGCGCTTTGGCGTGTCCGTTCGCGTCCGATGCTTTCGCAACGTACGTAGTTACTGCTTTCGTCGCCAATTTGGTCTCCAGTGAAGCAGAGGAGGTTGCTCACCTGGCTGGGAGACACGACGTGCCGTGAATTTGTTCACGGCAGATTAGCGACGAGGGTGGTATCGACCGAGGCCGGAAGTCATGAACGGTCGCAGCCGAGGGACTGGCGGCAGGTCGTGCTGCATCGAACCTACGTATTGGCCGCAATCGGCGTGACCGCCGCGCAGATCGGGACGGCGGATGGCGCGGCATGAGTCACGCGATGGCGCGTCGCCGCGCCTTGCAACGAAAATGAAAAATGGCGCCGCGAGGCGCCATTCGTCGGAGCAGGGCGACCGTTCGAGCGGTCGCGGTCGCGGGCTCAGCCGAGCAGGCGCGCTCGCGTCGCTGCGTACTCCGCGGCGAGCCTGTCGACCAGCTCGGCGGCCGGGCGGACTTCGTCGATCACCCCGATCCCCTGTCCGCAGCCCCAGATGTCCTTCCAGGCCTTGGGTTTGCCGGTCTCGAAGTTCATCTGGCTCGGGTCTCCCGACGGGAGATTGTCGGGGTCGAGCCCGGTGGCGGCGATCGATGCGCGCAGGTAGTTGCCGTGCACGCCGGTGAACAGGTTCGAATAGATGATGTCCTGCGCGGTGGCATCGACGATGGCCTGCTTGTGTCGCTCGTTCGCGTTGGCTTCGTGCGTCGCGATGAAGGCCGATCCGATGTAGGCGAAGTCGGCTCCCATCGCCTGTGCCGCGAGGACCGCGCCGCCGTTGGCGATGGAACCCGAAAGGGCGATCGGGCCGTCGAACCATGCGCGGGTTTCCTGCACGAGGGCGAAAGGCGACTGGGTGCCGGCATGGCCGCCGGCGCCGGCGGCGACGAGGATCAGTCCGTCGGCGCCCTTCTCGATCGCCTTGTGGGCGAACTTCTGGTTGATCACGTCGTGCATGACCATGCCGCCGTAGCTGTGGACCGCCTCGTTCAGGTCCGGACGCGCGCCGAGCGAGGTGATCACCAGCGGTACCTTGTACTTCACGCACAGCTCGAGGTCGTGCTCGAGCCGGACGTTCGACTTGTGCACGATCTGGTTGACCGCGAAGGGCGCGGCCGGTCGATCCGGATTGGCCTGATTGTGGGCGTCGAGCTCGCTGGTGATGCGTTGCAGCCACTCCTCGAGAAGTTCCGCCGGTCGCGCATTGAGCGCCGGAAAGGATCCGACGATGCCGGCCTTGCACTGGGCGATGACGAGATCGGGATTGGAGATGATGAACAGCGGCGATCCGATGACCGGGATGCGCAGGCGCGACTTGAGTTCGTGTGGCGTCATGGGGCGATGGCGATGTATGCGGGTTTGGCGGGCGGCGACTCGCGCCGTGAACGCCAGAGCATACACAAACTGCGGAAAAGGAAACGGCCCGCGGGTCCGGAAGGGGACGCGCGGGCCGTGGATCGGCCGAAAAGAGCCTGCCTAGGCGAGCGCGGCCGTTGCCCGGGCTGAAGCCGGCGTACGGATCAGGTAGTCGAAGGCGGAAAGCGCTGCCTTCGCCCCGTCCCCGGCTGCGATGACGATCTGCTTGTACGGCACCGTGGTCGCGTCGCCGGCTGCGAAGATGCCGGGCACCGAGGTCTGGCCGCGCTCGTCGACGACGATCTCGCCGTGGCGGGACAGCTCGACCGTGCCCTGCAGCCAGTCGGTGTTGGGCACCAGGCCGATCTGCACGAACACCCCGGCGAGCGGGACCTCGTGGGTCTGCTCGCTGGCCCGGTCGACGTAGGTCAGGCCGGTGACTCGCTGGCCGTCGCCGTTGATCGCGGTGGTGCGGGCATTGGTGATGATCCGCACGTTGTCGAGGCTGCGCAGCTTGGCCACGAGGACGGCATCCGCGCGCAACTCGGGGAGGAACTCGATCAGCGTCACATGCTCGACCACGCCGGCGAGGTCGATCGCCGCCTCGACGCCGGAGTTGCCGCCGCCGATCACCGCCACCCGCTTGCCCTTGAACAGGGGGCCATCGCAGTGCGGGCAGTAGGCGACGCCGCGGTTGCGGTACTCGGATTCGCCGGGCACGTTGATCTCGCGCCAGCGCGCGCCGGTCGACAGAACCACCGCCCGCGCCCGCAGGTTGCCGCCATTGGCGAATCGCACGGTAGCCAGCCCGCCGGGCTCGGCGGCGGGTACGAGCTCGATGGCCCGCTGGCCGTTCATGATGTCGACCTCGTATTCGCGGACATGCTGCTCGAGGGCAACCGCATAGGACGGTCCGTCGGTATGCGGGACCGAGATGTAGTTCTCGATCGCGAGGGTGTCGAGCACCTGGCCGCCGAAGCGTTCCGCCGCGACGCCGGTGCGGATTCCCTTGCGGGCGGCGTAGACCGCCGCGGCCGCGCCGGCGGGGCCGCCGCCGACCATCAGCACGTCGTAGGGAGCCTGGGCGTCGAGCCGTTTCGCTTCGGCAGCGCCGTCGTCGGTCGAGAGCTTCGCGAGGATCTCCTCGATGCTCATCCGGCCGCTGGCGAAGAGCTCTCCGTCCAGGTAGACCGAGGGCACGCCCATGATGTTGCGGTCCTCGATTTCGTTCTGGAACAGGCCGCCGTCGATGGTGACCACGCTGATGCGCGGATTGATGACCGCCATCATGTTGAGCGCCTGCACCACGTCCGGGCAGTTGTGGCAGCTCAGGGAGATGTAGACCTCGAAGGCGAGGTCGGTGTCGATGGCGCGAATCCGATCGATGACCGAATCCTCGACCTTGGGCGGATGACCGCCGGCCCACAGCAGCGACAGCACCAGCGAGGCGAACTCGTGTCCGAGCGGGATCGCCGCGAAGCGGATCGCCATCGCCGTGCCTTCGCCGCGCAGCGAGAACGATGGCCGGCGCTCGTCGTCGCCACCGGTGTCGACGCGGACCAGGGCCGAGGCGCTCGCCAGCTCGTCGAGCAGCTCGCGCAGTTCGCGCGACTGCGGGCGGTCGTCGAGCGAGGCGACGATCTCGACCGGCCTGGTGAGCCGTTCGAGATAGGCTTTCAACTGGGCCTTGAGGTTGTCATCGAGCATGGTTCCATCCTGTTCATGAGGCACTTGGCAAACGGGCCGGCGATGGCCGGCCCGGTGCGTCGGTGGCGCCGCCTTCAGGGCGGGGCCGCCGGGCGCCGCTCCGGCGCCCGGGCCATCTGCCGATGGCTGCGATCAGATCTTGCCGACGAGGTCGAGTGACGGGGTCAGCGTTTTGGCGCCTTCCTGCCACTTGGCGGGGCAGACTTCGCCCGGATGCGCCGCCACGTACTGGGCGGCCTTCACCTTGCGCAGCAGCTCCTTGGCGTCGCGGCCGATGCCTTCGGCGGTGATCTCGACGGCCTGGATGACGCCGGCCGGGTCGATGATGAAGGTACCGCGGTCGGCCAGGCCCTGGTCCTCGCGCATGACATCGAAGTTGCGGGTGATGGCGCCGGTGGGGTCACCGATCATGGCGTACCGGATCTTGCCGATCGCGTCCGAGCTGTCGTGCCAGGCCTTGTGCGAGAAATGGGTGTCGGTCGACACGCTGTAGATCTCGACGCCGAGCTTCTTGAATTCCTCATGGTTCTCGGCCAGGTCCTCGAGTTCGGTAGGGCACACGAACGTGAAGTCGGCCGGGTAGAAGACGACCACCGACCACTTGCCCTTCAGCGTTTCGTCGCTGACTTCGATGAACTTGCCGTTCTGGTAGGCCTGGGTTTTGAAGGGCTTGATTTCGGTGTTGATGACGGACATTGAGCACTCCTGGGTTACGTCTCGTTGAATCGGTCGGACAACCGGGTCCGATGGATTTATAATAGCAATAGACTATTGATGATTCAATTAGTATATTTCAATGCTATTGATAGTCTGCCCCTATCCGTGATGTCACCCGCATCGCGCGGGCTCGGCCGGCCGGGTGCGGGCATGGCGAATCGCGGGGTCCGGGAACAGATAGATGAGGCCGAATGACTGCGGTGCAACCGGCGAGCCCGGAAGCGTGGCGCAAGAACGGCGAATCAGCCTTCGGGGTGGCGCGGCAGGCAAAAGACGATCGTCGTGCCTCGGCCCGGCTCCGACTCGATCCGGACGGTTCCGCCGGATTGCCCGATGAAGCCATAGATCTGCGCCAGACCGAGGCCGGTCCCGTGGCCCGGGGCCTTGGTCGTGAAGAACGGCTCGAATGCGCGTGCCGCCACTTCCGGGGGCATGCCGGTGCCGGTATCGGCGACGGTGAGGCAGACATGGTCGCCGACACGAGTGCCCGGCTGGCGATCGTCCTCGTCGACGCTCTGGTTGGTTGCCGAAATCGTGAGGCGTCCGCCGTCGGGCATGGCGTCGCGCGCATTGACCGCGAGGTTCAGCAGCGCGTTCTCGAACTGACCGGCATCGATCCAGGTGGGCCAGAGCTTCGGTGGCAGCCTGACCTCGAGCTCGATGCCATCGCCGAGCGATTGCTCGAGCAGGTCGCGCATGCCTTCGACGAGATGACGGATGTCGACCCTTGCGGGCTCGAGGGGCTGCTTGCGGGCGAACGCCAGCAGGCGGCCGGTCAGCTGGGTCCCGCGCCGGACCGCATCGCTGGCGCCAGCGAGGTGTCGCCCGATGTCGGCGCGACCGCTCGCCAGCCCGCGTGTGGCCAGCTCGATGTTGTTGCCGATGATCTGGAGGATGTTGTTGAAATCATGCGCGAAACCGCCGGTGAGCTGACCGACCGCTTCCATCTTCTGCGCCTGGTGAAGCTGGGCGCGCGCCTCGTCGAGCGATCGTTGCGCCTCACGTCGCTCGGTGATGTCGCGGGTGATCTTCGCGAAGCCGACCAGGGTGCCGTCGTCGTCGCGGATCGGATCGATCACGACACTGGCCCAGAATCGCTCGCCGTCCTTGCGCACGCGCCAGCCTTCGGCCTCGAACACGCCGTCGCGCTCGGCGATCGCAAGCGCCCTGGCCGGTACGCCCGTCGCCCGGTCCTCCTCGGTGTAGAAGCGGGAGAAATGCTGGCCGATGATCTCGTCGGCGGTGTAGCCCTTGAATCGCAGCGCGCCGGCGTTCCAGCTCGTCACGATGCCCCGGGGGTCGAGCAGGTAGATAGCGTAGTCGCGTACCCGGTCGACGAACAGATGCAGACTGTCACGGCCCGACGGCGATTCGCCGCCGGGCCCGCTTCGCGGGCGCGTCACGAGATCCCCCGGGGGCCGGTGCTCGTCATGGCGAGGCTCGCCGATGGATGTCAGCCGCAGGCGCCGACATGGCCGCAGGAGGTGCAGAATTCGCAGCCGTCCTTGCGGATCAGGCTGCGGTTGCCGCACTCGGGGCACTTGCGCCCCGGCAGGATCCGGTGGGACACGTCGGCCTCGCGTTCGCCGGCCGGCACGGCGAGGATTCCGGCATTGGCGAGCGGGTAGCCGCGCTCGTCGAGGATGCCCAGCATCGCGTAGCGGTGGATCACCAGCCGGGCGATGTACGCGATGGTCGAAGGCCAGCGCTCCGAGCGGTCCTGCCCCGGGACCGGGGCGAAGAAGTCGCCGTTGGGCTCTGCGTAGTCGAGCAGCTTGCGCAGCTTCATCCCGATCCAGGCCGGATCGAACACCCGCATGTCCAGGCTCAGCAGCTTGCACAGGCCGTCGAGCACCCGCGGATACTCGCCCGCGAGCCAGATCGAGTATGGCCGGCGCTCGCCGTCGGGCAGGGTGAGCTCCTTCAGGAACAGCACGAAGTCGTCGCCGGTCACCGCGTTGGCGACGTCGACCGTCCAGGCGAGCGTGCCGTTGGTGCCGGCCTTCGGCTCGCGCAGGCCGATCAGGGCGTCGATCACCGGGGTCGGCGCGCCATCGTCGACCAGTGCCCCCAGCACGTCACAGCGATGGCGGACCAGCCGGGCGAAGCCGGCCACCAGGCTGGGCATGTGCTCGGTGCCGCCATCCGGCGGCATCGGCATGTCGAAGCGGTCGTCGCCGCTGGTCGCCTCGAGGGCGGCGAGCTTGATGCCGAGCCACTTGCGATCGGCCGCCCGCATGTCCATCGACAGGGTCTTGGCGACCGCCCCGAGGCCCCGGGGCTGCTCGGCGCCGTTGACCCAGACCTCGAAGGGTACCGGTGGCGGGCCGTCGACATGGCCGATGAATACCGCGAAGCGCCCGAGCGGATGGCGCACCGCGTAGGTCCAGCTGGGGTTGCCGTTGGGCAGGGTGGGGCGTCCGGGCCAGCGCAGGCTCGCCAGGGGCGGTGACGGCGTGTGCTCGAGGCTCACCCGCCGGTCGGCGTCGAGGATGTCGGCGTCCGGTCGTTCGGGCGGCCCCTCGCGGCCGGGCGCCTCGAGGACGGAGCCCAGCACCGCGTTGGGCCGGTAGGTGGTGATGCCCTTGAGGCCGGCCTTCCAGGCCTCGGTGTAGAGATCCTCGAACTGCTCGAACGGGTAGTCGGCCGGGACGTTCACCGTCTTGCTGATGGCCGCGTCGATGTAGGGCTGGACGGCGGCGCTCATGGCCATGTGGTCGAGCGCGCGCATCTCGAGCGCGGTGACGAAGGCGGGCGGCAGGACGATGCGCCGGGTGCCGTCCGGGTCGGACAGGATCGTGCCGGGTTTCCGGCCCGCAGCCGCCTCCGGGCTGGCCGGCAGGACGTTCTCGTCGGCGCCGTGGCGCAGGCGGAACATCCGGAACGCATGGTCCTCGACCGGATAGACCTGGATGCTGTCGTCGGGCATCCGCTTGCGGCGCTGGTAGGTCCAGGAGAACGGCGGCTCGATCCCGTTGGAGGCGTTGTCGGCGAAGGCCAGCGAGATCGTCCCGGTCGGCGCGATCGCGAGCAGGTGGCTGTTGCGGATGCCGTGCTCGCGGATCGCGGCGCGAATCGTGTCGGGCAGGCGCGAGGCGAAGCCCGGCGTGGCGAGATAGCGCTCGGCATCGAAGAGCGGGAACGCGCCCTTCTCGCGGGCGAGCCCGACCGAAGCGGCGTAGGCGGCATCGCGCATCCGCTCGGCGATGCGGGCGGCGCAGGCCCGGCCCTCGTTGCTGTCGTAGCGCAGGCCCATCATCGCCAGCGCATCGCCGAGGCCGGTGAAGCCGAGCCCGATGCGCCGCTTGGCCATGGCCTCGGCCTGCTGCTGGGGCAGCGGCCAGGCGGTGACGTCGAGCACGTTGTCGAGCATGCGGATCGCCACGGCGACGACCTCGGCGAAGGCGTCGAGGTCGATGCTCGCGTCGTCCTCGAAAGGCCGGCGCACGAAGCGGCACAGGTCGATGCTGCCGAGGTCGCAGCAGCCATAGGGCGGCAGCGCCTGCTCCCCGCAGGGATTGGTGGCCTCGATGCGCTCGCAGTAGGCGAGGTTGTTGTCGGCGTTGATCGTGTCGATGAACAGCACGCCCGGCTCGGCATGATCGTAGGTGCTGGCCATGATCGTCTGCCAGAGCTCGCGCGCCCGGATGCTGCGGTAGACCCACTTGCCGTCGGCGCGGCGTCGCACCGGTTCGTCGCCGTCGCGCCCGGGGCGGGCGTCGTGGACGAGCTCCCATTCCTCGTCGGCGATCACGGCGCGCATGAAGGGGTCGGTCACCGCGACCGACAGGTTGAAGTTGCGGAAGGCCCCGCCGTCCTTGGCGCGGATGAAGGCCTCGATGTCGGGATGGTCGCAGCGCAGCACGCCCATCTGGGCGCCGCGGCGCGCGCCGGCCGATTCGACCGTCTCGCAGGAGCGGTCGAAGATCGACATGTAGGACAAGGGGCCGCTGGCACGGCTGTTGGTGCCTCGCACCCAGGCGCTTGCCGGGCGGATGCGGGAGAAGTCGTAGCCGACGCCGCCGCCGCGGCGCATCGTCTCGGCGGCTTCGGCGAGCGCGTCGTAGATGCCGACGACCCCGTCGTCGCCCCGGATGCAGTCGTCGACCGGCTGGACGAAGCAGTTGATGAGGGTGGCCACGAGATCCGTGCCCGCGGCGGAGTTGATCCGCCCGCCCGGGATGAAGCCGGCGGCCATCGCCTGGCGGAACTCCTCCGCCCAGCGGGCGCGGGCCGCCGGCGCCTCGGCCGCGGCCAGGGCGACGGCGACCCGCTCGCGGACTTCCTCGATGCTGCGCTCGCCGGCCTTCGCGTACTTCTCGAGCAGCACGTCGGTCGAGATCGACTGCGGCTCGAGGGCGGCGGCCGGCCGGGTCGCGGGGCGGGATCGGGCGGCGGTCTCGTCGGTCATCTGAAGGGCTCTCCGGGGGCCTGGGCGAAGCGTTCTACGATACACCTCGCAGTCGTTTCGACGCCCCGATACACGTCAAGAAAATGCGAGTTTCCCGCCCGATCGACATGCCGGCCTCCGGCCCAGGCGAAACATCCGGTTACCAGGGCGGCTGGGCCACGATCCGCAGCCTGCTGCCCTATCTCTGGGCCTGGCGCGGTCGCGTGGTGGTGGCGCTCGCCTGCCTGGTCGCGGCGAAGCTCGCCACCGTTGGCGTGCCGGTGCTGCTCAAGCACGTCGTCGATGCGCTCGACCCGGCGCTCGCGGGACCGGTGCTGGTCGTCCCGGTCGCGCTGGTGGTCCTCTACGGAATGCTGAGGTTCGCGACGACCCTGTTCACCGAGCTGCGCGAAGTGGTCTTCGCGAGCGTGACCGAGAGAGCGGTGCGGCGCATATCGGGCCAGGTGTTCGAGCACCTGCATGGCCTTTCCCTGCGCTTTCACCTCGAGCGCCGGACCGGCGGCCTGACCCGGGACATCGAGCGGGGCACCCGGGGCATCACCGCCCTGGTCTCGTACACGCTCTACAGCATCCTGCCGACGCTGGTCGAGATCGGTCTCGTCCTCGGCTACCTGGTCATCAATTACGACGCCGATTTCGCGGCGATCACGATCGTCGCGCTGGTGCTCTACGCGGCCGTCACCTTCGCGATGACCGAATGGCGGACCCGGCTGCGCCGCGAGATGAACCGGATCGATTCGGAGGCCAACACCCGGGCCATCGATTCCCTGCTGAACTACGAGACGGTGAAGTACTTCGGCAACGAGCGGTGGGAGGCGCAGCGCTACGACGAAGCCCTGCTGCGCTTCGAGCGCGCCAAGCTGCGCAACCGCTGGTCGCTGTCGGCCTTGAACGTCAGCCAGGCCCTGGTGATCTCCTGCGCCGTCGCGCTGATGACCTGGCGAGCCACCGTCGGCGTGGCCGAGGGCCGGATGAGCCTCGGCGACCTGGTGCTGGTCAACGGCTTCATGATGCAGCTCTACCTGCCGCTCAACTTCCTCGGCTCGATCTACCGGGAGATCCGCCAGGCCCTCACCGACGCCGAGCGGATGTTCGGGCTGCTGGCAGAGCACCGCGAGATCGATGATGCGCCCGACGCCGCCTCGCCGCGCTGGACCGATGCGCCGCCGGCGATCGTCTTCGACCGGGTCTCCTTCGGCTACTCGGCCGACCGCCCGATCCTGCGCGGGATCGACTTCGAGATCCCGTTCGGCACCCGTACCGCGGTCGTCGGCCCGAGCGGCGCCGGCAAGTCGACCCTGGTGCGGCTGTTGTTCCGTTTCTACGACGTCGACGGCGGGTCGATCCGCATCGGCGGGCATGATCTTCGAACGATTTCCCAGCGCAGCCTGCGCGATGCGATCGGCATCGTTCCGCAGGACACGGTGCTGTTCCACGACACCCTGGGCTACAACGTCGCCTACGGGCGTCCCGGCGCATCGGACGAGGAGATCATGGCGGCCTTGCGCGATGCCCGCCTCGACGATCTCGTCGCGCGCCTGCCGGCGGGCTTGCATACCGTCGTCGGCGAGCGCGGGCTGAAGCTCTCCGGCGGCGAGCGTCAGCGGGTCGCCATCGCCCGCGTCCTGCTCCGGAATCCGCCGGTTCTGCTGCTCGACGAGGCGACCTCCTCGCTGGATTCGGCCAACGAGCAGGCGATCTCCGAGGCGCTGGCCCGGGCGAGCGATCGGCGCACGACCCTCGTGATCGCGCATCGCCTCTCGACGGTCGTCGATGCCGACCAGATCCTGGTGATGGAGGAAGGCCGGATCGTCGAGCGCGGTCGCCACGAGGAGCTGGTCGCCGCCGGGGGCGCCTACGCCCGGCTCTGGGCGATGCAGCGGTCGGCGCCCGCCGGAGATGCGGCGGATGTTCTCGCTCGCGGCTGATCAGGGAGTGAAACCTTGCCCCACGCATCGAACGCCATGTCCTGCGTGACGTTCCCGTACGCCACTTCCGAGATGATCGAGGACAGGGAGGTGAAAGCGAGCGGTATCGAGTTGTCTCCGGTCCGCCCACTGCAGGCGGGGTCTGACCCTGTCAGAAGCCGACCTCCTTCTGGTGGCGCACGGCAAGGACGGTGACCGCATCCGCGTCGATGCGATAGCGCGCTATATACCCGCTATCGCCGAAGTCGATCACCCATTCCCGGAACTCCTCGGGCAAGTCCTCGACGGGACGCCCGATATGGGGTTGCAGGCCAAGCACCTGCACGGCCTTCATGACGGTTTCAGCCGCGTGCCGGGCTGCAACAGGATTCTTCGGTCGAAGGAAGTCACGCAGCCGCTGCAGATCTCGGATGGCGCCTGGCGCGTACCTTACTTGTGGCATTCCGGCGCTGGCCGTTCGTCATCCGTGCCCCAGCTTGCCAGCCAGGCATCCACCTCGTCGGCCGTCGCATGCAGGCCCGTGGTGCGGTACTCCTCCCACGCTTTGAGCGTGTCCTGCCGGAAAGCCTCGCGCTTCTCTTCACGCTCGACGTACTGCGTGATCGCTTCGCGCATCAGCCAGTGGGACGTGCGGTGGCGTGCCTCGGCCAGGCGCTTCATGCGCGCCTTGATATCGGCGTCGATCTTGATCGCGACAGGGCGAGCGCTTGTCGAGGCCATGATGAACTCCCAGATGGTATCTTGAGGTAATACCTTACCATACCCAGTCAATCCGGGGGTATGTGTACGGCGACGGGTTCCAGGAGCAGCGGCTGTGGGACAAGCACGGGCGGCCGACGACGACGGCGTACCGCAGCCCGACCAATACGCTGGTGCGCTCGCAGCAGTTGACCTACGACCTGGCCGAGAACGTGGCGAGCAAGGTGGAGGCCACGCAGGTGGGCAGCTTCACCGAGAGCTACGGCTACGACGCGCTGAACCGCCTGACGTCGAGCTACGGTGCGGGGCTGCCGAGCAAGGTGTACCAGTACAACGCGATCGGCAACCTGACCTTCAAGACGGGGGCGGGGACCTACACGTATCCGGCGAGCGGCCCGAGCAGCGTGCGCCCGCACGCGGTCTCCAGCGTCTCCGGGACGGTGCAGGACGGGATCACGGGGGCGACGTACGCGTACGACGCCAACGGGAACATGACCAGCGGCGGGGGTCAT
>JAMLIN010000016.1 GCA_023954135.1 Burkholderiaceae bacterium | reverse complement strand
TGTCTTCGCCGAGCGGATCGAGGCAGGCGTCATCTACCTGAACCGCCCCCAGGGCGCTACCACCGGCGCCTGGCCGGGCTACCAGCCTTTCGGCGGCTGGAAGGGCAGCGGCAGCACCGGCAAGGCGATCGGCTCCTGGTGGTATCTGCCGCTGTACATGCGCGAGCAGTCACGCACCATCGTCGACTGACGGCGGCTTCGGATTCGAGTGCAGGAGTCGAGCCGGAAATGAGATCGGCCGCGCCTGTGAGCGCGGCCGAAGCAAGCGGGGCTCTGTCTTGCCTCAGAGCGGCTTCTTGATCAGGTTGGCAATCTCGCCGACGATGCCCCGGCGGAAGGCGAGCACGCAGATCACGAAGATCACGCCCTGGACCACCGTCACCCAGGCCCCGAGCTGGGCCAGATAGTTCTGCATCGTGATGATGACCGCGGCGCCGACCACGGGGCCGAACAGCGTGCCGAGCCCGCCGACCAGCGTCATGAGCACGACCTCCCCGGACATGGCCCAGTGGACGTCGGTCAGCGACGCCAGCTGGAACACCAGCGCCTTGGTCGCACCGGCCAGGCCCGACAGCGTGCCCGAGAGCACGAAGGCGAGATGCTTGTAGCGATCGGTGTCGTAACCGAGCGAGGTGGCGCGATCCTCGTTCTCGCGAATCGCCTTGAGGATCTGGCCGAAAGGCGAGTTGATGATCCGCCAGATGAAGAGGAAGGAGCCGAGGAAGATCACCAGCACGAGGATGTACATGTTGGTGGTCTGGTTCAGGTCGAACAGGCCGAACAGCTTGCCGCGCGGCACCGCCTGGATGCCATCCTCGCCGCCGGTGAACGGCGCCTGCAGGTAGAAGAAGTAGATCATCTGGGCCAGCGCCAGCGTGATCATCGCGAAGTAGATGCCCTGGCGCTTGATGGCGAGGAAACCGGCCACCCAGGAAAGCAGGCAGGCGCAGGCAGTCGCGATCAGGATCGCGAACTCCGGATTGAGCCCCCAGACCTTCGCGGCATGCGCCGAGACGTAGCCGGCCGTGCCGAGGAACATCGCATGGCCGAAGGACAGCAGGCCGACATAGCCGATCAGCAGGTTGAAGGCGCACGCGAAGAGCGCGAAGCACATCACCTTCATGAGGAAGACCGGATAGATCTGGAGGGGCGCGACGATGAAGAACGCCGCCATCACCAGGAAGACGATCCGGAGGTGGCCGGTACCGTTGGTGCCGACTCGAGCGGGGGTTTGCGATTGAGCCATTGCCGCCTTATTTCTGGGTACCGAACAAGCCTGCCGGACGGATCAGCAGGACGATCGCCATGATGACGAAGATCACGGTGTTCGACGCTTCCGGGTAGAAGACCTTGGTCAGACCCTCGATCAGGCCGAGCCCGAACCCGGTGACGATCGACCCCATGATCGATCCCATGCCGCCGATCACGACGACGGCGAAGACGACGATGATCAGGTCGGCGCCCATCTGGGGGCTGACCTGGTAGATCGGCGCGGCCATCACCCCGGCGAAGGCGGCCAGGCCGACCCCGAAGGCGAAGGTGAGCGTGATCATGCGCGGAACGTTGATCCCGAAGGCTTGTACCAGCGACGGGTTCTCGGTGGCCGCGCGCAGGTAGGAGCCGAGCTTGGTGCGCTCGATCACGAACCAGGTCGTCAGGCAGACCACCAGCGAGGCGACGACCACCCAGGCTCGGTAGTTCGGCAGGAACATGAAGCCGAGGTTCGTCCCGCCGGTGAGTTGCGGCGGCATCGAGTAGGGCTGCCCCGACGAGCCGTATTCGTTGCGGAACAGGCCCTGGATGATCAGGGCGATGCCGAAGGTGAGCAGCAGGCCGTAGAGATGGTCGAGCTTGTAGAGGCGCGAGAGCATCGTGCGCTCGAGCAGCGCCCCGAGCGCGCCGACGGCGATCGGCGAGATGATCAGCGCCCACCAGTAGCCCAATCCGAGCTTGTTCAGCAGCAGGTAGGCGATGAAGGCCCCCGTCATGTAGAGGGCGCCATGAGCGAAGTTGATGATGTTCAGCAGGCCGAAGATGACGGCCAGGCCGAGCGACAGCAGGGCATAGAACGACCCGTTGATCAGGCCGATCAGCAACTGGCCGAAGAGGGCCGCCGTCGGTATGCCGAAGATCTCCATTCCCTGTGCCTGCGAAGATTGGCGAGGAACCGGCAAGCCCGGGGGGCTGGCGCGTGCGCCGCCCCCGGGGCGCCGGGGTACTTGTGGTTCAGCCCCTGCTTACTTCACCAGCGGGCAGCCACCATCGGCAAGCGGTCGGAACGCCTGGTCGGCCGGAATCGTGGTGCGGATCTTCAGCAGATCCCACTCACCCTTGGATTCCGCCGGTTTCTTGACCTCGACCAGGTAGGCCGGGTGAATCTTGCGGCCATCGGCGCGGATCGTGCCCTTGCCGAAAAGCGTATCGTCGGTCGGCAGCTCCTTCATCTTGGCCACCGTCTTGGCGCCATCATCGGTATTGCCGGCCTCGACCGCCTTCAGATAGTGCAGGACCGCGCCGTAGACGCCGGCCTGGACCATGGTCGGCGGCTTGCCGCCGGACTTCTCCATGAAGCGCTTCGAGAAGGCCCGGGTGTCGTCGTTCATGTCCCAGTAGAAGGTGGTGGTGAAGATCAGGCCCTGCGCGGTCTGCAGGCCGAGCGCCTTGATGTCGGTCAGGAACATCAGCAGCCCGGCGAGGTTCTGCCCGCCCGAGACGATGCCGAACTCGGCCGCCTGCTTGATCGAGTTGATGGTATCGCCGCCGGCATTGGCCAGCCCGATGATCTTCGCCTTCGAGGCCTGCGCCTGCAGCAGGAACGAGGAGAAGTCCTGGGTGTTGAGCGGATGGCGGACCTTGCCGACCACCTTGCCCCCGCTCTTCTCGACGACCGCGGAGGTGTCGCGCTCGAGCGCATGACCGAAGGCATAGTCGGCGGTCAGGAAGTACCAGCTGTCTCCACCGGTCTCGACGATCGCCTTGCCGGTGCCGTTCGAGAGCATCCAGGTGTCGTAGGTCCAGTGAACGGTGTTCGGCGAGCAGGCCTTGCCGGTCAGGTCGGACGTGGCCGAGCCCGAGTTCAGCAGCACTTTGTTCTTTTCACGCGAGACCTGGCTGACGGCGAGGCCCACGGACGAGGTCGGCACGTCGACGATGACGTCGACGCCGTCGGTGTCGTACCACTGGCGAGCGATCGTCGAGCCGACGTCCGGCTTGTTCTGATGGTCCGCCGAGACGATCTCGACCTTGAGGTTCGCCTTGGACTGCTTCTGGAAATCCTCGACCGCGAGCCTGGCGGCGACGACCGAGTTCGGCCCGGCGATATCCGCATAGAGGCCCGACATGTCGTTCATGACACCGATCTTGACGACGCCTCCGGAGATCTCGGCGCTGGCCTGGCCAGCGAACGCGGCCAGGGCGGCGCTGACGAGTACAGCTGTAAGCGTGGATTTCATGATGATTCCTCCTCCAATGACCAAAAGCTGGCCGGATACATGGTTGTCCCGCCACCCACGGAGCGCAACGGGACTGCCTGTCGGTTCAGACGCCGAGATACTGGTGCAGCATATCCATCTTCTGCTCGAGTTCCGCTGCCGCGAAACCTTCGACGATCCGTCCGTGTTCCATCACGTAGAAATGATCGGCAAGCGGCGCCGCGAAGCGGAAGTTCTGCTCGACCATGATCACCGTGAAGCCCTTTTCCCGCAGCCGCCGGATCATGCGCGCCAGCGCCTGCACGATGACCGGCGCCAGGCCCTCGGAGATCTCGTCGAGCAGCAGCAGCTTGGCGCCGGTGCGCAGGATCCGGGCCACCGCGAGCATCTGCTGCTCGCCGCCCGAGAGCCGGGTACCGGGGCTGTTGGCGCGCTCGACCAGGTTCGGGAACATCTCGTGGATCTCGGCGAGATCCATGCCCCCCGAGGACACCGCCGGCGGCAGCAGCAGGTTCTCCTGGCAGGTGAGGCTCGCGAATATGCCGCGCTCCTCGGGGCAGTAGCCCACGCCGAGCCGGGCGATGTCGTGCGGTGCCGTGTTCACCGCCTCGACCCCGTTGACGACGATCGAGCCGGTCCGGCGACCGACCAGGCCCATGATCGACTTCAGGGTGGTGGTCCGCCCGGCACCATTGCGCCCGAGCAGCGTGACGACCTCGCCGCGCCGCACGGTCATGTCGACGCCATGCAGGATGTGCGACTCGCCGTAGAAGGCGTGCAGGTTGGTGATCCGCAGGTATTCGGTCGCTTCAGTGGCCATGCGACGCCCCGGCGAGTTCGACGTCGGCCGTACCCATGTAGGCCTGCAACACCTGGGGGTCCCTGGAAACCTCGGCGTACGGGCCTTCGGCGATCACCTTGCCGTGCTGCAACACGCTGATGGTGTTGGCGATGCTCGCGACGACGTTCATGTTGTGCTCGACCATCAGGATGGTCCGGTTCGCCGAAACCTTGCGGATCAGTTCGGTGACGCGGTCGACGTCCTCGTGGCCCATGCCCTGGGTGGGCTCGTCGAGCAGCATCAGCTCGGGCTCGGTCGCCAGGGTGGTGGCGATCTCGAGCGCCCGCTTGCGGCCGTAGGGCAACTCGACGGTGACGACATCGGCGTACTGGCGCAGGCCGACCGTGTCGAGGAGCTTGAGCGCGCGATCGTTGAGGCTGTCGAGCGTGCTCGCGGGGCGCCAGAAGTGGAAGGAGGTTCCCTGCGCTCGCTGCAGCCCGATCCGGACGTTCTCGAGGACGCTCAGATGCGGGAAGGTGGCGGAGATCTGGAAGGAGCGGACGATTCCGCGGCGCGCAACCTGCGCCGGCTTCTCGAAGGTGATGTCGACGCCGTTGAAGAGGATCTTGCCGCGGGTCGGGATCAGGAACTTGGTGAGCAGGTTGAAGACGGTGGTCTTGCCGGCGCCGTTGGGACCGATCAGGGCGTGGATCTGCCCTCGCCGCACCTTGAGGTTGACGTCGTTGACCGCGATGAAACCGCGGAATTCCTTGACGAGGTCTTGCGTCTCGAGGACGAAATCGTTGTCGCCTGCCATCTCTTCCGGGATCCGTTTCCCCGGTGTCCCGGGCCGCCCATCGTTCTGTACTTCTATATTTGCGTACTTCTTGCGCTCTGGTGCTTTCTGTATTTTTCGGACGGTATCATGCGCCCCCTCGGCCGATCAATTCAGCATTTCCCCGCATTGCGGCAGGGTCGACCTCGAAAGGCTCGCGGCCCGTCCGGCCGATAGGAGGCCGGGCCGGACGAGCCCGCGAGGCGCGGCCAGAGCGGGCGCGAGGTCGTGTCCCTTCAGGCCGCGCGCCGGCGCCCCGCGGATTCCGGGGTCAGGGGAATCGGCCCGTCGACCTTCCGGTGGGCGATGAACTCGGGCCGCGGCCGGGTATCGCCGAAGGGGGCGACCAGGCGGTTCGACCAGGCGTTGAACACCACGAAGGCATTGCTGCGTCCGAACGGGGTGATGTTCCCGTTGGACCCGTGCATGGTATTGCAGTCGAACACGACCACCGAGCCGGCGCGCGGCGCCGGGGCGGCGATACCGCCCTCCTCGACCAGGCGACGCAGGCTGTCGTGGTCCGGAACACCGTACTCCTGCTTGCGCAGCGACGCCTTGTAGTGGTCCTCGGGAGTCCGCCCGACGCAGGTCACGTAGCGGCGATGGCTGCCCGGTACGAACATCGTCGGGCCCGCCTGCGGATGATTGTCGTCGAGCATGATCGACATCGACAGCGCCCGCATCCTCGGCATGCCGTCCTCGACGTGCCAGGTCTCGAAGTCCGAGTGCCAGTAGAACTCCTTGCCATGGAAAGCGGGCTTGAAGTTCAGCCGCGACTGGTGGACGTAGACCTCGTCGCCCAGCAGCGAGGCAGCCAGCCCCGCGAGGCGGCGGTCCGCCACCAGCGCCGCGAAGCCGTCGGACTGGCGATGGATCGCGAAGACCGAACGGACCGCCGCCTCGTCGTCCTTGCCGGGCTCGCGGATCACGGTGCCGGCCTCGAGCGTGGCCCGGGCATCACGCAGCTCGTCGGCATGACGGCGCAAGGCGTCGACCTCGGCCTCGTCGAAGACGCCCTCGAGCACCATGAACCCGTCGCGCTCGTAGGCGTCGATCCGCGCCGCGTCGACCGGCGCCGGATGGCGCGGATCGCGGCGCACCACGGGGTCGAGCCGCGGCAGCATCGTCGCTTCGGCCGCGACCCTGGACGGATAGGAATCTTCGGTCATGTGGTCTCCTCTCAGGCGGCCTTCGTGGCCGCGTCGAGCGCGAGCTGCTCGGCCTCGGTGAGATAGGCGCCATCGGCCCCGTGCACCTCGCGCCCCGTGAGCGGCGGGTTGAACACGCAGGCGGTGACGATCTCGACGCCGGGATCGGCCCGCAGGATGTGGAGGTCGTGCTGATCGAGCGCGTACATCACGCCCGGCCGGACGGGGTGCCGCTCGCCGGTGGCGACGTTCTCGATCGACCCGGTCCCCGAGATGCAGTAGACGCACTCGACATGGTTCTTGTAGTGCATCCGCAGCTCGGCGCCGGGATGAATGGTGGTGATGTGGAAGGAGAAGCCCATGGCATCGTCCTTCAGGAGCATCCGCACCGAGGTCCAGCCGTTGCTGTCGATCCGGCGCTCGCCGCGCTCGGCATCCGCGAGATTGCGTACGATCATCTTGAAAGTCTCCCTTTCGGCTTCTCGGTGTCAGGCTGCGGCCCTGCGTGCCAGCCGGTCGGCGGCGGCGACGCTCTCGGCCAGGATGTCGAGGCCGGCCTGGAGCTGCGCCTCGTCGATGGTCAGCGGGCAGAGCACCTTGACGACCTCGTCGCTGGCGCCGCTGGTCTCGATCACGAGGCCTCGTTCGAAGCAGCGGGCGCAGATGCGCGCGGCGATCTCGCCGTCGGCCATCTCGATGCCCCTCATCATGCCCCGCCCCTTCACCCGCAACGCGATGCCGGCGCCGGCGACGATCTCGCTCAGGCGCCGGCGCAGGATCTCGCCCTTGCGCTCGACCTCGCGCTGAAAGCGGTCGTCGCTCCAGAAGAGCTCGAGCGCCCGGGTCGCGGTGACGAACGCATGGTTGTTGCCCCGGAAGGTGCCGTTGTGCTCGCCCGGCGCCCACTGGTCGAAGCCCGGCCGGATCAGGGTCAGAGCGAAGGGCAGGCCCATGCCCGAGAGCGACTTGGCGAGGGTGACGACATCGGGCCTGACGCCGGCGCGCTCGAAACTGAAGAACGAGCCGGTGCGGCCGCAGCCGGCCTGGATGTCGTCGATGATGAACAGCGCCCCGTGGCGACGCGCGATCGACTCGATCCGGTGCAGCCAGGCGTCACTCGCGACATTGAGGCCGCCCTCGCCCTGCACCGTCTCGACGATGATCGCCGCCGGCCTGTCCAGCCCCGAGGACGAGTCCGTCAAGCGCCGCTCGAGCTGCGCGGCCGTATCGACATCGCGGCCGAAATAGCCATCGTAGGCTTCGTGCGCAACCGCGCCGAGCTCCACGCCGGCACCGGCGCGCTTGGCGGAGTTGCCGGTGAGCGAGAGCGCGCCCAGGCTCATGCCGTGGAATCCGCCGGTGAAGGAGATCACCAGGCTGCGGCCGGTCACCTTGCGGGCGATCTTGATGGCGGCCTCGACGGCATTCGCGCCGGTGGGCCCCGGAAACATGACCCGGTAGTCGAGGCCGCGTGGCGCGAGGATGTGCGACTCGAAGGCATCCAGAAAGCGGGCCTTCGCCTCGGTATGCATGTCGAGACCGTGAGCGATGCCGTCGGCCGCCACGTAGTCGACCAGCGCCTGCTTGAGCTCGGGGTGGTTGTGGCCATAGTTCAGCGAGGAGCAACCCGCCAGGAAGTCGATGTAGTCCCGGCCGTCCGCGCTGGTCAGGGTGGCGCCGCTCGCCCGGGTGAATACGGCCGGGAAAGAGCGGCAGTAGCTGCGCACGGAGGATTCGCGGCGCGCGAAGATCGACGGCGTCGTCGTAGTGTTCGGATCGGTCATGGTTTCGGCTCCTGTTCTCGTCGAGGGAGGCGGCCCTTCCCGGCCGCCGGCGGATCAAGGCGCGAACGGCCCTATCCGCACCAGCATCTCGGTGTCGTGCCGACCGCCGAAATGGCGATCCCGGTCGAACCCGGTTTCGTGCGCGAGCGGCGCACCGAGACGTTTCGCGACACCGCGGAACAGATGCCAGGAGGCTTCGTTGTCCGGGGTGATCGTGGTTTCGAGGAAGCGCACGCCGGCGCATGCCGGTCGCGCGAGGATGTCCGCGATGAGGCGCTGCGCGAGCCCCTGGCCGCGCATGCTCGGCGCGATGGCGACCTGCCAGAGGAACCAGGTCGCCGGCGTGGACGGCGGGATGTAGCCGCTGACCCAGCCGACCGCTTCATCGCCCTGGAGCGCCAGGGCGCAGGTCGGCGCGAAATGCGAGCACTGCAGGAGATTCGCGTAGAGCGAGTTGCGATCGAGCGGCGGGCAGGCCGCCACCAGATCATGGACGGCCACCCCGTGCCCGGGGCCTGGCGCGGTGATCGTGAGAGCGAAGGACGGGTCGGGTACGGCGGACATCAATCCCGGTATATATTTAGACAATCAAACAAACTACCAACCATCACCTCTTCTGTCAATTCCGGCAAACCGCGAGCATCTTGCCGAGCGAATCCGATCTGTTTCATTTCTTCCGACGCATGCTTTACATGTGATTACTTAGTCATCAACTCCAAGCCTTTGTTTTTTCTGAAAACATAATCACATCCCGACTATCATCGAAGGGATCACCGGCGGTGCCCGGCTCCGGGGCTCGTCCATGACAACGGCCCGAACGACACCGCGCCCTCGCACGATTGCCATGAACAGACAGTCCGAGATCGCGCTGATCGCGATGCGCAGAATCCTCAAGGCCACCGAAGCGAACGTGAAGACGCTCGCTGCCCGCTCGGGGCTGACGGCCTCCCAGCTGCTGGCGCTCCAGGCGCTCTCCACCAGCGGCGAGATGCTGATCGGCGACCTGGCGCGTACGCTCGACCTGCGCCACGCGACGATCTCGATCCTGCTCGACAAGCTGCAGGACCTCGGCCTGATCGAGCGGCGCAAGCACGACTACGACCGGCGCAAGGTCTGGGTCCGGATCACCCCGGCCGGCGCCGAGCGTCTGCACGGCGCGCCCGACCTGCTGCAGAACCGGTTCCGGGAACGCTTCTCGGCCCTGCCGGACTGGGAGCAGTCGATGCTGCTGGCCGGGCTGCAGCGCATCGTCGCCCTGCTCGATGCCGACGGCATCGATGCGTCGCCGGTGCTCGACATCGGCGACATCGCGGAACTGCCCGCCGACGAGCCGGGAAGCTGATCCCTGGTTCGGATTCGGGTTCGCCCGATCAGCGGGCGTCGAGAACCGCCGAAAGAAACTGTCGTGTACGCGGCTCGCGCGGGTTGTCGAGCAGCTCTTCGGGCGGACCCTGCTCCGCGATCCGGCCGCCGTCGAAGAAGCAGATCCGGTCCGAGATCTCCCGCGCGAAGCCGATCTGGTGGGTCACCATCAGCATGGTGAGCCGATGCTCGTCCACGAGGCGGCGGATCACCCGGGTGACCTCGCCGATCACCTCGGGATCGAGGGCCGAGGTCACCTCGTCGAAGAGCATGACCTGCGGACGCATCGCCAGCGCCCGCGCGATCGCGACGCGCTGCTGCTG
Source organism: Burkholderiaceae bacterium (assembly GCA_023954135.1). Taxonomy (GTDB): domain Bacteria; phylum Pseudomonadota; class Gammaproteobacteria; order Burkholderiales; family Burkholderiaceae_E; genus JAMLIN01. Next base: position 64,146 of record JAMLIN010000016.1, on the reverse strand, counting down.
GCCGCCCGAGAGTCGCGCCGGAAGCTCGTCGCGCTTGTCGGCCATGCCGACCGTCTCGAGAAGCTCCTCGGCGCGTGCACGCGCCTCGGCCCTGCTCATGCCCAGCACATGGACCGGGCCTTCCATGCAGTTGGCCAGCGCCGTCATGTGCGGGAAGAGGTTGAACTGCTGGAAGCACATGCCGATCTTGCCGCGCATCCGGCGCAGGTGGGCACGGTCGGCGGGCACGAGGCGACCGCGGCGCTCGCAGTGCGTCAGTGGCTCGCCATCGACATGGATCACGCCGTCGTCGATAGGCTCGAGCGTCATCAGGGTGCGCAGGACGGTCGTCTTGCCCGAGCCCGAGGGCCCGATGATCGCGACCGTCTCGCCGGCGGCGATCTCGAGGTCGAGCCGATCGAGCACCACGAGATCACCGTAGCGCTTGCTCACCTTGTCGAACCTGACCATCGGCGTGGCGGCACCGCCAGCGTTCACGAGACCACTCCCAGCCGGACACGGACCCGGCGTTCGATCCAGCGCGCCATCATCGCGAGAGGCAGCGAGATCATGAGGAAAAGGAGGCCGACGAGCGTGTACGGCTCGAGGAAGCGATAGCTCTCGGCGCCGATGGCGCTCGCGGCATGCATCAGCTCGGCCACGCCGATGACCGACAGGATCGGGGTGTCCTTCAGGATGCCGACCAGGTAGTTGCCGAGCCCCGGCAGCGCCGGCGACACCGCCTGCGGCAGGACGATGCGGCTCCAGGTTCGCATCGGCCCCATGTTGAGCGACTTCGCCGCCTCCCACTGGCCGCGCGGCACGCTCTCGATCGCCCCGCGATAGACCTCGGACAGGTAACAGGCATAGTGCAGGCCGATCGCGATCATGCCGGCGGTCCAGGGCGAGAGTCGCAGCCCGAACTGCGGACCGACATAGAAGACGAAGAAGACCTGCAGCACGAGCGGTGTGGAACGCACCATCTCGACGAGCTCGCGCACGCAGGCGTTGACGGGACGCCACGGGGAGCGCTGCGCGATCGCCAGCACCAGTCCGAGCGCCAGCGCGATCGCGTAGCCGAGGCCGGCGGCCAGCAGCGTGTGCCCGGTGGCGACGGCCAGCCGGGGAAGGATCTCGAGCGTGAAATCCCATTGCCAGTCCATCACGCGGCCCTTCCCATGCGCCGCGCCATCGTCCGCTCGAGGGCCCGCATCGCGGGTGTGAGGACGAAGCGCGCCATCGCGTAGTACAGGACGAGCGCGGTGCCGAAGGCCTGTGCCGACAGGAAGGTCGACCCGTTGATCTGCCTGGCGACGAACATCAGGTCGGCAACCGCGATCAGCGAAACCAGCGCCGTTCCCTTCAGCAGCTCGATCATCAGGTTCCCCCAGGCCGGTAGTCCGATGGCGATCGCCTGGGGCAGGACGATGCGCCGCATCCGCCGGGCCGGCGACATGTTGAGCGCAAGGGCGGCTTCCCACTGGCCGCGTGGCACGGCGAGAATGGATCCGCGGACGAGCTCGGCGCCATAGGCGCCGAGGTTCATTCCGACGGCAACGAAGCCGGCGGTGAACTTGTCGAAGGACACGCCCAGAAGAGGCAGCACGAAAAAGATCCAGTAGAGCTGCACCAGCAGCGACGTGCCGCGCAGGACCTCGATGTAGGTCGCGGCGATCCAGCGCAGCGGCGCGCGCGGCGCCAGCCGCAGCAAGCCTGCGGCGAGCGCGATCGCGGTCGCGAGCAAGGCGGCGAGCACCGCCTGCTGCGCGGTGACCAGAGCCCCTTGCGCGAACTGGGGCGCGTGGGTCAGGAGGAATTCGGCGTAGCTCACCCGGTGGTTCGGACGCAGGTTCTCATCGATTGGCGCAGGCCCACTCGGTCGTCACGTCGCCGGGCAGTTGCTCGGGGCCGTAGCCGTAGGGTGCGACCGCCGCGAGCATCTCGTCGGAACCGAGCCATTCGCGCTGCGCCGCATTGAACTTCTCGAGAAAATCCCGATCGGCCGGCCGGAAGCCCACGCCGACATAGTTGAGCGTCCATTCCGGCAGCGCTGCCGGGTTGGTGACCTCGACGTCACCGCCGGCGGCCTCGGCGAGCTGGAGCATGGTGAACCAGGTACCGCCGCCCGCATCGGCGCGCCCCGCGCGCACGGCGGCGAGGATCTCGGTGGGCCCGGGCACCTGCATCAGCTGCGAGTCCGGCACGCCCTCCTTCCTCGCCGCCTCGACGGTGTTGTAGCCGGCGCCGGTGGCGAGGATCGCCTTTCGGTCCCGGATGTCGGCGTAGGTGGCGAGGCCCTTGGGATTGCCGGCCGCGACGATGAAGGCATCGCCGAAACGACCGATGGGCTCGGAGAAGGCGATGCTGCGGCAGCGACTCGCGAGGATGTAGAGGCCACCGGTCACCATGTCCACACGATTGGCCATCAGCGCCGGCACGAGGCCCCCCCAGTCGGTGACGACCGGCTCGACCTGCTCGTAGCCCATGTGCTTGAGCAGGCCGATCACGTAGGCATTGACGAAGCCGGCGGGCCTGCCGCCCTCGCCCGGATACGCCCAGGGGACTTCGTTCGCGAAACCGATCCGGATCGACTTGCCCGATTCGATGCGATCGGACAGCGGACCCGCACCGGCAAGCGATGCACCGAGACCCAGGACGATGATTGCAGCCGTGATGAACCGGCGCGCAATGCGCTCGTACATGTTTCCTCCGCTCGTTCTGCGCCGGCCGCGGACCCGCGCGTTGGAAGGGACATGCTAACGAATCGAGGATGAATGACAAAATCGCAAGACCAACCCGACGATATGGATAAACATTGAACGAGGTCGAACGAACGCCGGCTGCGTCGACATCCCTGGCTTGCGCCACGCGCTTCGCCTACCTGTCGCGACTCGCGTTTCGGGTAACGGCGGCGTTCATGACGACGGTGCTCCTGCTGCTGATCGGGCCGCTGGCGGTGCTCGCCTTCGGCGGCATCGATCTCGATGCGCACTGGAGCACCGCCAGCCGGGCAAGCACCGGGCTCGCACCGTCACCGGCGGCCGAGCCGGCGGCGGTCGTGCAGGTCTACGGCGCCCGGACCTTCAACTGGCGCGGCGCCTTCGGCCTGCACACCTGGATAGCGACCAAGCGCGAGAACGCCGAGCACTACACCGTCCACCACGTCCTGGGATGGAACCTGCGGCGCGGCGGATCAGTGGTGAGCACCTCGCGATCCGGACCGCCCGACTTCCTGTGGTTCGATGCCCGGCCGGGCGTGCTCGCCGAGCTCCGCGGCGACGGCGTCGAGGAGCTGATCGACCGCATCGAGGCGGCCGTCGCGAGCTATCCGTACACCGATCGCTACAGCGCCTGGCCCGGTCCCAACAGCAACACCTTCGTCGCCTGGATCGCCCGCGAGGTTCCGCAGCTCGGGCTCGACCTGCCGCCGACCGCGATCGGCAAGGACTGGCTGCCCCCGGGCCGCTATCTCGTGCCCACGCCGAGCGGCACCGGCTGGCAGTTGTCCTTCCACGGCGTGCTCGGCGTCGCCGTCGGCCGCAGCGAGGGCATCGAGATCAATCTGCTCGGCCTGAACGCGGGCTTCGATCTCGACGACTTCGCGCTGCGCCTGCCGGGGCTCGGCCGCGTCGGGCCGGGGCGCCTTGCGCTGGACGGCACCTGACTCAGGGCGCGACGGCGAGGATCACCGACGAGGCCTTGAACATCGCCACCGCGCGCGCGCCCGGCGCGAGCGCCATGTCGTCGGCGCTGGCCATCGTGACGGTGGCGGCGATCCGGCCTCCTCCGTCGATGTCGAGCACGACCTCGGCATTGACAGCTCCGCGCGAGACGGCGGCGATCGTGCCGGCGAGGCGATTGCGCGCCGATACCCGCGCGCCATCGTCGATGCCGGTGGCGATGATCACGGATGTCGCCCCGACCAGCGCGATGACCGGCGCGCCTTCGGCGAGCCCGAGCGTCTCGGTGCTCTCGCGGGTGATGATCGCGACGATGATCGAGCCGCCCGCCAGGCGGACCTCCACCTCGTCGTTGACCGCCCCGCGGGTCAGCTTCGACACCACGCCCGCGAACTGGTTTCTGGCGCTGGTCCTCATGCTCAGGCTCCTCAGGAGATCGATTTCGTGATCGCCGCCCGGCGACGCTTCCTCCAGCCGGTGCAGCAGGCGCCGATGCAGCGCATCGAGCTGCTCGAAGCGCTCCACCAGACTCTCGCCGCGAGGGCTCAGGTGCGACGAGCCACCGCCCCGGCCGCCGGTCGAGCGCAGCACCAGCGGCTCGCCGGCGAGATTGTTCATGGTGTCGATCGCGTCCCATGCCGCCTTGTAGCTCAGCCCCACCGCCTTGGCGGCGGCCGTGATCGAGCCGTGCTCGGCGACCGCGCGCAGCAGGTCGATCCGGCTGCGCCCGCCGAGAGAACGGCCGCCCACGCTCAGCGTCAGCGCCCCCTCGAGGCCGATGCGCCCGCCACGCGGCTTGCGCCCTGCGGTGCTCATCGCCCGGGCTCCGCGCCGCGCATGAGCGCCACCCCCTTGACCTGCGCGTGGATCGAATCGCCGATCGCGAGCGCAAGCGAATCGAAGCTGCGCCGGGTGATGCGGGCAAGCAGCCAGGCGGTCGCGCCGGCGGCCGGCGTCTCCTCGCCGATACGCAGGCGCAGCAGCATCGTGCTGCGTTCCTCGCGCACCTGCTCGACCACCGCCGGCAACACGTTGATGACGCTGGTGCGCTGCGGCCGCTCGCGCGCGATGGAGACATCGCGCGCCATGATGCGCGCCCGCACAGGGCAGCCGGGAGCGGCATCGAGCTCGCCGACCCAGAGCTCGCCACCCGCGCAGCGGATCCGGGTGAGCCCGTAGTGCGCATCGTGATCCACGACCTTCGCATCGATCACCACGCTGGCGTCGGCGCGCGCGCCGATCGACAGATCGGTGCGCGAGAGCATCCCGGTGACCTCCCCGGCGGCCTCGACATGGCCGTCGCGCATCAGGAGCACCTGGTCGGCCAGCCGGGCGACTTCATCGATCGAGTGGCTCACGTAGAGCACCGGCGTCTCCAGCCGGTCGTGCAGGCGCTCGAGATAGGGCAGGATCTCCGCCTTGCGTTCGGCGTCGAGGGCGGCGAGCGGCTCGTCCATCAGGAGCAGGCGCGGTGCCGGTACGAGCGCCCGCGCGATCGCGACGCGCTGCCGCTCGCCGCCCGACAGCGTCGTCGGTCGCCGCTCGAGCAGGTGCCCGATGCCGAGAAGCTCGACCAGCCCATCGAGGTCGACCTGCCGACGGCGGTCGCGTTCGGTTCCCCGCTTCAGTCCGTACTCGAGATTGCGGCGCACCGACATGTGCGGAAAGAGCGCGGATTCCTGTACCACGTAGCCGATCGAGCGCCGGTGCGTCGGGATGAAGAGGTCCTTCGCGTCGTCCTGCCAGACCTCGTCGCCGAGCGCCACCCGGCCGCGGGCGCGCGCGAGACCGGCCACCGCGCGCAGCACCGTCGTCTTGCCGCAGCCCGAGGGGCCGAACAGCGCGGTGATTCCGGCGCCGGGCGCGGCGAAGTCGACCGCGAGCGAGAAGCCGGCGCGATCGAGCCGCAGGCTCGCTTCGATCACCGGGCCACCCCGCCGATCTCGCGCGGCCGGTTCAGCCGATAGAGCACCAGCAGCACGATCAGCGCGAACACCACCATGCCGGCGGCGAGCCGGTGGGCATCGGCGAAGTCGGTCGCCTCGACGTGGTCGTAGACCGCGACCGAAAGCACCCGGGTCTTGCCCGGGATGTTCCCGCCGATCATCAGCACCACGCCGAACTCCCCCACCGTATGGGCGAAGCCGAGCACGGTGGCGGTCAGCAGCCCCGGCCGCGCGAGCGGCAGCGCGATGGTGAGGAAACGATCCCAGGGGCCGGCGCGCAATCCGGCGGCCGCCTCGAGCATGGCTTCGGGAACGGCTTCGAAGGCCTGCTGGATAGGTTGCACCACGAAGGGCAGCGAGTAGATCACCGAAGCGACCACCAGCCCGGCGAACGTGAACGGCAGGCGACCCAGGCCGAGCGCCTCGGTCAGCTTGCCCACCGGCCCCGCCGGCCCCATCAGCACCAGCAGGTAGAAGCCCAGCACCGAGGGCGGCAGCACCAGCGGCATCGCGACGATCGCGCCGACCAGGGGCTTGACCGACGAGCGGGTCCGGGCGAGCCACCAGGCGATCGGCGTGCCGACCAGCAGGAGCAATACGGTGCTGACCGCCGCGAGCTCGGCGGTCAGGCGCAGGGCGAGCCAGTCGGCCTCGCTCATCGGCAGGCGCGAGGCCGCCGGGGCGCGTCAGTCGGCATAGCCATAGGAGCGGATCTTCTCACGGGCCGCCGGCGTGCGGAGATAGTCCATCAGGGCGCGGGCCGCCTCGTTGCTCTCGCCACGCTCGAGCAGCACGGCATCCTGGCGGATCTCGCCGTAGAGATCCTGCGGGATCCGCCACATCGAGCCGGCGACGGGCTGGCCCGGCACCATGACCTGAGACAGCGCCACGAAACCGATCTCGGCGTTGCGCGTCAGCACGAACTGGTAGGTCTGGCCGATGTTCTCCCCGGTGACCATCCGCGGCGTCACCGCATCGAGCAGCTTGCGGGCCTCGAGCACCTCGTAGGCCGCGGCGCCATAGGGAGCGAGCTTCGGATTGGCGACGGCGATCTTCGTGTAGCGATCGGTTGCGAGGATCGCACCGTCCCCGTCGACCAGCTCGGCATCCGCGCTCCAGAGCACGAGCTGGCCGATCGCGTAGGTGAACTGGCTGCCGGCAACGCCGTGGCCTTCGTCGACCAGCCGCTTCGGTGTCTTCGCGTCGGCCGCCAGCAGGACGTCGAACGGCGCGCCGGCGACGATCTGCGAATAGAGCTTGCCCGTCGAACCCCCGGAGACCACCACCTGGTGACCCGTGGCCGCAGTGAAATCGGGCGCGATCGACTGCATCGGCTTCAGGAAGTTGGCGGCGACCGCAACGCTGACCTCGCCGGCATGCGCGCCGACGCCTGCCATGCCGAGAATGGCCGCCGCCATCCACACCACGCGCCGCATCGTCCGGCGCAGCCGCAAGAACAGCCTGGTTCCCATGTGAATCCCTCCCCTGCTGGATGCTGGCGACCGCGCCCGCCGCCGCCGGACCCCAATCGTTATATACCTTTGTACATAACGCAAGCGCACCCGGGCCCTCCCCACGGAACCGTTCCCGGCGCCACTTGACATTGCAGCGACTACAGGGTGTCGAATGCAGGCGACAGACACGCGGGAGATTCCTCATGTCCCATCACTGCTGCCACTCGCACGATCCCCATGCCCATGGCGGCGGACCGGGCTTTCGTCGCGCCCTCTGGATCGCGCTGCTGGTCAATGCCGCCATGTTCGCGGTCGAGATCGGCGCCGGGCTGCACTCGGGGTCGGTCGCGCTGCTGGCCGATGCGATCGACTTCGGCGGCGACGCGGCCAACTACGGCATATCGCTCGCGGTGCTCTCGATGAGCCTCGCCTGGCGCGCCCGAGCCGCCTGGATCAAGGGGCTGACGATGGCACTCTTCGGCATGTTCATCATCGGGCGGGCCGGCTGGGCCGCCGCCTACGGCATCACCCCGGAGCCACTGACCATGGGCCTGGTGGGCCTGCTCGCGCTGGCGGCGAACATCGCGGTCGCATGGCTGCTCTATGCCTGGCGCGATGGCGACGCCAACATGCGCTCGGTCTGGCTGTGCAGCCGCAACGACGCGATCGGCAACCTCGCGGTCCTGCTCGCCTCGATGGGGGTGTTCGGCACCGGGAGCCGCTGGCCGGACCTGGTCGTCGCCCTGGTGATGGCAAGCCTCGCGATCAGCGCCGGCTGGTCGGTGTTGCGCCAGGCCGGGGCGGAATTGCGCTCGGTCGCCGCGCGGCCGGCCTGAGCAGCAGCGTCAGCGGTATCGCCGCGAGGGTGAACCACATGATGAGCCGGAAATCCTGCAGGAACGCGAGGGTCATCGCCTGGTGGGTGACCTGCGCGTCGAAAAGCGCCAGGCCGGCCGGCGTCGAGGTATCGACGAGGCCACGGGCGAGCGCATCGGCGAGCGGCGGGTGGAAAGGGGTCGCGTAGCTGGCGAGCCCGGCGTGGTTGGCCTGCGAGTTGCGAGCGAGCATCGCGAAGACCACCGACACCCCGATGCTGCTGCCGATGTTGCGCGCCAGGCTGTACATCGCGGTTCCCTCGTTGCGCAGGCGCACCGGCAGGGTCGAGAAGCTCAGCGTCGACAGCGGCACGAAGATGAAGCCGAGCCCGAAGCCCTGGACGAGTCCCGTGCGGACGATCTCCCAGCTGCCCACGTCGGGCGTGAAGCCGGACATCTCCCAGAGCGACTGGGCGCTCAGGGCGAGACCCAGCACCACCGGTATGCGCGGATCGATCCGCCCGGACAGCCGACCCACGATCATCATCGAGATCGCCGTGCCGACGCCGCGTGGCGCCATCACCAGACCGACGTCGAGGACCGGATAGCCGAGCAGGTTCTGCATGAAGGGCGGCAGCAACGCGGGGGTCGTTAGCAGCAGCACGCCGGTCACGAAGCTGAACATCAGTCCGATGCTGAAATTGCGATCGGCGAACAGCGCAGGGTCCAGGAAGGGACGCTCGGCGGTAAAGGTGTGCGCGACATAGAGGTAGAAGGCTATCCCCGCCGTCGCGCACAGGACGATGATCTCCTCGTGGCTGAACCAGTCGAGCGATTCGCCCCGGTCGAGCATCATCTGCAGCGCCCCGATCGACAGGGCGAGCAGCGCATAGCCGAGCAGGTCGAAGCGGCGATCATGCTCGAGCGGCGTCTCGCGAACGAACAGCGACACGCCGAACCAGGCAAGCAGTCCGAAAGGCAGGTTGATGTAGAAGACCCAGCGCCAGTCGTAGTACTCGGTCAGCCAGCCGCCCAGCGAGGGGCCGAGGATCGGGCCGATCATCACGCCGACGCCCCACATCGCCATCGCCTGGCCATGCTTCTCGGTGGGGTAGGCATCGAGCAGCACCGACTGCGACAGCGGCACGAGGCTCGCGCCGAAGACGCCCTGCAGCAGCCTGAAACCGACGATCTGGGTGAGGTCCTGCGCCGCGCCGCACAGCATGGACGCGACCGTGAAACCGGCCACGGACCACAGGAACAGGCGGCGGCGACCGATGCGCGCGGCGACGAAACCGGTCAGCGGCATGGCGATCGCCGCGGCCACGATGTACGACGTCAGGACCCAGGCGATCTGCTCCTGGGTCGCCCCCATCGTGCCCTGCATCTGCGGCAGCGCGACGTTGGCGATCGTCATGTCGAGCGCCTGCATGATCGTCGCGAGCATCACCGACACGGTGATCATCGCGCGGTTGGCCGCCCCGCCCTCCCGGGCGGCGGCCGTGGCTGCGGCGATCACCGGCCGTCCGGCCAGGCGTAGCCGAACAGGCGGCGCCGATGGCCGGTGTCGATCTCGATCCAGGTCGACAGGCCCGAGCGCAACGCCGGCATGTCGGCCGCATCGTCGAGCCGGATCCGCACCGCCACCCGCTGGGCGATCTTCACCCAGTTGCCGGTCGCATTCTGCGGGGGGATCAGGGCGAACTCGGCGCCCGTGGCGGGACTGATCGCCTCGACGGCGCCCCGCAGCCGGCGGCCCGGAAAAGTGTCGATGCGCACCTCGACCGGCTGGCCGGGCCGCACATGGGTCAGGTCGGTCTCGGTGAGGTTCGCCTCCACCCAGTGGCGCTCGCTCGCCACCAGGGCGAGCGCCGCGAGACCGGGCGCCGCGTGCTGTCCGGCGACGGGCACATGGGCGACGATGCCGGCTACCGGCGCGCGCAACTCGACCCGATCGAGGTCGAGCCGCGCCCGGTCGCGCTCGGCAAGCGCGGCGACGTAGTTGGGATGATCCTCGACGGCGACCTCGGGGCCGCCACCGAGCGCTTCGGCGATCCGCGCGAGATCCTGCTCGTCGACGGCGACCTGCTGGCGGGCGAGGTCGAGCGCCAGCCGCGCGTCGTCGAAGCTGGCGGCGGACACGAAGTTGCGATCATGCAGATCCGCCCGCCGACGCTGCTCGCGAAGCGCGAAGTCCTGCCGGGTGCGCGCCATCGCGAGCGAAGCCTGCTTCTCGCGGTAGCTCGCCTTGAGCACCCGTAGCTCGGTGCTCACCTGGGCGAGCTGCGCCTCGGCGCGCGCGAGCGCGATGCGAAACGGCGCCGGATCGAGCCGCAGGAGCGGCTGGCCCGGCTCGACCATCTCGTTCTCCCGCACCAGCACCTCCGCGATCCGGCCGGCCACCTCGGTGCCGATCAGGACCTTGTCGGCCTTGACGTAGGCGTTGTCGGTGGAAACGAAGCGCCCGCCGTGCAGATAGATGCCGATGCCCGCCAGCAGAGCGAGCAATGGAACCACGACGAGCAACAGGAAGCGGATGCCGCGCCGGCGTCGGGCACGCATCGGCACCGGAACCGGCGCCTCGGCGGGGGGTGGCCCGGGTGGCGGCGCGGTCCCGCGCTCACCCTCGCTCATCGGGATCGCTCCCCGCCCGCCTGCCGTTTCTCCGGATCCGTCGGGCGCGACGAGAGATTGACGCGCATCGCCTCGATCACCGACAGTGCGATCCCGGCATCGGCGGACGACACACCGCGCAAGGCGTCGAGATGGATCGATGCGATGACCTTCGCGATCGCATCGAGATGCGCTTGTGCCCGGGGAGTCGGTACGAGCAGATGGGCACGGCCATCAGTCGGGTCGCAGCAGCGCTTCACCACTCCACGCCGGGCCAGCTGGTCGATGGCCCGGCTGAGCGCCATCGGCTGCATCTCGAGCCGCTCCGCGAGGTCGATCTGGCGAATCCCGGATTCATTGGCCAGGTGCACCAGCACCCGCGCCTGCGTATAGGTGAGCTGGCTGCCGCGCAGGCGATGCCTGAACGCCCGGCGCATCAGGCGCGTGACGTCGGCCAGCGCGAAGCCGAGGCTGGGCGCCCCCATCGGGTGTCTCCTCCGAAACTGGTAAACAAAGTTTACTTTATCGGCGGAGCATGGCTACTGCCGGTCGCCCGGGCCGGGCCCGCCACGGGCCGGCCCGGCCGCGGGTCCGGGATCTGCGTTCTACGGCGCCTATTGCTCCACCAGGAGGCTGCGCAGCATCCAGGCGGTCTTCTCGTGCACGTCGAGCCGACGCGTCAGCAGGTCGGCCGTGGGCTGGTCGCCCGCCTTGTCGACCACGTCGAACAGGCTGCGGGCGGTGCGGGCCGTCGCCTCCTGGGCATCGGCGAGATGGCGCACCATGTCGAGCGCCTTCGGCGTGCCGGTCACTTCCTTGACCGACGCGAGCTCGAGAAATGCACTGTAGGTGCCCGGGGCATGGAAGCCGAGCGCCCGGATCCGCTCGGCGATCTCGTCGAGCGCGTTCCACTGCTCGGTGTACTGCTCCATGAACATCGCATGCAGCGAGTTGAACATCGGGCCGGTGACGTTCCAGTGGAAGTTGTGCGTCATCAGGTAGAGGGTGAAGCTGTCGCCCAGCAGGCGCGACAGGCCTTGGGCGATCTTGCCGCGGTCGGCCTCCGAGATGCCGATGTTCACAGGCTGCATCACGGTCTTGGTGGCATCGGACTTGCTCTTGCGTTTGGCAGGCATTGCTTTCTCCTTGTTGGTGTCAGTAGGCGGCACGACTTCAGCCGAAGGCGGTATCGAGCACCATCATCACCGCGAACCCGCCCATCAGCCCGATGGTCGCCGGTGTCTGGTGGCCGTTGCGGTGGGTCTCGGGGATCACCTCGTGCGACACGACGAAGATCATCGCCCCGGCAGCGAGGCCGAGGCCGATCGGATACGCAATCGCCATGCCTGTGGACAACCCCAGGCCGATCAGCGCGCCGATCGGCTCCATCAGGCCCGAGGCGGCCGCTACCAGCACCGCGCGCCAGGGTCCGATACGGGCGGCGCGCAGGGCCATCGCGACGGCGAGCCCCTCGGGCGCGTCCTGGATCGCGATGGCGGCGGTCAGCGGCAGGCCGACCGACAGGTCGCCCTGGGAGAAAGCGACCCCGATCGCCATGCCTTCGGGCAGGTTGTGCAGCGTGATCGCGATGACGAAGAGCCACACGCCCGGGACCCGCGATGCCTGCGGCCCATGGACGCCGATATGCGCGTGCTCGTGCGGGGTGAAACGATCCAGGCCGAGCATCAGGGCGACGCCGAGGCCCAGGCCGAGCGCCACGACGAGGCCGGCGATCGCACCCGGACCGAACTGGTCGCGAGCCGCCTCGATGCCGGGCAGGATGAGCGAGAAGGCGCTGGCCGCGAGCATCATGCCCGCCGCGAAGCCGAGCAGGCTGTCCTCGGCGCGGGCACTGAGCCCCCGCAGGACCAGCGCGCCGCAGGCGCCGAACGCGGTCGCCGCAAAGCCGGCGAGCCCGCCGAGCAGGGCGTTGCGGACGATCTCCGGCGATACGCCGGCGCCGAGACTGCGGCCGGCGACGATCAGCGCCAGCACGGTCAGCATCGCCAGCCCCAGGCCGGCCGCCGCGTAGGGGTGGCTTCGCAACTGCGCCGCCAGGCCGGGCTGGCCGACGGCGCTCGATCCATTGGACTGCATCAGCGCTCGCGCTCCGTTTTCCGCGTGTACGCGGCTCGTGCATCGATTATCGGAGGATCGAATCGATCCGGCCAATCGGAATAAGCGCGCGAGGTGATTGACATCGTCTATCGCCCCATCCCTCCCTCCGGACCGCCGCGACCCGATTACCCGGGACGTAATCGACCCGGCGAGCACCGGCGCGGAACATTGGGGTTCGGGACGCTGTCGGTTATCGTCGCAATCGCGAGCACCCGCTGGCGTGAATGGAGCAGGCAGGGATGAGGACTTCACAGGGCGGCCCGAGCGCCGCCGCAATGCGTGGCGGTGTCGGCGGCGACGTCGGCGCATCGATCCGCGAATGGCGGAACCTGCGACGGATGAGCCAGATGGAGCTCGCGCTCGACGCCGGCATCTCTCCGCGACACCTGAGCTTCGTCGAGACGGGGCGGTCCCGGCCGAGCCCCGAGGTGCTGCTCGCGCTTGCGCGGCGCCTGTCCCTGCCCCTGCGCGACCGCAACGCCTGGCTGCTCGCCGCGGGCTACGCGCCCCGCTTCGGCGAGCAGGCGCTCGATGCCGCCGAGATGGACCAGGTCCGCGCAACGCTGATGCGCCTGCTCGAAGCCCACGATCCCTATCCCGGCGTCGTGCTGGACCGCCACTGGAACGTGGTGCTCGCCAACCGGGCGGCATCCGGGCTGACCGCGCTCCTGCCGGAGTTCCTGCGCGGCCCGCCGCTGAACCTGTTCCGGGCGAGCCTTCACCCGGAAGGCTTCGCCGCCCACACGCGGAACTTCGGGCAGTGGGGCAGCTACATGCTCGGCGCGCTCGAGCGGCTCACCGCCGCCAATCGCGATGCCGCGAGCTTCGAGCTCCTCGAGGAGATTCGCGGCTACCCGGGAATCGACGCCCTGTCGGGCATCGCCGGTGCCGATACGCCGGGAGCCGGACTGCTCGTGCCCTGCGTGCTCGAGATCGGCGGCGCGACGCTGTCGATGTTCACCACCCTGACTACCTTCGGGACACCGCGCGACATCACGCTCGAGGAGCTCTGCGTCGAGCTGTTCTATCCGGCCGATGCCGCCACCGAAGCGGCACTGCGCGGCGGATAGACGCTCGTTCATGGCACTATCGCGGATCGGCGCTCCGACCGCAGCGCTGCCTCGACCATGGACGACCCGACGACCTGATGCCCCGCGCTGGTGACGATTCGCGCGCGGCGCTGCGCAGCGCCGCCGCGCTGGCGCTGGCGGCCGCTGTATCCCTGGGGCTGGCGAGATTCTCGTACGCGCTGCTGCTCGCGCCGATGCGCGAGGATCTCGGCTGGAGCTATCTGACGGCCGGGGCGATGAACACGGTCAACGCCGGCGGGTACCTGCTGGGCGCGCTGCTCGCGCCGCGCTGGCTGGCCCGCTTCGACGCCCGTACGGCACTGCTGGCAGGCAGCATCGGAGCCGCGCTGAGCCTGGCCGTGCACGGCGCGGTGTCGAGCGACACGGCGCTCTACCTGCTGCGCTTCGTCACCGGCGCGGCAAGCGCGGCGACTTTCGTGTCGGGCGGGCTGCTCTCGGCGCGGGTGGCTGCGACGCGCCCGCAGGCTTCCGGCCTGATCCTGGGCATCTACTACGGCGGAACCGGCCTGGGCATCGTCGTATCGGCGCTGCTGGTGCCGCCGCTGGTCGCGCTGTCCGCCACGCAGGGCTGGCGCTGGGCCTGGGTCGCGCTCGGCATCGCCGCGGCGGCCAGCACCGCGCTGATCGCGGCCGGCACGCGGGGCTTGTCGTCCGCGCCGGCCCATGCGCACGGCCATCCGCCTTTCGCCTGGGGCCCGTTCCTGCCCGGCCTGCTCGCCTATTTCATGTTCGGGCTGGGCTACATAGGCTACATGACCTTCGTGATCACGCTGCTGCGCGAGCAGCAGCTCGGGACCGACCAGATCGTGGTGTTCTTCATCCTGCTCGGCATGGGCGTGGTCGCCTCGTCATGGCTGTGGGCGGGGCTTCTGCAGCGCTGCCGCGGCGGCGAGGCGCTCGCGCTGCTCAACGGGCTGCTGGCGGTGGCGACCGTGCTGCCGGTGTTCGCCACGCATCCGCTGGCGGTCTACGCGTCGGGGCTGCTGTTCGGCGCCGTGTTCCTCTCGGTGGTCGCGTCGACCACGGCACTGGTCCGGCACAACCTGCCGGCGCCTCTCTGGCCCGGGGGCATCGCGGCGTTCACCATCGTCTTCGCGGCCGGGCAGATCATCGGACCGAGCGCGGTGGGCTGGATCGCCGACGGGCCGGGCGGGCTGTCCCGCGGGCTGGCCTGCTCGGCGCTGGTGCTCGCTGCGGGTGCGGCCTGCGCCTGGCTTCAGAAGCCGATCGCGGCAGCGCCCCGCTCGATCCGGTAGTCCCGAAAAGCACGCCTGGAGGACGTGCGACCCGGTCGCGGACTCCTAGTCGGTATGCGAGCGCGGATCGAGTTGCGCAGCCGCCGGCGAGCTCTCGTTGACCGGCACGAAGGGGCCGCGATCGGCCACCGGCACCGGCGGCTCGATCCGTATCCGCCATGCGCAGAACACCGCGAGCACGATGCAGAGAGAGGCCATCGCGATCGGGAACGCGCCGGGACCCAAACCGCGCATCAGCACGCCCATGATCATCGGTGCGACGATCGCGCCGATGCCGTGCACGAGCAGCAGGCCCTTGGTCGCCTCGAGCGAATCTCCCGCGGCGAAGCGCTCCTGGGTCTGGGCGACCGACAGGCCGTAGATCGCGAAGCCCACCGCGCCGAAGGCGAAGGTCGCGAACGGGAGCCTCCCGGGGGCCCATTCGCCGACCAGCCAGACACCGGTCAACGACAGCCCCGCCACCACCGCGACCACGGTGAGCACGATGCGCCGGTCGGTACGGCTCGACAGCCAGCCGATCGGCGCCTGGAAAGCCGCGCCTCCGAGCACCGCCGCCGCGATCGCGATCGCGACATCGCCGGGAAGCGCACCGACCCCCACCGCATAGACGGCGGCGAGCGACCAGAAGCCGCCCGACACCATCCCGGAGATCAGTCCGCCGACGAAGCCGGTCGGCGAGGTGCGGTAGATCTTCACGATGCGAACGCTCGCCGACTCGATCCGTGCCGGCTCGACGAGCGGAGTCAGGGCGATCGGCATCAGGCCGAGGCAGAAGAGCCCGGCGGCAATGGCGAACAGCGTCGTCTCCTCGATCGGGTAGAGATCGACGAGCGCCTGCCCTGCCGCCAGGCCGAGCATGTTCATCGTCATGTAGGCGGCGAGCACCCGGCCGCGGGCGTCGCCGGCATGGGCGCCGAGCCAGCTCTCGATCACCATGTAGATCCCGACCAGGCCGATGCCGTTGACGATCCGCAGCGCGAACCAGGGCACCGGCTGGACATAGAGCGAGTAGGCGATCGAGACGGTGGCGGTCATCGCGGCGAATGCGGCGAAGGCGCGCACGAAGCCCACCCGTCGGATGATCGGCGGACAGATCCAGTAGCCGGCGACGAAGCCGACGAAATAGCCCGCCATGAGAACGCCGGTACGCGCCGGATCGAACGCTTCGTGGGCCGCGCGCAGGCCGAGCGCAGTGCCGAGCAGCCCCGAACCGGCAAGCAGGATGGCCATGCCGATCAGCAGGGTGGAAACCGAACGGATCATGGATCCCGGTTCCCGAGCTCGGCGAACCTGGAAGCCATCGTCGGATTGCCCCGGGTCAGCCGCTTGATCGTCACGTCCTGCGCCTTGTCGTTCGCGAGACGAAGATTGCGATCGGCGCCGAGCAGGGCCTCCTTCGTCTTCTGCAGATGGTCGATCGACTTGTCGATCTCGTCGATCGCCGTCTGAAAACGCCGGGAGGCGAGGTCGTAGTTCTTCCCGAACGCGGTCTTGAAAGCCTCGAGCTGGTTCTCGAAGTTCGTGATGTCGATGTTCTGCGCCTTCACCAGCGCCAGCTCCGACTTGTACTCGAGCGATTTCATCGCGGCGTTGCGCAGCAGCGTGATGATGGGAATGAAGAACTGCGGCCGGACGACGTACATCTTCGGGTAGCGGTGAAACACGTCCACGATCCCGGTGTTGTACAGCTCGCTGTCCGGCTCGAGCAGCGAAACCAGCACCGCGTACTCGCAGCCCTTCTCGGTGCGATCCCTGTCGAGCTCCTTCAGGAAGTCCTCGTTCCTCTTCCGGGTGGCGGTCTCGTCGCTCTCGTTCTTCATCTCGAACATGATCGAGACGATCTCGGTTCCCGCCGCGTCCGAATCGCGGAAGATGTAGTCGCCCTTGCTGCCGCTGCGCGCGTCGTTGTCCTTCTCGAAGTACGCCCTCGGGAATGCGGTGGCACGGATCCGGTTGAACTCGGTCTCACAGTGCTGCTCGAGAGTCTCGCCGACCATCTTGGTCGACAACCGCGCCTTCATGTCCCGCAGGCGCTCGATCGCATCGTCGCGATCCCTGATCTGCGTCTCGTACTTCTCCTTCAGGGATCTTTCGGCCAGACGCTTCTCGAGCTCAGCCCGCTGCAGGCCGCTCCTGAGCTCGTCGCGCTCCTTCTCGACCGAGCGCAAGGCTTCGGTCACGGCGAGCTGTCGCTCGAGCTCGCCGGCATCGAGCCGGGCCTTCAGCGCCAGAATCTCGGCCTCCCTGGCCGCGACGGCCTTCTGCGATTCGCCGGCGATCCTGGCCTGGGCGAGCTCGACGGCGTTTCGCTTGTCCCGCTCGGCCAGCTCAAGCCGCTCGTGCAACTGCTTCTCGAAATCGCTGTCGCGAACCTGCTTCAGGATGTCCGCGTACCCGGCCTCGTCGATCTTGAACGCCTTCCCGCAATGCGGGCAGATGATTTCATGCATGACTGCTCATCCTACTTCAGGCCGGCCTACAGGAAACGATCCAGCAAGCGGCGGCTGCCAGCGTCGAGGGCCCCTATGTCGTCGACCCGGAAATGGATGCCGTGGCGATCGGCGATCAGCAGCGCCCGGCGCCCGAGCCGGCGGATGTCCTCCTCGGCGCGCAGGGTGAGGCTGGTTTCGCCCCGATCCGTCACCACCTGCCACTCGCTCGGGGTCACGAAGGTGGACACCGAGAGGATCCGCTCGATCCGGGGCACGATGTCGCGCTCGGCCAGTGCGCTCGCAAGGACTTCCCGGGACGCCGGATCGAGCTGGGCGGGGGTCTCGATCCAGCAGTGCTCGCGGCCATCGCGACCGACCAGCGAGATCCCCTCCTCCGGCGCCGAGAGCGGAAAGGCGCGCACGGCGATGACGTCGGGCAGCACCGAGCCGTCGGCCAGCCGTAATTCGAGCCGGCCGTGCGCATCGAATCGCAGCGAGATGGCGCCAGCGTCCGGCGCCGGAACCCGGTCGGCGCTCACGACGACGCCCTCCCCTGCTGGGAACCCGCATCGCCGCGCGATCCGGTGGCGAGCCCGGCCTCCGGTCCGGGCCCCGGCACCGGGGCCGGCACGGACGTGGGCCCGAACTGGGCCTCGGCCAGCCGGGCCTGCGCCTCGTGCAGCCGGAAATAGGCGCCGCGCGCCGCCAGCAGATCATCGTGCCCGCCCTGCTCGACGATCCGGCCGCGATCGAGCACCACCAGCCGATCGGCCTGGCGCAGGGTCGAGAGGCGATGGGCGATCGCGATCGTCGTACGCCCCCGGACCAGGTTGTCCAGCGCCCGCTGGATCTCCTGCTCGGTCTCGGTGTCGACCGAGGCGGTCGCTTCGTCGAGGATCAGGATCCTCGGATCGATCAGCAGCGCCCGGGCGATCGCGATCCGCTGGCGCTCGCCGCCCGACAGCGACTGTCCGCGCTCCCCCACCAGGGAGTCGTAGCCCTGCGGCAGGCGCAGGATGAAGTCGTGGGCATGTGCCGCCCGCGCCGCGGCGACGATCTCGGCCCGGGTGGCGCCCGGCCGGCCGTAGGCGATGTTCTCCGCCACCGTTCCGAAGAACAGGAACGACTCTTGCAGGACGAGCCCGATATGCCGCCGATAGTCAGCGACACCGAGGTCTCGAATATCCGTCCCGTCCAGCCGGATCACCCCCGTCACCGGGTCCTGGAAGCGCAGGATCAGGTTCACCAGCGTGCTCTTGCCCGAGCCGCTGTGACCGACCAGCCCGATCATCTCGCCCGGCTCGATCCGCAGGTCGATGTCGTGGAGCACCTGCCGGTTGCCGTAGCGGAAGCCGACGCGCTCGAGCTCGATCCGGCCGTCGACCCGGCCGAGCGGCTTCGGGTCGACCGGCTCGGGCACGCTCGAGACATGGTCGAGGATGTCGAAGATGCGCTTGGCGCCGGCCGCCGCCTTCTGCGTCACGGACACGATCCGGCTCATGGTGTCGAGCCGGGTGTAGAAGCGGCCGATGTAGGCGAGAAAGGCGGTCAGCACGCCGACGCTGATCCGGTCGTGGGCGATCTGCCAGATCCCGAAGGCCCAGACCACCAGCAGCCCGATCTCGGTGAGCAGCGATACCGTCGGGGCGAACAGCGACCAGGTCCGGTTGAGCCGGTCGTTGACCCGCAGGTTGTACTGGTTGGCCACCCGGAAGCGCTCCGATTCGTGCGCCTCCTGGGCGAAGGCCTTGACCACCCGCACGCCCGGGATGGTGTCGGCGAGCACGCTGGTGACCTGCGCCCACACCCGGTCGATCTTCTCGAAGCCGGTCCGCAGGCGTTCGCGCACCATGTGGATGAGCCAGACGATGAAGGGCAGCGGCAGCAGGGTGGCCAGCGCCAGCGAGGGGTCGATCGACATCAGGATGACCGCGGTCATGGCGATCATCAGGACGTCGGTCGCGAAGTCGAGCAGGTGCAGCGACAGGAAGACGTTGATCCGGTCGGTCTCCGAGCCGATCCGGGCGATCAGGTCGCCGGTGCGCTTGCTGCCGAAGAAGTCGACCGACAGCGACAGCAGGTGCTCGTAGGCGGCGGTCCGCAGGTCGGCCCCGATCCGCTCGCTGACCAGCGCCAGGATGTAGGTGCGCGCCCAGCCGAGACCCCAGGCCAACAACGCGGCCACCAGCAGGCCGCCGAGGTAGAGGCCGACGAGCCCGGTATCGATCGGCTGGCCGTTCTGGAACGGGATCAGCACATCGTCCATCAGCGGCATCGTCAGGTACGGCGGCACCAGGGTCGCCGCGGTCGAGGCGAGGGTCAGGCCGAATCCGAGGGCGAGCGAGCCGCGATAGGGCCGGGCGAAGCGCCAGAGGCGGAACAGGGTCCAGGTCGCCGGGGCCGTGTCCTGGGCGGGTTCCTCCGCCTCGCAGGCCGGGCACGGAGCCCCGGCATAGGGAACCGTAGCCCCGCAGGCGGCGCACTGCGGCTCCTCGGCCTCCTGCTCGATGCCGGCGAGCTGCCGGCGGGCCAGTTCGGCGAACTCGGCCGCCTGGTCCTGGCGGCGCATCAGGTAGCGCCAGCGACCCAGACGGGCATCGGGACCGTGCAGCTCGAGCGTCCCGACCCCGCCATGGTCGGACAGGCGCAGGCGCAGCTCGTCGCCGAGCTCGAAGGCGGTCCATTCGCCGGCCGGGCCGCCGCGGGCGAGAAGGCGCTGGTCGGTCAGCAGCAGGCGACCCGGCGCGAAGCGCCCGGCCGCGTCGAAATCGGTGTCGAGTCGCCCGAGCAGCCGTTCGCCGGGCGCGAGCGGCGGCTCGATCGAGGGTCGGTCGTCCTGAATCACAGTCTCCGTCGGGAGCTCGCGGTGGGGTCGAGGGGGAGCCGGAAACACCGGAACGCGGCGCCCTGCACGTTCCGCGCCGCTGCGGTAAGCTTCGCCCGATTCGCGAGATTACCCCAGCCAAAGCCAAATGCCGAAGCGGCCCGTCCGGGTCCGATCCGAGCTGACGGCGCTCCCCCTGTTACCGGACTGAAAGCGCGCGCGCCGATGGCTGCGGCGTGCGCTCGCGTCCGGACGAGGCCCTGAATGAAGAAGACGATCGAGATCGTGAGCATCCGCCATGTGCGCGGCCCCAACATGTGGACGTACTGGTCCGTGCTCGAGGCCGTCGTCGACATCCACGATCTCGAGGACTTCCCGTCCAACCTGATCGACGGTCTGCCCGAGCGGCTCGCCGCCTGGGTGCCGACGCTCATCGAGCATCGCTGCAGCATCGGCGAGCGCGGCGGCTTCCTCAAGCGCCTGCGCGACGGCACCTGGCCGGGACACATCCTCGAGCACCTGAGCCTCGAGCTGCTCGAGCTGGCCGGCGTCACGGCCGGCTTCGGCCGGGCTCGGGAGACGTCGAAACGCGGTGTCTACAAGGTGGTGATCGGATCACCGCCCCCCGCCGTCGGCGAGGCCGCCCTGCGCGAGGCGCGGGATCTCCTGATGGCCGCCATCGAGGACCTGCCCTTCGACGTCGACGCCGCGGTCGGACGGGTGCGCGCGCTTGCCGATCGGCATTGCCTGGGCCCAAGCACCGCCTGCATCGTCGATGCCGCCGTCGCCCGCGGCATCCCGGCCACGCGGATGAACGAGGGCAACCTGGTGCAGCTCGGCCACGGCGCGAACCAGCGCCGGATCTGGACCGCCGAGACCGACCGGACCAGTGCGATCGCCGAGACCATCTCCCGCGACAAGGATCTCAGCAAGCGGCTGCTCGCCGGTTGCGGCGTTCCGGTGCCCGAGGGCGAGCTCGTCGACGATGTCGCGCAGGCCTGGGATGCCGCCGAATCGGTCGGGCTGCCCGTGGTGGTCAAGCCGGTCGACGGCAACCATGGCCGCG
The DNA here is from genome assembly GCA_023954135.1 of Burkholderiaceae bacterium. Taxonomy (GTDB): domain Bacteria; phylum Pseudomonadota; class Gammaproteobacteria; order Burkholderiales; family Burkholderiaceae_E; genus JAMLIN01. The sequence goes on along the minus strand of JAMLIN010000016.1, from coordinate 42,872 downwards.
GCGTGTTCACCTGCCTGGACAGCCGCGACGAGATCGAGGCGGCCTGGCAGGTCGCCGCGCAGGAAGGCAGCGGGGTCATCATCGAGCGATTCGTGCCCGGCAACGAGCACCGCCTGCTGGTGGTCGGCAACCGCGTGGTGGCCGCCGCCCGCGGCGAGGCCGCCGGCGTCGTCGGCGACGGGCACAGCACCGTGCTCGAGCTGATCGCGTCGCAGCTCAACACCGACCCGCGCCGGGGCCGGACCGAGAATCATCCGCTGAACCCGGTCGGCATCGATTCGCCGGCCCGGCTCGAGCTCTCGCGCCAGGGGCTCACCCCGGATTCGGTGCCCGCCGCCGGACGCGAGGTCCTGATCCAGCGCAACGGCAACGTGGCGTTCGATGTCACCGACCGGGTCCATCCGGAGGTCGCGCGGGTGGCTGCCCTCGCCGCCCGGGTGATCGGCCTGGACATCGCCGGCATCGACCTCGTCGCGACCGACATCGGCAAGCCCCTGACCGAGCAGGGCGGCGCGATCGTCGAGGTCAACGCCGGGCCTGGCCTGCTGATGCACCTTCGCCCGGCCGAGGGCGAGCCGCGCCCGGTCGGCGAAGCCATCGTCGAGCATCTCTTCGCGGGCCGCGGCGACGGACGGATTCCGATCGTCGGTATCAGCGGCACGCGGGACACCGCGCGGATCGCGAGGCTGGTCGCCTGGCTGATGCAACTGCAGGGGCGCCGGGTGGGGCTCGCCTGCGAGGCGGGCCTGTTCATCGGCGAGCGCCGCCTCGCCCATCCCGCGCCCGCAGGCCATGACGCAGGCAGCCTGCTCCTGATGAACCCCACCGTCGAATGCGCCGTCTTCACCCACGGCAGTGCCGACATCCTCGCCGACGGCCTTCCCTACGACCGCTGCCAGATCGGCCTGGTCACCGACGTCACGGTCCTGCCCGAGCTCGCCGGGTTCGACATCACCGACGCCGAGCAGGCCTACCGGATCCTTCGCACCCAGGTCGACGTGGTCCTCGCCAGCGGCGCCGCGGTCCTCAACGCCGACGATCCGGCCGTGGTCGAGATGATCGGGCTGTGCGACGGCGAGGTCGTCCTCTACAGCACCGACGCGGAATCGCCGGCCGTGGCCGGGCACTGCGAGAACGGCGGCCAGGCCGTCCTTGCGCGCGACGGCCGCCTCGTCCTTGCCGGCAGCGGCCACGAGGTCGCTTTGATCGAGCCGCCCACGCTGGCCCGCTGCGCCCGCCGTGGCGTGGACGCAGCGACGGCCCTTGCGGCGTCCGCCTGCGCCATCGCCCTGGGCGTGCCGCCCGAGGTCCTGCGCACCGGATTCGACACCTTCGACGCCGACCGGGAAGCCGGGCGGCCGGACGACCGCGGCACGGTGCCGCACCTGTCGGTGGCCACGACGGCTCGCTGACGAAACCCAGAAGAAAGAAAGAATGGACATCCAGCGCATCCGCAGCTTACGCGGCCCCAACCGATGGACTTCGCGAACCGCGATCGAAGCGACGGTTCACTGCGACGCGGCGGAACTCTCGCTGCGCGGCCTGCCGGGAATCGAGGCGAGGATCGGTGAACGCTTCCCCGGCATCGGCCCGCTGCGCGCCTATCCGGACCAGCCCGACCTCGGCATCGCGCAACTTCTCGAGCTCGCCACGCTCGGGCTCCAGGCCCAGGCCGGCTGTCCGGTGTCCTTCTCGCGCACGGTGGCGACCCGCGACACCGGCATCTTCCATGTCGTGGTCGAGTACACCGAGGAAGCGGTCGGCCATGCCGCGCTCGAGTTCGCGGCGGCGCTGTGCATCGCCGCGCGCGACGACACTCCCTTCGACGTCGGCGCCGCCCTCGCCCGCCTGCGCGAGCTCGACGAGGACCTGCGCCTCGGCCCGAGCACCGGCGCCATCGTCGCCGCGGCCGTCGCGCGCGGCATCCCCTACCGGCGCCTCACCGAAGGCAGCCTGGTGCAGTTCGGCTGGGGCAGCCGGCAACGCCGGATACAGGCCGCCGAGACCGACCGCACCGGAGCGATCGCCGAGACGATCGCGCAGGACAAGGAGCTGACCAAGCAGCTGCTGTCGGCGGCCGGCGTACCGGTACCCGCGGGTCGGGTCTGCACGAACGCCGACGACGCCTGGGCGCTTGCCGGCGAGATCGGCCTGCCCGTGGTGGTCAAGCCGCGCGACGGCAACCAGGGCAAGGGTGTGACGGTCGGCGCGGAGACCCGCAAGGAGATCGCCGAGGCCTTCGCCGCCGCGCTTCGCTACGACGATGACGTGATCGTCGAACGCTACGTCCCGGGACACGACTATCGTCTGCTCGTGGTCGGCGAGCGTGTCGCCGCCGCGGCCCGCCGCGATCCGCCGTGCGTGATCGGCGACGGCATCCACACGATCGCCGAGCTGGTCGCCATGGTGAACGCCGACCCGCGCCGCGGCGAAGGCCATGCGACCTCCCTCACCCGCATCCGCTTCGACGAGATCGCGGTGGCGCGGATCCGCATGCAGGGCTTCACGCCCGAATCGATCCCGTCGGCCGGCGTGCGCATCGTGCTGCGCGACAATGCCAACCTCAGCACCGGCGGCACCGCGACCGACGTCACCGACGAAGTCCATCCGGAGGTCGCCGCCCGCGCGGTCGACGCCGCCCGGGCGGTGGGCATCGACGTCTGCGGGATCGACGTCGTCGCCGAGACGCTGAGCCGGCCACTGGCCGAGACCGGCGGCTGCTTCGTCGAAGTGAACGCGGCGCCCGGCCTGCGCATGCACCTCTCGCCGTCGTACGGGAAGTCCCGCCCGGTCGGCGAGGCCATCATCGACGCGATGTTCGCTCCAGGCGACGATGCCCGCATCCCGCTGGTCGCGGTCACCGGAACCAACGGCAAGACGACCACGGTGCGGCTGGTCGCGGCCCTGCTCGCCGCCAGCGGACGGCGAGTCGGCCTGACCGGCACCGATGGCGTCCAGGTCGACGGCCACACGATCGACACCGGCGACTGCAGCGGCCCGCGCAGCGCGCGCAGCGTACTGATGCATCCGGATACCGACGCGGCGGTGCTCGAGGTCGCCCGCGGCGGGCTGCTGCGCGAGGGGCTCGCGTTCGATCGCTGCGATGTCGCGGTGGTGACCAACATCGGCCAGGGAGATCACCTGGGCCTGAACCACATCGGTACCGTCGAGGAGCTCGCCGCCGTGAAGCGGGTGATCGTCGACCATGTCGCCGCCAGCGGGTCGGCGGTGCTCAACGCCGCGGATCCGCTGGTCGCGGCGATGGCGGCGACCTGCCCCGGCTCGGTGATCTTCTTCGCCCGGGATCCCCGCCACGCGGTACTGGCCGCCCATCATGCGCGCGGCCAGCGCACTCTCCATGTGGAAGGCGGGCGGATCGTGGCCCGGGTCGGGAGCTGGCGCGGCGAGATCGACATGGCGAGCATTCCGGTGACCGGCGGCGGCCGGATCCCCTTCCAGGTCGACAACGTGATGGCGGCGGTGGGCGCCGCCTGGGCGCTGGGCCTGGACTGGAACCGGATTCAGGAAACGCTGGAGCGCTTCGACAACGAGAGCGACAACGCGCCGGGGCGCTTCAACCGCCTCGACTGGTACGGCGCGACCGTGATCGCCGACTATGGACACAACGTCGATGCGATGGCCGCCCTGGTCGACGCGGTGCGATCGATGGATGCCCGTCGCCGCAGCGTGGTGATAAGCGGCGCGGGCGACCGTCGCGACGAGGACATTCGCGGCCAGACGGCGCGGCTCGCCAGCTGCTTCGAGGACTTCGTCCTCTACGAGGACCAGTGCCAGCGCGGCCGGGCCGATGGCGAGGTCATCGCCCTGTTGCGCGAGGGTCTCGCGGACCGTGCGCGCGGCGAGGTGATCGAGGTCAGTGGCGAGCTGCGGGCGATCGACATCGCCCTGTCGCGCATCGGTCCGGGCGACATCTGCCTGATCCTCGTGGACCAGGTCGATGAGGCGCTCGCCCATATCCGCGCCTGCATCGCGCGCGACGAGGAGCCGATCGCCTACGCCGCGGGCGCCGGCCGCTGATAGACTCCCCGGTCGGTTCCCCGAGGAGAAAGTCATGGCTGGACCACTGGCCGGCATCCAGGTGCTCGACTTCGGTCGCTACATCGCGGGGCCGTATTGCGCTGCCCTGCTCGCCGAGCTCGGCGCCGACGTCATACGCATCGACAAGCGCGGCGGCAGCGAGGATCGCTTCGTCGGCCCGGTGTCGGAGACCGGCGAAGGCGCGCTCTTCCTGCAGATGAACCGCAACAAGCGTTCCCTGACGCTCGATCCGACGAGTCCGGAAGGCCGCGAGATCGTCCGGCGCCTCGTCGAGCGCGCCGATGTCGTGGTGGCGAACCTGCCGGCGGCGACCCTGGTGTCGATGGGCATCGACCATGCAAGCCTTGCCGCCATCAATCCGCGCATCATCCTCACCACCAGCTCCGCCTACGGCCCGAGCGGCCCGATGGCGGACTACGTCGGCTTCGACGGAGTCGGCCAGGCGATGTCGGGGAGCGTATTCATGACCGGCAAGCCGGGCGAACCCTATCGCGCGGCCGTCAACTGGGTCGACTTCGGGACCGCCCTTCACTGCGCCTTCGGCACGATGGGCGCCCTGATGGCTCGCGAGCAGACCGGCCGAGGCCAGCAGGTGACCGGCTCGCTGCTGGGCACCGCGCTGGCGACCACCAACAGCATGCTGATCGAGCAGGCCACGATCAGGGCCGACCGGCGTCCGACCGGGAACCTCGGGCAGACGGCGGCGCCGCTGAACATCTATCCCACGCGCGATGGCCACGTGCTCGTGCAGGTGGTCGGGCATCCGCTGTTCCGGCGCTGGGCGAAGCTCGTCGGCCAGGAGTGGATGCTCGAGGATCCGCGCTTCGCGGACGACGATGCCCGCGGTCGCAACTCCGGACCGATCGACGACGCGATGCGCGAATGGTGCGCTCGACGCAACACCGACGAGATCGTGCGCATTCTCGGCGAAGCGAAGATCCCGTCCGGCCCCGTGCTATCGGCCCAGCAGGCGCTCGACCATCCGCAGACGGCCGCCCTCGGGCTGCTCCACCCGACCGGGTTCCCAGGCCTGCAACGGCCCGCGCCGGTCGCGGCGGTGCCGGTGCAGCTGTCGGATGCCGACACCGGGATCCGCAGCCGGGCACCGATCCTCGGCGAGCATACCGACGAGATCCTGGCCGCCATCGGCTACGGCGCCACCGACATCGCCCGCCTGCGCGAAGCCGGCGTCGTCTAGATCTTCGTCGCCCGGCCTTCCCAGTAGCGGTCGCGCAACTGGCGCTTGTAGAGCTTGCCGGTTGCCGCCCGCGGCAGCTCCTCCTCGAAGTCGACCGTCTTCGGGCACTTGATGTGCGCGAGCCGCTCGCGGCACCAGGCGATCAGCTCGGCGGCGAGCTCGGGAGAGGCATCGCGCATGTCGCGCGGCTGGACGACCGCCTTGACCTCCTCGCCGAACTCCTCGTTCGGCACCCCGAAGACCGCGACGTCGGCGACCTTCGGATGCATCACGAGCAGGTTCTCCGCCTCCTGCGGATAGATGTTCACCCCGCCCGAGATGATCATGAAGGCCTTGCGGTCGGTGAGATAGAGAAAGCCTTCCTCGTCGATGTAGCCGACGTCGCCCAGGGTGGTCCAGCCCTTCGCGTTCCTCGACTGCGCCGTCTTCTCCGGATCGTTGTGGTACTTGAAGTCCCGGCCGTCGGAGAAATAGATGGTTCCCTGCTCGCCGACCGGCAACTCGTTGCCGTCGTCGTCGCAGATCCTCAGCTTGCCGATCACCGCGCGGCCGACCGTGCCCGGATGCGTCAGCCACTCCTGCGAACCGACGAGCGTCATGCCGTTGCCCTCGGTGCCGGCGTAGTACTCCCAGAGGATCGGCCCCCACCATTCGATCATCTGCTGCTTGACCGGAATCGGACAGGGCGCCGCCGCGTGGACCGCGCACTTCAGCGACGAGACGTCGTAGCGCGATCGCACTTCCTCCGGCAGCTTCAGCATGCGCACGAACATCGTCGGCACCACCTGGGTATGGGTGATGCGGCGCTGCTCGACGAGCTCCAGATAACGCTGGGGATCGAAGTGCTCCATGATCACGCAGGTTCCGCCAAGGCGCATGACCGACATGTTGAAGCGCAGCGGCGCCGCATGATAGAGAGGCGCGGGCGACAGGTAGACGGTGCTCTCGTCCATGCCGTAGACCTTGCGGGTGACCTCGAGCAGGGGGGAGATCGCGTCGATCGGCTCGCGCTCGAAGGGCATGGCGACGCCCTTGGGCCGGCCGGTCGTTCCCGAGGAGTACAGCATGTCGCTGCCCGCCACCTCGTCGTCCACCGGGACCGCCGGCTGGGCGGCCATCGCCGCCTCCCAGGACTCGAAGCCGTCGACCGTGCCGTCGAGCATCAGCCAGCGACGTACCGCCGCAGTGAGGGCCGGCAGCTTCGCGCAGACATCGGCGAGCTTCCTCGAGCCGACGAACAGCTTCGCGCCGCAATCGTTGACGATGTAGGCGGCTTCCTCGGCGCTGAGCCGGGTGCTGATCGCGGTGAAGATCACGCCGGAGCGCTGCGCGCCCCAGCAGATCTCGTAGAAGCGCGGATGATTCTCGACCATCAGGGCGATGTGCTCGCCGGGGCCGACGCCGCTTGCGCGCAGCAGCTGGGCGAAACGATTCGAAGCTTCGTCGAGCTGGCCGTAGCTGACGGTTTCGCCGGACTCCGCCATGCGATAGGCGATCCGGTCGGGGGCGTTCTTGGCATGCAGGCTCGGATGGAACATCGTCTTCCCTTGTCTCCGTTTGCGGGCCCGATCCACCGGACTCCGGACGGCTCAAGGATAGCGCAAGCACCTCGGCCCCGGCGGTGCGCGGGACGCCGGCGGCGGGATTCGGGATAATCGGGGCCCGTCCCGCTTCCATACCGACCGCCCCGATGTCCCTGATCCATCTCGTGCGCCACGGCCAGGCGTCATTCGGCACCGAAGACTACGATCGCCTCTCCGAGCTCGGCCACCGCCAGTCGCGCTGGCTGGGGGAACACTTCGCCGAGCGTGGCCTGCGCTTCTCGCGGGTGTTCTGCGGCACCCTCGCGCGCCAGCGCGATACCGCGACCGCCATCCTGTCCGCCATGGGCGAGACGGTGGAGCCCGTCGTCCACCCCGGCTTCGACGAGTATCACGCCGGCCCGATCTATTCCGCGTTCACCATGGGCCGCTCGCCGGTCGAGCACCAGCTCGCCGACTACAAGGACTACTGGCAGACCTTTCGCAACGCGATGAACCACTGGGCCGATACGGGCCTCGCCGACGTGCCGGAGACCTGGACCGAGTTCGGGGCACGGATATCGGCGGGACTGGCCGCCGCAACGCAAGGGGCCGGACGCGAGGACCGGATTCTCGTGGTCAGCTCGGGTGGCGCGATATGCCGCGTGGTGGCTGACATCCTCGGCGCGCCGCCCGCCACCGCGATCGAGCTCAACCTCCAGTTCCGCAATACCGGCATCTGCGAGCTGATCGCCGGCGGGGGCCGCTACCGGCTGCTCTCCTTCAACCACATCCCGCACCTCGAGATGGACGGCCGCGCGGAAGCCATCAGCGCGGCTTAGTCGATCTCCAGCAGGAGATCGTGCGCTTCGATGGTCTCGCCGGGCTTCACGTGCAGCGCCTTCACGGTGCAGTCGCGCTCGGCACGGATCTGCGTCTCCATCTTCATCGCCTCGATCGAGAGCAGCGGATCGCCGGCGCCGACACGCTGCCCGGACTTGACCGCCACCGTGACGATCATCCCCGGCATGGGGGCGGCCACATGCGTGGGATCCTCCGGATCGGCGCGAAGCCGCCGCGGCGCCTGCTTCGCCCCCGCCTGCTCGACCCGCGACGTGCGCGGCTGGCCGTTGAGCTCGTAGAACGCGCGCACCACACCCTCGTCCTCGGCAGGCGCGGTGCCCTGCATCCGGACCACGAGGGTCTTGCCGCGATCGATGTCGACCGTGATCTCCTCGCGCTCGCGCATCCCGTAGAAGAAGGTCTGCGTCGGCAGGCGGCTCACGTCGCCATAGGTCCGGCGATGCTCCGCATAGTCGCGAAACACCTTCGGGTACATCAGGTAGGAGCAGAATTCGGTCTCGGAGACCTGGCGGCTGGCCGCCTTCTCCGCGTCGGCGCGGGCTGCATCGAGATCGACCGGCGCGATCCGGTCGCCCGGCCGGTAGGGCGCGGGCGGATCGCCGCGCAACACCTTGCGTGACAGTGCCTCCGGAAATCCATCCGGGGGAAAGCCCAGCTCGCCGCGAAACAGCGCCACCACCGATTCGGGGAACGCGATCTCGCGCGAGGAATCGGCGATCGCCGCCGGATCGAGATCGTTCGCGACCATGAAGATGGCCAGGTCGCCGACCACCTTCGAGGTCGGCGTCACCTTGACGATGTCGCCGAAGAGCCGGTTGACCTCGGCGTAGGCGCGGGCGACTTCCGGCCAGCGATGGTCCAGCCCCATCGAGCGCGCCTGCTCGCGAAGATTGGTGTACTGGCCACCGGGCATCTCGTGGCGATAGACGTCGGCCGTGCCGGAACGGATGTCGGATTCGAACGGTGCGTAGAGGCGTCGCACGCCCTCCCAATAGTGGGCGATGTCGCGCATCGCGTCCGCGTCGACCCCGCCCCCGGCGGCGGGATCGCGGGGCGAGCCTGCGAGCGCGGCGACGATCGCGTTGAGATTGGGCTGAGAGGTGAGCCCGCTCATCGCGTCCATCGCGCCATCGACCGCGTCCGCTCCGCCGGCGACGGCCGCCAGCACCGAGGCAGCGGAGATCCCGCTGGTGTCGTGCGTATGGAAGTGCACCGGCAGCCCGGTCTCCTCCTTCAGGGTGCGCACAAGCAGTTCCGCCGCCCGGGGCCGACAGACACCCGCCATGTCCTTGATGCCGAGCACGTTGACGCCGGCAGCGCGCAACTGCTTCGCGATGCCGACGTAGTAGGCGAGGTCGTACTTCGGGCGCGAGGAATCGAACAGATCTCCTGTGTAGCAGATGGCGCCCTCGCACAGCGTACCCGACTCCCGCACCGCGTCGATCGCCACCCGCATGTTCTCGACCCAGTTGAGCGAGTCGAATACGCGAAAGAGATCGATCCCGTTGTGAGCCGCCTGCGCCACGAAATGACGAACGACGTTGTCCGCGTAATTCGTGTAGCCGACCGCGTTGCTGCCGCGAAGCAGCATCTGCAGCAGCAGGTTGGGCATGGCCGCGCGCAGGGCCGCGAGGCGCTGCCACGGGTCCTCCTTCAGGAAGCGCATCGCCACGTCGAAGGTCGCCCCGCCCCAGCACTCGACCGAGAACAGGCCCGGCAGCAGGCGGGCGTAGTGCGGCGCGATCCGCGCCATGTCGATGGTCCGCATCCGGGTCGCGAACAGCGACTGGTGGGCATCGCGCATCGTGGTGTCGGTGAGCAGCACCCTCGGCTCGTCGAGCATCCACTGCGCGAACTTCTCGGGCCCGAGCTCGCGCAGCCGGTCCCGGCTTCCCGGGCGGACCGGCTCGGCGAGATCGGTCCGCGGCAGGGCGAGATGATGGTGGGAGAGATCGGGCGCCGTCCGCCCCGCCATGTCGGGATGCCCGTTGACGCTCACCTGGGTGATGTAGCGCAGCAGCCGCGAGGCGCGGTCGCGCCGCCGGGCGAAGCTGAAAAGCTCCGGGGTCTCGTCGATGAAGCGCGTCGTGATCCGGCCGGCGAGGAAATCCGGATGGTTGATGACGTTCTCGACGAACTGCAGGTTGGTCGCCACGCCGCGGATGCGGAACTCCCGCAACGCCCGATCCATGCGGTGGATCGCCTCGTCGGCACGCTGTGCCCAGGCCGTCACCTTCACCAGCAGCGAATCGTAGTAGGGCGTGATCACGGCCCCGGAATACGCGGTACCGCCGTCGAGCCGGATCCCGAAGCCCGAGGCGCTGCGGTAGACCTGGATGCGGCCGTAGTCCGGGGTGAAGTTGTTCTCGGGATCCTCGGTGGTCACCCGGCACTGCAGCGCATGGCCGTTGAGCCGGATGTCCGACTGCGCCGGCACCGGACAGTCGGCCGAACCGATCCGGGCGCCCTGCGCGATCGTGATCTGGGCCTTGACGATGTCGATGCCGGTGACCTCCTCGGTCACGGTGTGCTCGACCTGGATGCGCGGATTGACCTCGATGAAATAGAACTCGCCGGTATCGGCGTCCATCAGGAACTCGACCGTACCGGCATGGCTGTAGCCCACCGCCCGGCCTAGCGCGAGCGCCGCATCGCACAGGGCGGCGCGGGTCGCCTCGTCGAGATAGGGCGCCGGCGCCCGCTCGACCACCTTCTGGTTGCGCCGCTGCACCGAGCAGTCGCGCTCGAAGAGATGCACCAGGTTGCCGTGGGTGTCGCCGAGCAGCTGCACCTCGACATGGCGCGCCCGGCGCACCAGCTTCTCGAGGTAGACCTCGTCGTTGCCGAAGGCCGCGGCGGCCTCGCGCCGGGCAACCTCGATCTGAGACTCGAGGTCGGCCTCGCCCTCGATCACCCGCATGCCGCGCCCGCCTCCGCCCCAGCTCGCCTTGAGCATCAGCGGATAGCCGATCTTCGCCGCGAGCTGCTTCACCGCTTCGATGTCGGGCGGCAGCGGCGGGGTCGCCGGCATCACCGGCACACCCGCGGCGACCGCGGCGTTGCGCGCCGACACCTTGTTGCCGAGCGTCGTCATCACCTCCGGGGTGGGTCCGACGAAGAGGATCCCCGCCTTGCGGCAGGCACGCGCGAAATCCGGGTTCTCCGACAGGAAGCCGTAGCCCGGGTGGATCGCGTCGACCTTCGCGAGCCGCGCCACCCGGATGATGTCGTCGATGTCGAGATAGGCCTGCAGGGGCTTCCTGCCCTCGCCGACCTGGTAGCTTTCGTCCGCCTTGAAGCGGTGCAGCGAGAAGCGATCCTCGTGCGAGTAGATGGCAACGGTCCTGATGCCCATCTCGGCAGCGGCGCGCATGACGCGGATCGATATCTCCGAGCGGTTGGCCACGAGCAGGGTCTGGATGCGGGGCATGGTCGTTCCGGAAGAAGGAGGACGGGAGCGTCGATTGGAGAGCGAACCGGAAGGGTGGGCCCGACCGGAGGATCGTTCGCGAGGATGATAGCAATCACCGTGCCGATAAAACCCTTAAACTTCGGCATCCGGACCAGCCAGCCCCGAATCGATGCCCCAAGTCCCGCAAGGCCTTCCGACCGCCGCTGTGGTCTGCGCTTCGCTCGTCATGGCCGCCTGCGGCGGCGGAGGCGGTGGAGGCGGCCCGGGCACGAAACGCCTGAACGAGGCCGGCTGCACCCAGCCCTATTTCCTGACGGCTGCGCCCACGCCGGAAAGCGGCGCCGATCCGCTGCTCGCCTCGCAGTGGCATCTCGGCAATACCGGCCAGAGCGGCGGCACCCCGGGGGAGGATCTGCGCATCGCCGGCGCCTGGCAGCAGGCCAGCGGCGCGGGAGTGCAGGTCGCCGTCGTCGACAGCGGCATCGAGGTGCTCCATGAAGACCTCCGGCCCAACATCGTGGCGGGCGGCAGCTTCAACTACCGGCCCGGCGCCCACTTCGGCAGCGACTACCCCCTGCCCTGCGCCGCGGGCAATGTCCACGGCACCGCCGTCGCCGGAATCGTCGCCGCGCGGGGCGGCAACGCGATCGGAGGCTCGGGGGTGGCGCCCGCGGCATCGATGGTCGGGCTCAATCCGCTGTCGACCAACATGGATGCCGACATCGCTCATGCGCTCGGCTACCAGCGCGACCGCAACGCGATCTACGCCAACAGCTGGGGCTCGCCCGATACCGGTGCGCTCTATTCGTCGGACGCGAGCTTCGATGCCGCGATCGAGCAGGGCCTCGCCCAGGGCCGGGGCGGGCTCGGCTCGATCTTCGTGTTCCCTGCAGGCAACGGCGGTAACTTCGAGGACAACTCTAACTACGATGGCTACGTGAACAAGCGCGGCCAGATCACCGTCTGCGCGGTCGACGACAACGGCCAGCGGCCCTGGTACGGTGAGACCGGCGCCAACGTGCTGGTCTGCGCGCCCTCGAGCAACACCCGAAGCGCGATCACCACCACCGGTCTCGACAACCGGTACATCGCGGATTTCACCGGTACATCGGCGAGCTCGCCGATGGTCTCGGGAACCGTCGCCCTGATGCTCGAGGCCAACCCGGCGCTGACCTGGCGCGATGTGCAGCTGATCCTCGCCCGCACCGCCCGGCGCAATCTGCCGGGCAGCGCCGGCTGGACGTCGAACTTCGGGCTGTGGCATCACCCGGACTTCGGCTTCGGCACCGTCGATGCGGCGGCGGCCGTCGCCGCTGCGCCGGGCTGGCAGACGGTCGGCGGCAGCGTCGAGCAGAAGTACTGCGAATCCGGAGTCCGCAATCCGAACGTCGCCGTCGTCGACAACAGCCTCGATCAGGCGGTCTCCGACACCGTCTCGATCGCCGGCTGCGACATCCAGGAGATCGAGTTCATCGAGGTACGCTTCACTGCCGCGCACAGCTATTCCGGCGACCTGCAGATCGACCTCGTCAGCCCGAACGGACTCACGAGTCGACTCGCCGAAGCGCGAGTCTGCTCCATCCCCGATCCCGACGACCCGAGAAGACGCCTGGGGATACATTGCGGTAATTACGAGGGCTGGCGCTTCGGCACCGTCCGCCACCTGAACGAACCGGCCACGGGCAACTGGATCCTGCGGGTCGCCGATCTGCAGGCCGGCGATGTCGGCACCTTCCAGGGCTGGCAGATGCGGATCTGGGGACGCTGACATGCTTCGAATCCTTCTCGTCGCCGTGCTGTTGCCCGCCCTGCCGGCGCATGCAGGCGAAACGACCATCGCCACGCCCGTCGTGAGCCCGGCCAAGCCCGCCGCGACGGCCACGCCGGGCACCGCCACCCATCACTGGTATGACGGCCAGCGGCGCCGCGACCTCGTGGTCGACGAGCGCCTGCGGGTGGATTTCGATGGCGACGAGCCGGTGCTCGCCGAGCGCGCGACGCCATCGGGCAAGGCGTTCGACGCGGCGACTGGCGGCGAGGCGCCAGCGGGTTCCCCGGTGTTTCGCGACGCCGACTCGCCCGCCGTGAAGCGGGCCCTGCCCGGCGGCGCGATCCTCACCACCCGCAATCCCGTCGATGCGGAATCGCTCGGCCGGATGCTTGCGGCCTACGGCGTCAGCGTCTCGCGGGCGCTCGACGAGAGCGGTACCCGCTGGCTGGTCGAGACACCTCCCGGCATCGCCGGGCTGGAGCTCGCGAACCGTCTGCATGAAGGCGGCGACTTCGCGACGGTGTCGCCCAACTGGTGGCGGGAGCGCGCACTGAAGTAGTGCGGCCATGCGGTCGAAGCCGGAGTCGCGTCAGAACCCGCTTTCGCGGACGAGCACAGCCGCCACCGAAACCAGCGCTTCGCGCAACAGGCTGCGCGGCTCGCCTTCGACCCGGACCGAACCCAGGCCCGAGCGCATCTGCGAGGGCACGCCCTCGATGCGAATCCGCACCCGGTAGAGAACGTCGCGAGGCACTTCCCGGCCGTCGTCGCCGCGCAGCACCGGGACGCGGCCGCCGCGATCGGCGGCAAGCATCGGATCGGGCAAGCGCTGCAACCGCGCCGAATCGATCGCGATGACTTCGCCATCGAGGACTTCCCAGTCGCCGCGCCGATGGAAGCGCGCCGGCGCGCCGATGCGCAACCGGTCGAGGTCGCGCTGCTCGACCAGCGCATCCACCACCCAGGCATCGGGATCGATCACCATCGCGATCGGCTGGTTGGCCGATATCCACTCCCCGGGCCGCAGATCCCGGTCGAGGTCGACCACCATGCCGTCGAAGTCGGCCACCAGGGCAAGCCGCTCCAGCTCGCCGGTTTCGGCGCCGAGCTCGGCGAGCTGGCGGGCGAGCTGTTCGCCGAGCCGGTTGGCCCGCTCGGCCGCATCGCTGCCGCGGCCGACGCTCTGGTCGCGCTGCAGGGCCAGCGCCGCCGCGAGGATGCCCGCCTGGTCCGCGCGGCTGCGGGTATCCGGCGAATCCAGAAGCGCGAGGCGGGTTCCGGCGCCGACCGGGCCCTCGGCCGGCAACTCGACGACACGCGCGGCGAACGGACTGTACAGGCGCTGCTGCTGTGCCGAATGCAGCCAGGCCTCGGCACGCACCGAGCCCCGCCACGGCAGCGCCAGCAGCGCGAAGACCGCGACCAGGACGAGCAGCAGCGCGATCCCGCGTGCCCGCCCCACTTCGGCGCGCCGCTCGTACCAGACGCCCAGCTCGGACCACAGCGGGCGCAGGATGAACCAGGCGATCTCGACCGCGAACAGCAGCAGCCCGAGCGCCTTGAAGAACACGTAGTAGACCGCGATCGCGATGCCGATGAAGACCACCAGGCGGTAGATCCAGGTGGCGAAGGCGAAGCCGATCAGGAAGCGGCGCAGGCCCGGCTCGAAGACCTCCGGGTCGGGCTCGGGCAGACCGAGGATCCGGCGCCGGAGCATCGCGCGCGCCAGGGCGAAGCTGCGGGCATGCAGGTTGGGCAGGTCGAGCGCATCCGACAGGAGGAAATAGCCGTCGAAGCGCATGAAGGGGCTGGCGTTGATGGCCAGGGTGAGGATCCAGCTCGTCGTCGCGAGGAAGAACAGCGCCGATCGCAGGGCGCCGTCGTCGGCGAGGCTCCAGGCGAGCGTCGCGAGTCCCGCGAGCGCGAACTCGACCGTCATGCCGGCGGCGGCGATGCGGAAGCGGTCGCGGCGATCCGCGAGCTTCCAGGATTCGCCCGTGTCGGTATAGAGCATCGGCCAGAGCACCAGGAAGGCGACCCCCATGTGCGCGACCCGCACGCCGAGCCGGGTCGCCGTCACCGCATGGCCGAGCTCGTGCAGGCTCTTGGCGAACAGCAGCGCGAGCGCGAAGCCGACGATGCCGGCCGGGCTCATCACGTCGCTGAAGGTATGGACGAAGCTGTCCCACTGGCGGGCGGCGAGCAGCAGTCCGGCGATCGTCGCGACCAGGACCGCGATCGCGCAGCCCCGGGTATGGAGAAAGCCCAGCTTCGGCGCGAGCCAGCCGAGGAATCGCTGCGGCCTCACCAGCGGGATCCGGATGAACAGGTAGTTGTGGAGCAGCCATTTCCAGCGCGCCGGATTCGCCCGCCGCGCGATCGCCTCGAGCAAGGCCACTCCCTGCGGATCGTTCACCCGCAGCAACTGCTGCTGGCGCAGGAACTCCACCGTCTGCAGCACATCGTCGGCGTCGATCGCGAGTGGAGTGTCGGCGGTGATGGCGGCGGCGATGCGGGCCGGGTCGCGCAGGGACCAGCGCGAGAGCACCTCGAACTCGACCCAGCCGATCCGGAAGAAACGGTTGCCCACCGGATCCTGGATCATCCAGGCGGGCGATCCGTCCCGATTGGGCGCGGCCGGAAAGAGCTGCAGGTCGTCGCGCAGCGCCGGCCAGCGCGGGACCGGCGCCGGCGCACCGCCTGCGCCACCTAGAATCCCGTCCATTCCCGCAGCGCGGCCAGCGGCCGCCGGAACAGATAGTAGGCGAGCGGCGCGCTGCGCCCGTAGATCTTCGCCGTGCCTTTCAGGCCGATGCGCGCAAGCGCGGCCACCTGGGGGTCATCCGGAGCGAATCGCGCGCGCAGCCGATAGGCCGAGATGCCCTCCGGCGAGGTTACCGCCTGGTAGCTCGTCTGCGACAGTGTCGCATCGATCGGGGTGAGCGGCGCGACCTGCAGGAACAGGCGGACCTCCGCGCCAGGATCGAGGTTGATCGCGTCGGCCACCGGCAGCCAGACGAGGACGCCGGCATCGCCGGGATCGGCCAGCAGCGCGACCCGCTCACCGGTGGCAACCGGCTTGCCGATCCAGTCGTTGACATCGCCGAAGACGATCACGCCGGGCGCCGGCGCATGGACCTGGATGCGCGCGAGGAGTTGCTCGAGATAGACGAGCTCCGCCTCCCGTTCGGCGACCTTGCCGTTGAGGGCGGCGAGCTCGGCGCGGCTCGCATCGCTCGAGAACGCCTTCTGGGCAGCGGCGAGCGCATCGGCCCGCGCGACCTGCAACTGGCGGGCGGCGACCTCGCGGCGATTGACGAGCGTGGTGGCATCGAGGGAGAACAGCAGCTGGCCGGCCTCCACCGCCTGGTTGGGCTCGACCGCGAAGGACTCGACCACGCCGTCCATCGGAGCCGCGATCACCCGCGCATCGAGGCCGATGATCTCGGCGGGAGCGAGCACCGACAGCCGCACCGGGATGAACATCGCGGCCACGAGCAGCGCCGCGGCCACCCAGCCCGGCCAGCCCCTGAGGCGGCTGCGGGCGCGACGCCGCGGCGCCAGCGCCGACCAGGCGTGGCCGTAGGCAGAGAAGGTCCGCAGCAGCACGGTCTGGATCGCCTCGGACGGCGCACCCTCGATCACGAAGCCGACGACGCCCAGCCGCTGCCCGTCGGGGGCGAGGACCGGCTGGACGAAGAGCAGCGCCCCCATCCACTCGTCCCAGCCTTCGCCGAGGTCCGCCGGCACGTCGTCACGGGCGAGGAACACCGGGTCGTCGCCGACGGTCCGGTCGAGCCAGCGGCCGAGCCGCCGCAGCCAGACGGTCAGCGGCGAATCCTCGGCGAGCTGGGCGAGCCCGGCGACGGTGCGCAGGCGGGCCGCTCCGCCGTCGGTCTGCCACAGGTAGGCCTGCGAGTACGGCAGCAGTTGCCAGGTCTCGTTGGCGATGGTGAACCAGAGCTCGCGCGGGCTGCGCGCGGCGCGGGCACGTTCCTGCAGATGCGCGTAGGCGGGTAGTGCGCGGCCGAGTTCCGGATCGGCGGCGGGCGCGTTCATGTTCCGGGTTCGAAGCGCGCGGTGCCGCTCATGCCGGGCAACAGCTCGGGATGCTTGCCGACGATCCGGGCCTCGATCTCGATCGACTGGCTGACGGCGTCGACGCGCGCATTGAGCGCCGATACCGTCGCCGGATAGGTCTTGCGGGTCTCGTCGATCGCCACCTCGAAGCGATGGCCGGCGGCCAGCCAGGCGAGCCAGCGCGAAGGCACGTTCAGGCGCAGCTTGAGCGGCCCGTCGGCGACGATGTCCATGAGCGGCTGGCCGATGTTGACGCCCTGGTGCTCGCGCACATGCAGCTTCGCGATCCGTCCCGCGAACGGGGCCCGGATCCGGCACTGGGCGATCTGCACATTGGCGAGCTCGACCTGCGCATTCGCCCGGTCCACCGCGGCCCGGGCGATCTGCACCTCGATCTCGCCGGCGGCCTGCAGCGCCGCCAGGCGCTGCTTCGCCTCGAGATTGCGGCCGGCGGAATCGAGCTCGGCACGGCCGATCTTGAGCCGGGCCTGCTGCTCGGCGCAATCGAAGCCCACCAGCGTGGCGCCCGCGCGAAACGCCTCGCCCAGGCCACCGCCGAGACGTTCGATGCGTCCGACGGTCTGGGCCACCAGCGTGGTCTCGTGCTCCGGCATCAGCAGCACCCGGGGCCGCTCGTTGGCGGCATCGGAAAGCGCTGCCGCGCTCGCCGCATCGGTACCCGGCCGGGCCGGCTGCGCGCCGGCGACACCCGCGATGCCCACCAGCACCGCGAAAAGCAGGGTCCGGCCGACGGTGCTCAACGCGAAGCCACCTCGGTGCGTCCCGCCGAGCGCAGCTCGTCGGTCATCGCAACCATCGCAGCCTCGATTGCCGCTCTTGCGGATGCCGCGAGCGCCTCGGCCGACCGATCGCCGGCCAGCGCGATCGCGTGGCTCGCGCGCAGCGCGAGACGACCGTTCGCATCGAGCAGCCGCAGGGTCCATCGGCTCATGGCGCCCTCGCCCGGCACGATATCGGACTCGGGCACGAGCTCGAGCGTCCAGGCCGATGCGCGCTCGTCGGCGGCAAGCCGCAGGCCGGCCCGGGTCAGGCCGGCGCCCACCGCCGCCCGCACCGCTTCGCCGGCATCGGCATCGAGCCCGGCGACCCTCAGCCTCAGGGGAGCGAGGGAGGACTTGTCGGCCGGCGGCCGCTCGAAGGTGGCCCGGTGCCATTCGTTGAGCGAATCGCGAATCGAGCGCGACAGCATCGCGAGGCTGGCATCGGCCTCCGCCGGGACGAGATCGTAGCCCACCGAGTTGTACAGCCGGCCCCAGGCCGCCTGGACGTCGGCGAAGGCGATATGGCGCTCGTACTCCGACAGCAGCGAACGGGCCTCGGTGCGCAGCAGCTCCAGCTCCGAATCGACCCGGGAGCTCGCCGCCGCGCGGGTGTACTCGGCGAGCCGGAAGTCGACGCGAGCGCTCTCGGCCGCCTGGTCGAGCCCGTCGCGGGCGATCCGGTAGCGCAGCGCCGCGAGCCGTACCTGCGTGGCGACGGCCATCGCCTGCGCCAGCCGGCGGGTATCGTCGAGCTGTTCCTGCGCCTCGCCGGCACGGCGGATCGAGGGAATCGACGCGAGCCGGAAGAGGTTCGCCGACACCCGCAGCCCAGTCTCGACCCAGGAATTGTTCAGCAGATACCTGTTCGAGTCGTACTGCCAACCGGTGCTGAAGGAGATTCCGGGCAGGGTCTGGGTCAGTGCCCGCCGCGTATCGTTCACCGTGATGCGGCGCCGGTAGTCTTCCTCGCGCAGTTCGGGACGCTGGACGAGTGCGAGATCCTCGAGCTTCTCGATCTCGGCGGGAACCGGCGGGAGGTCCGGCTCGGGCTCGTCGGCCAGGGTGAAGTCGACGTGGTGAGGCAGGTTCATCAGGGACGCGAGCTCGATCTTCGCGAACTCGAGGTCCTGGCGGCGCAGCTGCAGCAGGGTCGTCGCATCGAGCAGCGCACGCTGGTAGGCGAGCGCCTGCGCCTGCGGCAGCAAGCCCTGCTGCTCGATCACCCGGGCCTGGGCGAGCGCGACGTTCGAGCGCTTCATCAGTTCCTGCAGGCGATCGCCGAGGCGCTGCGCACCCAGCGCCCGCCAGTAGGTATGGCGGGTCTCCTGCATCAGGGTCTGGATCGCCTTGCGCTTGCGTTCCTCGGCGATCAGGACCTGGTCGGCGAGGATCCGCGCCCGATAGTAGGAAACGCCGAAATCGAGCAGGTTCCACGAGAACTCGAGCCCGGCGAGCCGGCGGGTGCGTTCGCTGGTCGCCGCGGACACGACGCCCGCGTCGTTGATGTAGGCGGCCTCGTTGCTGCGGGTGACGTAGCCGGCATTGGCAAGCAGCGCAGGGAACATGTCCCACTGGCCGACCGCGAGCTGGCGATCGGCGAGCGCGCCTTCCATCATGCGCTGGCGAAAGTCGAGGTTGTACTTCAGGACCCGCGCCGCGACATCGGCGAAGCTGAGCGGCGCGCTCACCGGCTCCTGGTTCTCGCCCATGCGCGCCCGATCCTCGGTCGCCCGCTGCGCGATCTCGTCGACCGTGAGAGGCTGCGGCGTCACCGCGCATCCGGCGAGGACGACGACCGCCGCGAGCCCTCCCCATGACCACGCCGCGCGAACGCGGCCCTGTGGGCTTCGAACCATGCTCGTCCTTCCTGTGCTGGTGCTGCTCTTCATTGTTCTGCGTTGCATCCGCCCGTGGCGGATGCAACTTCGTTCGACCGCGTCGCCATTCTATCGCCCACCGGTGCAGGGCAAGCCCATTACACGGGTTCGCATTCGATTGCAGGGCAAGGCGGGGCGCCGCAGACAGTGCGCTTGCACGGCAAGGCGTCCCAACGCGGCCATGCGATCGAATACGAAGCCGATCAGCACTGGCGGCCCGCGACCACCCTTACCTTCGCCGGTGCCTGGAAGCGCTTCTTCTCGACGTCCACCTGTTCGGAGAAGCTGCGCACCTTCGGACGCGCCAGCTCGGACATCGCCGAGCGCGGCACCGCCTTCGGCTTGGGCTTGGCGACGGGTGGTTTGACCGGCTCCACCGGGCTGCAATCGTCGCTGGCGCCGATCGCCTCGGCGGCGAGCCGATCGATGTGCTCCTTCTCGTCCGCGAGACCCTGCGCCTCCTCGACCATGCCCAGCACATGGCGCGGCCCAAAGGGAGACAGGGGATCCTCGGGCAGCCAGCCACCGCCGCCGAAGCTCGGTCCCTTCTCCAGCGGATCCACGAACATCGGCGGCAACAGCCCCGGCAAGGCCGGGCCGGCGCCGCTGCTGTCGGGCCAGGGACCGATGCCCGTCCCCGGACCCGTTCCGGGTCCCGTTCCCGGGCCACCTGGTCCGCCCGGACCCGGGACCACCGGGCCGCCGGGGCCGCCAGGACCGCCCGGCTCCCCGGGACCACCTGGCCCACCCGGCTCTCCGGGGCCACCCGGCTCCCCGGGACCGCCGGGTTCACCCGGGCCGCCCGGCGTACCCGGCACGATGGCCACGGTGATGCCACCCGGCGTCCGGCCGCCGGCGTTGTCGTCGACGATGAAGGTCATGGTGCCGGCCGGTATGTTGCCGTCCGGACCGGGAGGCGCTCCCGGCGACGGCGCCGGCACGAAGGAGAGGTTCTGCAACTCCTCGGCCGGCAACTCGTCGCCCTCGCGCACCGGCGTGCCGTCGCCGCGGACGAACTGCCCGTTGGCCGGATCCGGAACCCCGGTGATGACCACCGTCAGCTCCTGCTCCGGCCGGTCGACGTCGGTCGGCGGCGGCACGTCGGTGATGCGCGCCTCGTCGTCGCCGAATACCGCGCCGCCCGGCACGACGACGCTCACCGTCGGCGCCGTCGGCGCCTCGTTGACGCCGACGATCGTCACGACCAGGGTCGTCGTCGAAGTCGCGCCGTCCTGGTCGCGGATGGTGTAGGTGAAGCGATCCACGACCGTCGCGCCGGGCCCCAGCGCGATCAGCACCGGGTCGGTGGGATCGATGGTGTAGCTGTAGCTGCCGTCCGGAGACACCACCAGGGTGCCGTGGGCGCCGGCGACCGGCGAACCGTCGGCCGGCACCGCGATGGTGCCCGGTATCACCGCCGCCGCGGGGGTTTCGGCAAGGCTCAGAGCATCGCCGGGATCGGGATCGGTGTCCGCGCTGTCGCCCGGTGCGCCGCCGGTGATGATGTTGCCCGTCAGCGGCTCGCTGCGGTCGGCATCGAGCGAGACCGCATCGGGATTGGCCTGGGGCGGCAGGTTGATGCCGATCACCTGGATCGTGATCGTCGCGGTGTCCAGATTGCCGTCCGGATCGGCGATCGTGTAGGTGAAGCGGTCGACGACCTGCTCGCCCTCGCGCAGCGCCTGCGCCGCCTCGGTGCGGGCATCGTAGGTGTAGGAGCCGTCCGGGCCGATCGTCAGGATGCCGTACTGGCCGGCGATCTGCGCACCGATACCTCCGAGCGGCACCGAGCCGTCGCTGCCGGCGGTCACCCCGATCACCGTCAGCGGATCGCCGTCGGGATCGCTGTCGGCCCGGTCACCGGAATCGTTGCCGCGTACTGCGTCGCCATCGCCGAGCACGTTGCCCTCGACCACGGTACGGAAGTCGTCCACCGCCAGCGGCGGGGAACCCGGTTCCGGTCCCGGCCCGGGACCGGGGCCCGGACCAGGGCAGACATCGACGCCGCGTACCACGAAGGTGAGCGTCGCAGTATCGGTGGCGCCGTCGGCGTCCTCGATGAGATAGGTGAAGACGTCGGTACGGACCTCGTCGGGCGCAAGGTCGGCAAGCTGCTCGCCGGGCCGGTAGACATAGCTGCCATCGCATTCGATCTGCAGCTCGCCCCAGAGGCCGCTGACGGTTTCGCCGACGCCGCCCGGCGCGACATTGCCGGCGTTGCCGGTCGTGATGCCGATGAGCTTGAGCGAGTCGCCATCGGGATCATGATCGGCCGTCTCGCCCCGCTGGCCGCCGGTGATCACGTTGCCGCCGATCGATACCGTGCCGAAGCAGAATTCGCGCAGATCGTCGCCGGCCACCGGCGACTGGTTGCCATCGACCACGCAGATCGTGATCCAGCGTTCCACGCAATGGCCGTCCGGGTCGTTGACCTGGATGCCGAGCTTCGCCTGGCCGTCGAAATCCCGGGTCGGGTCGATGCGCAGTCCCGCCAGCGCTTCGTTGACCTGCTCGAGCGAACCCGTGAGCTCCACCCAGTCCTGGCCGTTGTAGCGGATGTCCGCTCCCGCCACCTCGGCGATGGTGGCGCCACCGGTCGATACCCAGAGCTTGACCTGGTAGAGATCGCCCGGCCCGTCGTTCGGATCCGAGATCTGCACCGGCGCCGCATGGCCGTGCCCCTCGAGGCCGTTGAACCACAGGGTGCCGTTCTCGCGGACGGTCGCCTTCGCGTCGCCGGAGATCTCGGGCCGATCGAGATTGGGAGCGTCCTTGACGTCGATGGGCGCCGCGTCCGCGGTCGCCGCTGCCGCGCCGTCGAAGAGCATCCGCGGCTCGAGCGCGATCCGCATCGATGCCGCGCGCAACGCGCTCGTCAGTCCTGCCATGTATTCCCCCGCGACAGCGCCTCGTTATCGTGGCGCAAATATACCGGAAGGGGGTACTACGGAACGCGAAGGATTCCACATCGGACGCCATCTGCGCCGATAACCGGCTCAACTGTTGCTGCTACACAGCGTGGCCGGTGGACGGGAGCCAGCGGCGGGCCGACACGCGCGGCCCGATCAGCCCGCTGCGGTCATTGCTGCGACCGCGACTCCGATTGCTGCGGCCGCCCCTGCACGGGCACGTCGACCCAGCGCGTCGTGCCCGATTGCCCGGGGAAATCCGCGAGTAGCGCGCGCACCATGTAAGGCAGCGCGGAGGTCATGTCGGGCGACAGGCCGGCGTTGACGGCCGTCGCCTCGTAGACGCGCCGCGGCGGCTGGGCGGCGAGATCGCGCATGGTGAGCGACAGGCGTCGCTCGTAGCGCCGCTCGTCGCGGTCGTAGGCCCACCACGAAAGCGGCGCGGAGAAGCTCATGAAGGCGTGCGGGCCGCCGAACCCGAAACCGAAATAGGGATGGAAGTACGGCGGAGGGTAGTAGCCGACCGAACGGGCGAAGTATTCACGACTGCCGTAGTCGAAGCCGACCTCGAAGCGCGGATTCGGCGTTTCCCTGAAGCCGGCGGCGATCAGCTCGGCGCGCACGATGCGCTCGAAGTTCGCATGGGCGATGCTGTCGGCCTGGCCGTCGGCCCGAACCATGCGGAAACTGCGCTCGCCCACGGACGAGGGCCACTCATGGAATACGGTGAGCTCCGAGCCCACCGTGCTCGCGCAGGCGGCCAGCGCCAGGGCGGCGAGCCCGAGAGCGGCCCGGCGCAACAGTCCGGAAAGGCCACCACGGGCGGCCCACAGCTTAGAATGCATCGACAAACTCTTCTTCCGTCATGCGAACCGACCAGAGCATTATCGTACGCCGATCAGACTACCGGCCTCCGGCCTTCCTCGTCGACCACGTGGCCCTCGAGTTCGACCTCGATCCCGACCGGACCACGGTCCGGTCCCGGCTGTCGCTGCGGCGCAATCCGGCCGCCGATGCCGAAACCGCCGAAGCCGGTCTCCTGCTCAACGGCGAGGACCTCCGACTGGTGGACATCCGCCTCGACGGCATGCCCCTGGCGGCCGACCGCTGGCGGATCACCCCGGCCGGCCTGGCGGTGGACGACGTTCCCGATACCTGCGAGCTCTTCACCGAATCGGAGATCTCCCCGGCGGCCAATACCCGCCTCGAGGGGCTCTACGTATCGAACAGCAATTTCTTTACCCAGTGCGAAGCGCAGGGTTTCCGGCGGATCACCTGGTATCCCGACCGGCCCGACGTGATGGCGAGGTTCACCGTGACCCTCAACGGTCCGCGCGATACCTGCCCCACCCTGCTCTCGAACGGCAACCTGGTCGCCGAGGGCGACTGCGAGGGCCGCCCCGGCTGGCACTGGGTCCGCTGGGAGGATCCGTTTCCGAAACCCTCCTACCTGTTCGCCCTGGTGGCCGGACGCTTCGAATGCGCCGAGCGCCGGATCCGCACCCGTTCGGGCCGCGAGGTGACGCTGCAGATCCATGTCGAGCCCGGCAATCTCGACCGCTGCGGCCATGCGATGGACTCGCTCGTCCACGCGATCCGCTGGGACGAGCAGCGCTTCGGCCTCGAGCTCGATCTCGACCGCTTCATGATCGTCGCCGTGGGCGACTTCAACATGGGGGCGATGGAGAACAAGGGCCTGAACATCTTCAACACCCGCTACGTCTTCGCCAATCCGCAGATCGCCACCGACGCCGACTTCGCGCACGTGGAGGCCGTCGTCGGCCACGAGTACTTCCACAACTGGACCGGCAACCGGGTCACCTGCCGCGACTGGTTCCAGCTCACGCTCAAGGAAGGGCTGACCGTCTTTCGCGACCAGGAGTTCTCCGCCGACCGGCTCGCCAGCCAGGCCGGTTCGCCGCAGGCCGCCGCCAGCGCGCGGGCGGTCAAGCGGATCGAGGACGTCCGGGTGCTGCGCACCGCGCAGTTCGCCGAGGATGCCGGCCCGATGGCCCATCCGATCCGGCCCGATTCCTATCACGAGATCAACAACTTCTACACCCTCACCGTGTACGAGAAGGGCGCGGAAGTCATCCGGATGCTCCACACCCTGGTCGGCGAGGCGGGCTTTCGCAAGGGGATGGACCTCTACTTCGAGCGGCACGACGGCCAGGCCGTGACCTGCGACGATTTCGTCGCGGCCATCGCCGATGCCAACGGTCGCGACCTGAGCCACTTCCGGCTCTGGTATTCGCAGTCGGGCACGCCGCGACTGCGGGTGCAGACCAGCCACGATGCGCCCAACCGGCGCTTCGTCGTGACGGTACGCCAGTCGATCCCGGCCCAGGCCGACGGACAACCCGGCCAGCCGATGCATGTTCCCCTGGCGGTCGGCCTGCTCGGCGCCGACGGCAGCCCGCTGCCCCTGCCGGCGCCCACGGAGATTCCCGACGACGGCGAGCGGCCGACCACGCGGGTGCTGGAGCTCACCGAAGCCGAGCATCGCTTCACCTTCGAAGGCATCGACGATTCCCCGGTGCTCTCGGTCGGCCGCGGCTTCAGCGCGCCGGTGATCATCGAGGCCACCTATTTCGGCGAGGAGCTCGCCCGGATCGCCCGCCACGACCCCGACCATTTCAATCGCTGGGATGCGCTGCAGCGACTCGGGATGCGCGCGATCCTCGCGGTGCTCGACGGCCACCAGGGCGACGAGCGAGTCGGCCTGCTCGTCGAGGCCTTCGCCAGCCTGCTCGACGACGCCGCGCTGGACCCGGCCTTCAAGCAGCTCGTCCTCACCCTGCCCGCCGAGGGTTTCGTGATCGAGCAGCTCGAGCTCGTCGACCCGGTCGCGGTGCGCGCCGCGCTGCGCACCGTGCGCGTCGCGATCGCCACCGCCCTGCAACCGGCCTGGCAGCGGACGGCTGCATCGAGCGGCGAGCCCTGGACGCCCGACCCGGCCGCCGCCGGCCGACGTGCCCTGGCCAATCTCGCGCTGGCCTACTGGGCCGACGCCGGCGATCCCGCGGCGCTCGAAGCCGCCCGCGAGCGCTTCGAGCAGGCCGACAACATGACCGACCGCAGCGCCGCCCTGGCCATCCTCGTCAACAGCGCCTCGCCGCATCGCGAGGCCGCGCTCGCGGCCTTCGAGTCGCGCTTCGGCGACGATCCCCTCGTGATGGACAAGTGGTTCACCCTGCAGGCGACGATGCATCGCCAGCCGGACGAGCCCCCGGTGCTCGAGCGGGTGCTGGATCTCATGACGCACCCCGCCTTCTCGATCCGCAATCCCAACAAGGTCCGGGCCCTGGTCGGGGCCTTCTGCAACGGCAATCCGGCCGAGTTCCATGCGGCCGACGGCAGTGGCTACGCGTACTGGGCCGAGATGGTCGCGAGCATCGACGCCCTCAATCCCCAGCTCGCGGCGCGGCTCGCCCGCGCCATGGACCGCTGGCGCAAGTTCGAACCGGCCCGCCAGGCGGCCATGATCGACGCGGTCCGCAGGCTTTCCGCCCTGCCCGACCTGTCACCCGACGTCGCCGAGATCCTCGGCCGCACCCTCGGCGACGCCGAGTTCGCCTACCGGCCATCGGAGATATCCTGAATGTCCAGAGTCAGCCTCACCCAGTATCTCGTCGAGAAGCAGCGCGAGAAGAACCTGATTCCGGCCGAGCTGCGCCTGTTGCTCGAGGTCGTCGCCCGCGCCTGCAAGCGGATCAGCTTCTCGGTGCGCAAGGGCGAGCTCGCCGGCGTGCTCGGCGATGCCGGCACCGGCAACGTGCAGGGCGAGCAGCAGAAGAAGCTCGACGTGATCGCCAACGAGGTGCTGCTCGAAGCCAACGAATGGGGCGGCAACCTCGCGGCGATGGCCT
Organism: Burkholderiaceae bacterium; assembly: GCA_023954135.1. Classification (GTDB taxonomy): domain Bacteria; phylum Pseudomonadota; class Gammaproteobacteria; order Burkholderiales; family Burkholderiaceae_E; genus JAMLIN01. The sequence continues at coordinate 16,531 of JAMLIN010000016.1, read as the reverse complement.
CCGAGGAGATGGATCATTCCTACCCGATCCCGAACCGCTATCCGCGCGGCTCGTTCCTGCTGCTGTTCGACCCGCTCGACGGTTCGTCGAACATCGACGTCAACGTCTCGGTCGGCACGATCTTCTCGGTGCTGCGCATGCCCGAGGGCGTCACCGACCCGGCCGACGAGCATTTCCTGCAGCCCGGCAGTCGCCAGGTGGCCGCCGGCTATGCCGTCTACGGTCCGTCGACCCAGCTGGTGCTCACCGTCGGCGACGGCGTGGCCGAGTTCACCCTCGACAGCGACATCGGCAGCTGGTGGCTCACCGGCAACAACCTGACGATTCCCGCCGATACCCGCGAGTACGCGATCAACGCATCCAACCGGCGCCACTGGATGGCGCCGGTGCGCCGCTACGTCGAGGAGCTCGAGGCCGGCAGCCAGGGGCCGCGGGGCAAGGACTTCAACATGCGCTGGGTGGCCTCGATGGTCGCCGACATCCATCGCATCATCACCCGGGGCGGCATCTTCATGTATCCGCGCGACCAGCGCGAGCCCGACAAGCCGGGCAAGCTGCGCCTGATGTACGAAGCCAATCCCATGGGCTGGCTGATCGAGCAGGCCGGCGGCGCGGCCACCGACGGCACCCGGCGCATCCTCGACATCGAGCCCGAGAAGCTCCACCAGCGGGTCGCGGTGTTCATGGGATCGAAGAACGAGGTCGAGCGGGTCACCTCGTACCACCGGGAGCTTTGAAGGAGGCTTCGGATTCGGGCGCAGGAGTCGAACCGGGAATTCGCGAAGCACCGCTTCGCGCCGGCGAGACCGGCCGCGCCTGCCAGCGCGGCCGTAGCGGGGCGCTCCAGATGATACGGTTGTACGGCGAGGCGCCCCAACGCTGTCATGCGCCCGAATCCGGAGTCGCGTCCAGGTCGTAGTGGACGCGGCGCATGGTCGGATCCTGCGGATCCATCGCGATGGCAAAGCCGACCGACTTCATCAGGCGCAGCATTCCACGGTTCTCGCCGAGCACGAAGCCCTCGACCCGGCGCAGGCCTTTCGCCCGCGCCGCCTCGACGATCGCCTGCATCAGCTGGGTGCCGAGCCGCCGCCCCTGGAAGGCATCGTCGATCGCGATCGCGAACTCGCAGGTTTCGCCGTCGGGATTGAGCAGGTAGCGCACCACCCCGATGATGCGCTCGGCGCCGGGTTGCTCGGCACCCGGCTGCTCGCCGCTGGGCGGCGCGTCCTGCGGCCGCAGCACCGCGAGCAGCGCGAGCTCGCGGTGGTAGTCGACCTGGGTGTAGCGCGCGAGCATGCGCGGGGTGAGCTCGCTCATCGTCGAGATGAAGCGGAAGTACCGCGACCGGTCCGACAATCCCCGCACGAAACGCTGGAGCGCATTGCCGTCCTCGGGCCGGATCGGGCGCAACTCGTACGGCTGGCCATCGGAGAGCGTCTGCACCCGGGCGAGGTGCGCGGGGTACGGCAGGATCGCCATGTGCGAGTAGGTGCCCGGCCGCACGACCGATTGCCGGTGGAGCACGATCCTGGCGTCGACCGCCACCGCGCCGCGGTCGTCGAGGATGATCGGATTGATGTCCATCTCGAGCACCTGCGGCAGCTCGCAGACCATCTCGGAGACCCGCACCAGGATCCGCTCGATCGCGAGCATGGCCGCCGGCCAGGTATCGCGGCGACGGATGATCTCCTCGCCGATGCGGGTACGGGCGATGACCCGGTCGGCGAGGAAGCGGTTCAGGGGCGCGAAGCCGATCGTCGAGTCGCGCACCCTCTCGATGGCGGTGCCGCCCGACCCGAAGGCGATGGTGGGTCCGAACACCGGGTCGTGGACGACGCCGACATGCACTTCCAGGCCATCGCGCGACCGGATCATGCGCTGCACCGAGATGCCGTCGATGGCCGCATCGGGACGGGTCGACCGTACCCGCTCGAGCATCCCGGCGAACTGCTCGCGCAGGTCGGCCTCGCCGCGGACGTCGAGGACCACGCCGCCGACCTCGCTCTTGTGCGCGATGTCGGGCGAGGCGATCTTGAGCACGACCGGATAGCCGATCCTCGCCGCATGCGCGGCCGCCTCGTCGGCGTCGGTCGCGAGCAGCGTCGAGGTCAGCGGAACGTGGAAGGCATCGAGCAGTGTCTTGGACTCGATCTCGGTGAGCACCTCGCGGCCCTGCTCGATCGCGGTGGCGACGAGCGCCCGGGCGCCGGCGAGATCCGGCGCCTGGAGCCCCGACAGCGAACGCGGAACCTCCTGGAGCAGCAACTGGTTCTGGTAGAAGGCCACGACGGTGGCGAAGGCATCGACCGCCGATTCGGGCGTGCTGAACGACGCCAGGCCGGCGTCGTCGAGGACATCGCGATGGGGCACGACCGCCGCGCCGCCGAGCCAGCAGGTGAACACCGGCTTGCGCGCCTTCGCGCCGGCCGCGCCCACCGCGGCGGCCACGCCGGCCGAATCGACGCCGGTCGCGGGCGAATGCACCACGAGGATCCCGTCGATGGCGGGATCGGCCGCGACGATGCCGATCGCCTGCTCGTGCGCCTGCGGCGTCGCATCGATGCCGAGCACCAGCGGATTGACGGCGGCGATCCGGGGCAGATGCTCGCCGAGCGCCGCCACGGTGCTTGCCGACAGCGGCTCCAGCCCGAGGCCCTGGAAGTGCACCTGGTCGGCGGTGACCAGCGCCGGCCCGCTGCCATTGGCGATGATGGCGATGCGCCGGCCGAGCGGCCATCGCGCCGAGGCGAGATAGCGCGCCGAAGTGAACATCTGGGTGAACAGGCGCAGCTCGACGGCGCCGGAACGCCGCAAGGCGGCCGAGTAGATCGCGTCGGCCCCGACGATCGCACCGGAATGGGTACGCACCCGGCGCTCGGGCGGCGAACCGTGGCCCCCGCGCAGGACGACCACGGGCTTGACCGTGGCGAGCGCGCGCAGCGCGCTCATGAACTTGCGGGCGTCGTGCACCGCCTCCAGATAGAGGACGACCGACTTGGTCCGGGTGTCGTTGACGAGAAAGTCGAGCACGTCCGGCAGGTCGACGTCGGCTTCCGCGCCCAGCGACACGACCAGGGAGAAGCCGATCAGGGTCCCGGCCGACCAGTCCATGATGGACGCCGCCAGCGCGCCCGACTGCGAGACCAGCGCGACGTTGCCGGCGCTCGGCAGGGGGCCGAGCCGTCCGGCGTTCAGGCCCACCGCGGGCCGGATGAAGCCGAGGGTCGCCGGGCCCAGCAGGCGCAGGCCCCGGGCGCGAGCGAGCGAGCGCCAGCGACTGCGCCGCGCCTCGTCGCAGCGCCCCTCCAGCACCACCGCGGCGTTCGCTCCCCGGGCGGCGGCCAGCTCGATCGCCTCGCCGATCCGGGAGGAACGGTCGACCCGGATCACCGCGAGCAGGCCGCTGCGGTCGTCACGCGAAGCCGCCGGACCTGCCGGGCCCGAGCGCGAGGCCGCCGGATCGGCACGAGCCGCTGCGGCCCTCTTGCTTCCGCCTCGCAGCGCCGCGGCGCCGCTGCGCACGGACCGCAACCCGCGCGCCGGCAGGCGATGGACCGGCGCTTCGCCGAAGGCCGCCCGCAGTTCGTCGACCAGGGCGGCGAACCACGGGTCGCGATCCGGATCGGCCTCGCTGACCACGCAGACGGCAGACGGCTCGAACAGCGGCGTCAGGTAGTGGCGGTTGTCCATGGTGATGAAACTAGTCCAGGCCGGCGAGGATGCGCACGTGCGTGTCGACGCAGCGCGCCAGCGCCGGGATCGCATAGCCGCCCTCGAGCATCGAGACCATCCGCCCCTCGCAGCAGGCCTCCGCGATCCCGACGATGCGCCGCGCCAGCCACTCGTAGTCCTCGTCGGTCCAGCCCATCTGGCTCATGTCGTCCTCCCGATGGGCATCGAAGCCGGCCGACACCACGATGAGCTGCGGATCGAAGGCGAGCAGCGCCGGGATCCAGCGCTCCTGCACCGCCTCGCGCAAGGCGCCGCCACCCGAATACGGCGGCAGCGGGACGTTGCACATGTTGGTCCCCTTGGCGATCTCGCCGTTGAAAGGGTACAGGCCGCTCTGGAAGGACGACACCATCAGCACCCGCTCGTCGCCGGCGAGGATGTCCTCGGTGCCATTGCCATGATGGACATCGAAATCGATCACCGCAACGCGATCGAGCCCGAGCACGTCGAGCGCATGGCGCACCGCGATCGCCACGTTGTTCAGGAAGCAGAAACCCATCGCCTGGTCGCGCTCGGCATGATGGCCAGGCGGGCGGACATTGCAGAAGGCACGGCCCACTTCGCCCCGCACCACCTTCTCGACGGCCAGCACGCCGGCGCCGGCCGCATGCAGGGCCGCCGTCAGGGTGTGCGGGTTCATCGCGGTGTCGGGGTCGACCTGGTGAAAGCCGCTGGCCGGGGCCGCCGCCCGCAGCTCCGCCAGATAGCGGGCGCTGTGGGCCCGGACGATCTGCTCGTCGCTCGCGGCCGGTGCGTCCAGGGCCTGCAGGAAATCGAGCGTGCCGCGCAGCAGCAGCCGGTCGGCGATCGCCGCGCTGCGCTCCGGGCACTCCGGATGATAGTCCCCCATCTCGTGGTCCAGCGAGCTCGGGTGGCTGATGTAGGCGACCTTCACGTCATCTCCTCGGGTGGCCCCGGCGTCGATCGGTCCGGGTCGGATAAACTGCCCGCTTTCGTGGCCCGTGTCCTTGACGGGAATCAGCAGCGGATCCGATGGATCATCCCAGACTTTCGAAGCGAATGAGCGAGCTCGGCCTGTGCTCGCGGCGCGAGGCCGACGCCTGGATCGCCAACGGCTGGGTGCGGGTCGACGGCAAGGTGGTCGACGTGCTCGGCACCCGGGTCGCCCCGGGCGCCCGCATCGAGATCGACGCGGCGGCGCGCCACGAGCAGGTCGCGCGGGTGACGGTCCTGCTGCACAAGCCGATCGGCTTCGTCTCCGGCCAGCCCGAGCCCGGCTACCGGGCGGCCATCGAGCTGATCGACGGCCCCAATCGCTGGGAGGCGGACCGCGCCCCGATCCGCTTCGCCCCCGGCCAGCGACGCGGGCTCGCCCCCGCGGGACGGCTCGACATCGATTCGACCGGACTGCTCGTGCTGACCCAGGACGGGCGCATCGCCCGGCTGCTGGTCGGCGGCGATGGCGCCGTCGAGAAGGAGTACCTGGTCCGGGTCCAGGGCCGCATCGCCCCCGACGGCCTGCAGCGGCTGCGCCACGGCCTGCGCCTGGACGGCGTGGAGCTGCGGCCCGCGAAGGTGTCCTGGCAGAACGAGGACCAGCTGCGCTTCGTCCTGCGCGAAGGCCGCAAGCGCCAGATCCGGCGCATGTGCGAGCAGGTGGGCCTGGAGGTCACAGGCTTGAAGCGCGTGCGCATCGGCCGCGTCGCCCTCGGCGCCCTGCCCCCCGGGCAATGGCGCTACCTGGGGCCGCATGAGCGTTTCTGAACGCAGCCGTCCGCGCCCGCCCGGATGAGATCGATGGCGTCGTCGTCACAGCCAGTCAGGTGAACGCGACTGGCTGCCCAGAGCATCAAGGTGTATTCTTACCAAATCGTTATCGACGCTTTGATGGTACGACAATGACCGCTACCGCCACCTTGTCCAGCAAGTTCCAAATTTCCATTCCGAAAGCCGTGCGCGAGGAGCAGCACTGGGAAGCCGGGCAGGAGTTCGTGTTCATTCCCAAGGGCAAGGGCGTGCTGGTCATGCCAGTGCCCGAGCTGGAGCAGTTGGCCGGCATCGCCAAGGGCGCGCGCACCGACGGCTACCGCGACCGCGAGGACCGCTACTGATGGCGGCGCCGCTGCGCGTGGTCGATACCTCGGCCTGGATCGAATGGCTGGCCGGCAGCGCGGTCGGCAAGAAGCTGGGCAAGCAGTTCCCGGACAAGCCCCAGTGCATCGTGCCCACCATCGTGCAGCTCGAACTGTCGAAGTGGCTGGTGCGCGAACTGGGCGAGGAACAGGCCGACCAGGTGATCGCCTACACGCAAAAATGCGTCGTCGTGCCGCTGGACACCGGCATCGCCCTGCTGGCGGCAGACCTGCACCGCGAACACAAGTTGGCCACCGCCGATGCCATCGTCTACGCGACGGCGCGGCACCAGGGTGCCGAACTGCTCACCTGCGATGCGCACTTCATAGGGCTGCGGGACGTGGCCTTGTTCGCCAAAACTGCCTGACACCACCTTCCCGGCGAAGCTCACGTACACCCGCGTCGACGCCTCGCTGCCCGTCGTCACCTCGTAGAACGGCACCTGCTGCGTGCCCGGGTTGATGTAGATCGTCTGGCCGCTCGGTTCCACCGGGTCCGACTGCACCGTCCCCGAGACGCTCGTGACCGCATGCGGGCGCCCTGGGGCGATACCGCCCACAATGCCTTCTCGATCACGGGCCCGGAATTTGCTCCGTGCTCACGCGCCATGCCTCGAATGCGGTGCTTCGGGCTCCCGGAGACTGACCAGCCCGACCCGATCCGAAGAATCAAGGAATAATTGCACGTCAGTAAAACCGAAAACCGGGCATCCTGCTCACTCCTCTCATTTCATCCGGTTGTCCGGAAACCCGGACAGACCACTCCCGGCACGGACGAGAACCGCCATGGTTCACGGCAACAGCGACCGTCGGCCGCTGCATACTGGAGATCGAAACCCGTGAAGAAGAACGCAAGCCATCTCGCCATTGCCATCGCCATGCTCTTCGGGCTGGCCGCATGCGGAGGCGGGGGCTCCGGCAGCCCGACGGGGGGTAATCCCGGCGACCCCGGCGGACCGCCGACGCCGGGCGAGCCGAGCGAGCCGCCGACACCGGGCGAACCCCCGGCGCCGGGAGAGCCGGATCCCACCACCAAGGCGCTCTCCGGCTTCCTGGAGCCCACGGCCCAGGGCGCGAAGGTCTGCCTGGACGGCAACCGCAGCCTGGCATGCGACGCCGGCGAGCCCGCCACCACGGTGACGGCCGACGGCAGCTACACGCTTGCCGTGCCCGAGGACACCGTGCCCTCGCAGCACATCATCGTGGCCGAGCTCGGCGAGGACTCGGAGCATGGCGCCGCCAGCCATGCCGACCTGGTCCCGCCCGCGCCCTTCGTCCTCGCGGTTCCGGCCAGCGAAACATCGGAGCTCGGCGTGCTGGGTACGCTGGCCGCCCTCCGGATGCAGGACGACCCGTCGCTGGGCGCCGAGCAGGCCCTGCAACTCGTGCGCAGCGACCTCGGGCTGCCCGCCGACGGGGCCGGCGATCCGGCCGACATCGAGCGGCTCGAGACCGCCGCCCTGCCCGCGCTTCGCCAGGCGGCCAGCGCGGCCTACCTGGCCGGGGGCGAGACCGATCTGGCCGCGGCGACCAAAGCCGCGGGATCGGCCCTGGAGGAAGTGCTGAAGAAGTACATCGATCCGGCCACCCTCGCGCTGTGGCCCCTGATCGGCGAGAAGACGCTGGTGTCGGAAACCGTCGCCGGAGCCGCGCCGCAGGCCTGCGAGATCCAGCCGGTGGCGGTGATGCACATCGATGTCGAGGACCCGACCGATTTCATCTTCGATCCCACCAAACCCTTGAACGGCAAGGAACCCTACCGTAACGCCGTGATCAGCTTCGATGCCGGGCCGGCCTACCCCGGTGGCATGACGACGGAGACCCGGATCCGGGGCCGCGGCAACACGACCTGGAACCATGTCGACTACCTGAAGAAACCCTTCCGGCTCAACCTGCCCTCACCGGGCCTGGATCTGCTGGGCATGCCGCAGGCACGCAACTGGGCCCTGCTCGCCAACCATTCCGACAAATCATCGCTGCGCAACGCGCTCGCCTTCTGCCTAGGCAAGCAGATGAACCTGCGCTTCGCCCAGCCGTTCGAGTTCGTCGAGCTGCATCTCAACGGCCAGTACCAGGGCGTCTACCAGCTCGTCCCGCACACCGAGGCCCACGAGAACCGGGTCGACATCGGTCCGGTCTGGCCGGAGGAGGACGTCTTCAACCCCGATGCCGGCTATCTGCTGGAGATGGACGCGCGGGCACCGATCGAGGACGAGGACCCCTGGTTCTACAGCGCGGGGGCGACAGGCACGCCGCGGCCGTACGCGATCAAGTCCGATGCGGTGGACGACAATCCCGGCAATGTGAAGGACCAGATCATCGCGGAGATCAAGGCCGAGATCGACGCCATGGAAGCCGCCTTCCAGGATCCGGATCCCGCGCAACGAGTGGCGAAGGCCGCCCCGCTGGTCAACATGGAGGAACTCGTCGACTTCTACCTGATCAACGAGTTCATGCGCAACAGCGATGCCTTCTGGTCGAGCACCTACCTGCACCGCCCGAGCAACGGCAAGATCAATTTCGGCCCGCTCTGGGACTTCGACCTGTCGGCCGGCAACGACGACAGCGGCGCCAATCCGGGCCAGCAGCGCTGGTGCCCGCAGGGATGGTTCGTGCGCTGGGCGAGCAGCGACTACGTCGAGCCGCTGCTTGCGGATCCAGAGTTCCAGCGCCTCGTCGAAGCACGCTGGGCGCACCTCCAGAACCAGCTTCCCGGTGTCTGGAGCTTCATCGATCAGGCCAGCGCCACCATGGCCGATGCCCAGGAGCGGAACTTCACCGTCGGCAAGGGGGATCTGACCCAGCGCGTGTGGCCGAACTGGACCGTCTTCCCCACGTACGAGCAGGAAGTCTCCTATCTCAAGGAGTGGCTCCAGGAGCGGGCGACGTGGATGGGCGAGCGGATATCCTCGCTCAACACGAGCACGCCGGATTGCGCAGCCTGGCAGACACGCTGGGCCGACTGGACCAATTGACCCGCAGCCCGAGGAAGCCCTTGTCCGCACAGGGCAAGGACTTCCTCGGCACCCTTCGGGCGCCCCTCAATTCGCGGGCAGCGCGTCGTCCCTGGCCCTCACCAGGGCATGCAGCACCCGGTTCACCGGCGTGGCGATGCCGAGCCGTTCGCCCTCGCGCACCACGTAGCCGTTGATGTAGTCGATCTCGCTGCGTCGGCCGCGCGCCAGATCCTGCGCGGTCGACGAGCGTTGCGCCGGCATGGTGTCGGCGATCGCGAGGGTGTCCGCGAGGATGCTCCCGGGAAGCTTCGCGCCGCTGGCCGCGCACACGGCCTGGCACTCGCCGACCAGATCGCGCATGGTTTCCCTGAAGCCGGGCCTTTGCAGCAGCTCGCCGTAGGGCAGCTGCGTCAACGCCGAGAGGGCGTTGTACGCGCAGTTCACGGTCAGCTTGGTCCACAGCGCATCCTGGACGGCCGCGGTGACGCGTGTCTTCACGCCGGCTTCGTTCAGCAGGCGCGCGGCTGCCTCGCTGCCGGCCGAGGCGCCGATCACGAGCTCGCCCCGGCCATGGTGGATCACATGGCCCGGACCGCCCATCTCGGTGGCGACGTAGACGACCGCGGGCACCGCCTCGCGCTGCAGGACGGCGCCCAGCCGCTCGGCATTGCCCACGCCGTTCTGCAGGCACAGCACGATTGCGCCGGCATCGAGGAACGGATGCATCGCGGCGCCGGCCGATTCGGTATCGCCCGACTTCACGCAGAAGAGCACCAGGCCCGCGCCCTCGACCGCCCGCGGGGAAGCGCTGGCCGACATCGGCAGGAAGCCGTCGGAATCCTTCGTCTGCAGCCGCAGGCCGCGGGCCTCGACGGCCTCGACCAGGGCGGGCCGGCCGATCAGGACGACTTCGTGGCCGGCCTCGTGCAGCCGGGCGCCGTAGTAGCACCCCACCGCACCGGCTCCCATGACGGCGATCTTCATGCAACTCTCCGCGATCCGGCCCGGCCGCGGGATGGTTCGCGTACGGGCGCGGGGCTATGATAGATCGCATGAGCACACCACCCCGGGACTCCGATTCCCGACCGATCGTCGACGGGAGCATCCAGCCCTACACCGGGCCGGCCGGCGGCTGGGGCGCGCTGCGGGCGGTAGCCGTGGCGATTCGCGAGCAGATGGCGCCGGCGCGCTCGACCGGGGCGCTGCGCCGGGTGAACCAGCCGGAAGGCTTCGACTGCCCGGGCTGCGCCTGGCCCGATCCCCGCCACACGTCATCGTTCGAGTTCTGCGAGAACGGCGCCAAGGCGGTGTCCTGGGAAGCCACATCCCGGCGGGCAACGCCCGCGTTCTTCTCCGGCCACACACTGGCCGAGCTCTGGACCTGGAACGACCACGACCTCGAGAACGCGGGCCGCCTCACCCATCCGCTCGCCTACGATCCGGCCCAGGACAAGTACCTGCCGATCTCCTGGGAGGATGCGGCCGAGCGCATCGGCGCCGCGTTGCGCGCCCTGCCCGATCCCGTCATGGCCGAGTTCTACACCTCGGGGCGCGCCTCCAACGAAGCCGCATTCCTGTATCAGCTGTTCGTGCGGGAGTACGGCTGCAACAACTTCCCCGACTGCTCGAACCTGTGCCACGAGGCCACCAGCGTCGGCCTGCCCTCATCGATCGGCGCGGGCAAGGGCACGGTGTCGCTCGAGGACTTCGAGCACGCCGACGCGGTGTTCTGCATCGGCCACAACCCCGGCACCAACCATCCGCGGATGCTCGGCACCCTGCGCGAGGTCTCGCTGCGCGGCGTGCCGATCGTGGTGCTCAACCCGCTGCCCGAGCGCGGGCTCGAGCGCTTCACCTCGCCGCAGGATCCGGCGGAGATGCTGACCGGCCGCTCGGTGCCCATCGCCTCGACCTACTTCAAGCCGCGGATCGGCGGCGACGTGGCGGTGTTCAAGGGCATCATGAAAGCGCTGCTCGAAGCCGACGCCGCCGACCTCGCCGCGGGTGGCGCGGGGCTGCTCGACCGGGCCTTCATCGCCGAGCATACGCACGGCTTCGAGGCGTTGGCGGCCGACCTGCTGGCCACGTCGTGGAGCAGCATCGAGGACCACTCGGGGCTGGGCCGCGCGGACATCGAATCGGTCGCAGCCATCTATGCCCGGGCCGAGCGGGTGATCGTCTGCTACGGCATGGGGCTCACCCAGCATCGCCATGGCGTCGAGAATGTGCAGCAGCTGGCCAACCTGCTGCTCCTGCGCGGCAACATCGGCAAGCCCGGCGCCGGCATCTGCCCCCTGCGCGGTCATTCCAATGTGCAGGGCGATCGTACCGTCGGCATCACCGAGAAACCCAATGCCGCGCTGATCGAGGGCATCCGCGACACCTACGGCTTCGAGCCGCCGGCCGAGCACGGCCACGATGCGGTGGCGGCGGTGCAGGCGATCGGGGCGGGACGATCGCGGGCACTGGTGTGCCTGGGCGGCAATCTCGCCGTGGCGATGTCCGATCCGCAGGCCACCTTTGCCGCGATGCGCCGGCTCGACCTCGCCGTGCACATCGCCACCAAGCTCAACCGCTCTCACCTGATTCCGGCGAAGCAGTCCTTCCTGCTGCCCTGCCTCGGCCGCACCGAGCTCGACGTGCAGGCAAGCGGACCACAGTCGGTCACGGTGGAAGACTCGATGTCGATGGTGCATGCCTCCCAGGGCCGGCTGAAGCCCGCATCCGAGCACCTGCGCTCCGAACCCGCGATCGTCGCCTTGCTGGCACGCGCGACCCTGCCCGGCTCGAAGGTCGACTGGGAAGGCATGGTGGACGACTACGACCGCATCCGCGACGGCATCGAGGCGGTGTTCCCGATCTTCGCCCGCTACAACGAGCGCATCCGCGAGCCCGGCGGCTTCTGGCTCGAGAACCCGGCCTCGCACCGACGCTGGAACACACCGGACGGCAAGGCGCACTTCCTGCCGGCGCCCGGTCTCGACGAGGACACGCCGGCCGCCGGATCCCTGCTCAGGCTGGCCACGGTTCGTTCCCACGACCAGTACAACACCACCATCTACGGCATGAACGACCGCTATCGCGGCATCACCGGCCGCCGGGACGTCGTGTTCGTGAACCCGCAAGACCTGGCCGAGCGCGGACTCGACGCGGGCCAGCGCATCGACGTCGAAGCCAGCCGGCCCGATGGCACGCCCAACGGTCGCGCGGTACGCGGCCTGGTGGCGGTGCCGTTCGAGATCGCCCGCGGTTCGGTGGCCATGTACTTCCCGGAAGGCAACGCCCTCATCGCGCTGGAAGACCACGACCTGCGCTCGGGCACGCCCGGCTACAAGTCGGTGCCGGTGCGGCTGTCGGCATCGTCGGCGCACCCGGACGGTCGGGCGCCATCGGCATGACAGCCTCCTCCGGCCTCGCCCGTCGCCCGGTCACCATCCACGAAGGCGGGAGCGCTCAGCATGGCGAAGACTGGCTGGTCGAGGAAACCCCGGTCGAGTTGCGTTACAACGGCGTGGCGTTCGCGGTGATGATGGCCACGCCGGTCGACCTCGAGGACTTCGCCTGGGGATTCTCCCTGAGCGAGGATCGCGTTGCCCGCGCGGACGACATCCTCGGCCTGACCGTGCGCGAGCAGCCGGACGGCCATGTCCTCGATATCGCCATCGCCACGACGACGCCCGTCACCCTCGCCCCCGAGCTGGCGCGCCTGATGCCTGGACGCAGCGGCTGCGGCCTTTGCGGCAACCGCCGCCTCGAGGAGGTGATGCGGCCCGCGCCGCCGGTGCCCGAAGGCCCCGTGCTCGCCCACGGCGCGCTGGAGCGCGCCCGGGCGGCGCTGGCGCAGCGCCAGCCGCTGAACGCCCCCACGGGCGCGGTGCATGCGGCCGCCTGGGCGTCGCCGGCGGGCGAGATCCTGCGCGTGCGCGAGGACGTCGGCCGCCACAACGCGCTCGACAAGCTGCTCGGCGCGCTGGTCCGCGAGGGCATCGACCCGCACGACGGCTTCGTGCTGGTGACCAGCCGCGCCAGCTACGAGATGGTGATCAAGGCGGCCCGGCTCGGCGTCGGCCTGCTGGCCGCGATCTCCGCACCCACGGCGCTGGCGGTGGAACTGGCGCAGGCGAGCAATCTCACCCTGGCCGGCTTCGTGCGCCCCGGCCGGCATGTGGTGTACAGCCACCCGCGGCGGATCCCGGAAACCACCTGAAGGTGGAGTGGTGTCGTCTTGACCTTCCCATGATGGCAAGGTTTAAGCTGTGCTCATGTCGAACACGAGCATCGGGAAATCGGACATGAGCATGCCGGCCAGCATCGCGGGCGACGCCCGCGCCTCCACCATCGACCTGTCGGTCGAAGGCATGACCTGCGCTTCCTGCGTCGGACGGGTCGAACGCGCGCTGGCGGCCGTGCCGGGCGTCGCTGAAGCCGCCGTCAACCTTGCGACCGAAAGGGCGACCGTGCGCGGTGTCGCTCCGGTCGACGCCCTGCTCGCCGCAGTCGACAAGGCGGGCTACGACGCCCGTCTCGTCGAATCCGCCGGCCAGGGGGCCGATGATGAAGCGACCGCCCGCAAGGATGCGGAGCGCGCCGAGCTCAGGCGCGACCTGCTCGTGGCCGCGGCGCTCGCCCTGCCGGTGTTCGTCCTCGAGATGGGCTCGCACATGGTGCCGGCCATGCATCACTGGGTGATGGACACCATCGGGATGCAGCGCAGCTGGTATCTCCAGTTCGTGCTGACCACGCTGGTCCTGCTCTTCCCGGGACGGCGCTTCTACACCGCCGGCATCCCGGCGCTGCTGCGGCTCGCACCGGACATGAACTCGCTGGTGGCGGTGGGCACGCTGGCCGCCTATGCGTATTCGGTGGTCGCCACCTTCGCGCCGGGCCTGTTGCCGGCGGGCACGGTGAACGTCTACTACGAGGCGGCGGCGGTGATCGTCGCGCTGATCCTGCTCGGGCGCTTCATGGAAGCGCGGGCCAAGGGCCGGACATCGGAAGCGATCAAGCGGCTGGTCGGCCTGCAGGCGCGGGTCGCGCATGTGCAGCGCGACGGCCAGGTCGTCGACGTCCCGATCGGCGAGGTCGCGGTGGGCGACCGGATCGAGGTACGGCCGGGCGAGCGCGTCCCGGTGGACGGCGAGCTCGTCGAGGGCCAGAGCTACGTCGACGAATCCATGATCACCGGCGAGCCGATCCCCGTCGAGAAGACCCGCGGCAGTGAGATCGTGGGCGGCACGGTCAACCAGCAGGGCGCGTTCACGCTGCGTGCCACCGCCGTGGGCGGGCAGACCGTGCTGGCGCAGATCATCCGCCTCGTCGAGCAGGCGCAGGGCTCCAAGCTGCCGATCCAGGCGGTGGTCGACCGGGTGACGCTCTGGTTCGTGCCGGCGGTGATGGCGGCGGCGCTGCTGACCTTCCTGGTCTGGCTGGTCTTCGGCCCGTCGCCGGCGCTCGGCTTCGCGCTCGTCAATGCGGTGGCGGTCCTCATCATCGCCTGCCCCTGCGCGATGGGCCTGGCGACGCCCACCTCGATCATGGTCGGCACCGGACGCGGCGCGGAGATGGGCGTGCTGTTCCGCAAGGGCGAAGCCCTTCAGTTGCTGAAGGACGCGCGGGTGGTGGCGGTCGACAAGACCGGCACCCTGACCGAGGGACGCCCCACCCTCACCGACCTGGAGGTGGCGCCGGGATTCGAGCGTGCCGGCGTCCTGCCGCTGGTCGCGGCCGTCGAATCGCGTTCCGAGCACCCGATCGCGCGCGCCATCGTCGAGGCTGCCCGGCAGGACGGCGCCATCGTACCCGCGCTCGACGACTTCGAGTCCGTCACCGGCATGGGCGTGCGCGCCGCCGTCGGCGACGTCCGGGTGGAGGTCGGCGCGGACCGCTTCATGCGTTCGCTCGGGCTGGATGTCGAGGGCTTCGCGGCGACCGCCGAGCGCCTCGGCGGCGAAGGCAAGTCGCCGCTGTACGCCGCCGTCGACGGGCGGCTGGCGGCCATCCTCGCGGTGGCCGACCCGATCAAGCCGAGCACGCCGGCCGCGATCGACGCCCTGCACCGGCTCGGCCTGAAGGTCGCGATGATCACCGGGGACAACCGGCGCACCGCACAGGCCATCGCCGAGCGCCTGGGCATCGACGAGGTGGTCGCCGAGGTGCTGCCCGACGGCAAGGTCGAGACGATCCGGCGACTCCAGGCGGAGCACGGCCGGGCCGCCTTCGTGGGCGATGGCATCAACGACGCGCCCGCGCTTGCCGCGGCCGATGTCGGCCTGGCGATCGGTACCGGCACCGACATCGCGATGGAAGCCGCCGACGTGGTGCTGATGTCAGGAAACCTCGAGGGCGTACCCAACGCCATCGCGCTGTCGCGGGCCACCATCGGCAACATCCGCCAGAACCTGTTCTGGGCCTTCGCCTACAACACCGCCCTGATCCCGGTGGCGGCCGGCGTGCTGTATCCGGCCTTCGGCGTGCTGCTGTCGCCGGTGTTCGCCGCCGGGGCGATGGCGATGTCGGGCGTATTCGTGCTGGGCAACGCGCTGCGTCTGCGCCGGTTCCGGCCGGCGGGGGCAGGGGAGGCGAATGCCACCGGGAGGAGGGCGTCATGAACATCGGCCAGGCATCCAGGGCATCGGGCGTTTCCGCCAAGATGATCCGCTACTACGAGCAGACCGGCTTGCTGCCGCCGGCCGGGCGCACCGGATCGGGCTATCGCGTCTACACGGCCGCCGACGTGCACAAGCTGCGCTTTGTGCGCCGGGCGCGCGACCTGGGCTTCTCGGTGGCCGAAGTCGCCGACCTGCTGGCGTTGTGGAACGACCGCTCGCGCCAGAGCGCCGACGTCAAACGGGTCGCCCAGCAGCGCATCGGCGAACTGCGCGAACGCATGCACGACCTGCAGCAGATGCTCGATACGTTGCAGACGCTGGTCGATTCCTGCGCCGGCGACGAGCGGCCGGATTGCCCGATCCTGGCCGGGCTGGAGCGGTGGGAAGAAGGCGCAATCGAATCCCGGCCGCGCACCGGAGCGGTGGCGCGGCGCTGCCACGGCTCCGGCTGATCGGCTCAGCCGGAGCAACCACCGCAACAGGTCGAAGAACGATCCGGACCGGTTGCCGCTTCCACGGCGCCGGTGACGGTGTAGCCGCTGTCCTGGATCGCCTGCACGGCGTCTTCCCGGGAAATCCGGCCATCGATCTGGACGAGGGTCGGCAGGGATTCATGTAAAAAACCGCAGAAACGTGCTTAACCCATTGTCGTTATTGGGTTTTTTTGACTCTTCGCAGTTGACCTTTTCGCCCCTTCATCCGAGTTGCCTGTCGGCTGATCTGGGCCAGCAGTTATTGAGCTGAGCCGCTCCAGCATGCTCGCAACGACCTGCTCTTGAGCTGTGACCGATGATCTGGCCGTTGCCAGCGCTAATTCCAGTTGCTGCTTGGTGGCAAGCAGTTCATCAAAACTGCGCTGCAACTGCTCATTCGTGCTGCGCAGTTGTTGAACGACCGCATCCTGCTCCACCATGCGCCTGCTCAAATCCTCCGCGTGCATTTGAGCGAACCCCAGCTCATCCTTAAGCTGCCGCAGGCTCCGCACCTCCTCTTGAACAAGGCGCAGATCTCCCTGGGCGCGAGACAGCTCTCCCAGCAGGCGCGCGTTCTCTTGAAGGGTGTGAATGGACTCCTGTCGTTTCGCAGCCAAAGTCTCGTTCGTGGTGCGTAGCTCGGCCTGCAGGTATTGCACTTGCTG
>JAMLIN010000015.1 GCA_023954135.1 Burkholderiaceae bacterium | reverse complement strand
TTCCTTGGCGGTGCGGTTGATGGCGGCTTCCATGCACTGCAGGATTTGGCCAGCCAGCGTGCCGCCGCCGGTGGCGTCAAACGCGATGGTGGCGCCGGTGGCGGCCAGCGCATCCGTCAAATCGGCCATGAAAGTGGGCGCGCTGCTGTCGCAGACGTACTGGGCACCGATGCCGCGCAGCAACGCGGCCTGCTCGGGTTTGCGCACGATGTTGACCAGGCCAATGCCGTCCTTCAGGCAGATTTTGTTGAGCATCTGGCCCAGGTTGCTGGCGGCGGCGGTGTGCACCAGCGCGGTGTGGCCTTCGCGCTTCATGGTTTCGACCATGCCCAGGGCGGTAAGCGGGTTGACGAAGCACGAGGCGCCCTCGGCCGCTGTGGTGCCTGCGGGCAGCGGCAGGCACTGCGCGGCAGGCATGGCCCGGTACTGCGTGTACATGGCGCCGCCAATCACCGCCACGGTGCGGCCCAGCAGCGCCTGGGCGGCGGGCGAGGCACCGGCGGCCACCACCAGGCCGGCGCCCTCGTTGCCCACCGGCATGCTCTGGCCCACGCGCGCGGCCATGCCGGGCATGGCGCGCTCGGGGATGCTGGCGGTCACCAGCGGCTGGTCGGCACTGCCGGCGACCTTGACGGAGGACATATCGGCGGGTCCGAACAGCAGGCCGATGTCCGACGGGTTGATCGGGCTTGCCTGTATCCGGATCAAGACCTCGTCAGGACCCGGAGCGGGAACGGGAGTCGGCTCCAGGCTGATCTGCAGGATGCCGTCAGCCTGCACGAGCGAACGCAGTTGCAGGGCTGTAGAGGGGATCGACTGGGTCATGAGTGGGCTCTCGATGGGAAGTGGGCCGGACTTGCGACGGTCGGCTTCGCGGGAGGTATTCCTCACGGCGATCTCGCCGCCGGTTCGTCCCATTGTGAAGCAAGAGACTTCACGCTGCCCCGGATGATCGGTACTCGCGGCGCTGCGGCCCCGCGGTCCGTCCCGGGCGGGAGTCTCGATCATGCTGACGAGGTGCCGGGGAAGCGCTCATCGTGTGAGCAGCGCGCAACCGGGCGCCCTGATGGTTACCTACTGCCGGCGCTCGAACGTGCCGGCGCGAACCACGCGGTCGGAGGCATTGCCCACCCAGACCGTGTAGGTGCCCGGCGGAATCACGAAGGTCTCGCGCGACGCGTCCCAGATGCTCAGGGGGTGATGGCTCGCGGCCGGATCGATGTCGATCGCCACGCGCTTGCCGTCGCCAGGCGCGAGCGGGACCTTGCGAAACCCGACCAGCCGCTTCGGCGGTTGCGGCAAGCCGGCCCCGGAGGGTACCGACAGGTAGACCTGGACCACTTCGGCGCCGGCCCGGTCGCCGGTGTTGCGCACCGTCGCTTCGACTCGATATGCGGCATCGTCGCCGGCGGGGACATGCAGCCGTGGCTCCTCGATGGCGAAGCTGGTGTACGACAGCCCGTGGCCGAAGTCGAACGCGGGCCGCCTGCCGTTGGCGTCGTACCAGCGATATCCGATCTGCAGGTTCTCGCTGTATTCGACGTGAGGCACGCCGTGGGCATCCATGATCCCGGGGTACTGCCGGGCGGAGACGGATTCCATGAAGCCTTCGCCTTCCACCGGGAAGGTCACCGGCAGCTTGCCTGACGGGTTGTGGACGCCGAGCAGGAGGTCGGCCACGATGTGGCCGTCCTCCTGGCCGGGGAACCAGGCCTCGAGGATCGCCGGGCCCCGGTCGCCGAGCCAGCGCGCCGGGATCGGCACCCCGGCGTTGTCCTTGAGCACCAGGGCGGTCTTGCGGTGCATGGGACGGGCGGTGGTGGATGCGGCGGCCAGCAGCCGGTCGATCATCGCGATGGTCCGGCTGTTGCCGCCGGCATTGCCGCCGCCGACGAAGGAGATCAGGTTGGGCGTCGGCGCGTACCAGTCGAGCGAATCGCCGCGCGCGACGAGCCGGGTGCCCGCCCTGTCGTCGAAGGTGGCGCGATCCGCGCCTTCCTCGGCCACGGTACCGGCCATGATCACGACCGCATCGGCGCCGGCCGCGGTGGACAGCACCTGCCCGAAGCTCGCCGGGGCGCCATCGATCGTCGCCGTCTCGTTGGCATCGTCCACCAGCGCCAGCCGTACGGCTGCGTCCCTGTTGCCGATGGCCGCGAAGACGTTGCGCAGTCCCTCGACGGGGGCAACCGTGTAGTGGGGAACGACGTCCGAGCTGCCGCCGCCGCTGCCCATCGCCTTGCCCACCATCGATCCGCCGGCCACCGCCTGCTGCGCGTAGACCTGGCTGGCCTTGCCGACCAGCAGCACCCGCCGCGCATCGCGCGGCAAGGGCAGGGCGCCGCCGTTCTGCAGCAGCACCGCCGTCTGCACGCCGATCGCGCGCGCCCGCCTGCCGCCGTCTTCGAAGTCGATGTCCCGCTGCCTGATCGGCCGGTCGAACACGCCGAACCTGAACATCTGCACATAGCGGCGCCTGAGCGCCGTATCGATGTCGTCGATGTCGATCTCGCCGGCATCGAGCGCTTCGCGCAGCCTGTCCCGCGCGAAGAAGATCGGCAGCGGCATCTCGTGGTCGAGGCCCGCGAGCAGGGCCTTCGCGGTGCTTCTGGTGGCGAAGAAGTCGGACTGCACGTAGCCCTGGAAGCCCCACTGCTCGCGCAGGACCTCGGTGAGCATCTCTTCGTTCTCGCAGGAGAACGCGCCGTTGAGCGCGTTGTAGGAGCACATCACCGCGCCGATCCCGCCATCCTTCACGGCCATCCTGAACGGCAGCAGGTACAGCTCGTGCAGCACCTGCGGATCGATGCGTTCGGTCATCGACCCGCGATTCACCTCCTGCTCGTTGCCGACGTAGTGCTTGGCCATGGCGATCATGCCCTTGCCCTGGACGGCGCGCGTCTCGGCCACGGACATCACGCCGGCGAGGTAGGGATCCTCGCCCTTGTACTCGAAGTTCCGTCCGGCCAGCGGCAGGCGCGCCAGGTTCATGCCGGGGGCCTCGAACACGTGCAGCGCCAGGCGGCTGCCCTCCTCGCCGATGAGCTCGCCGAAGGCGGCGGCCACCGCGGGGTCGAACGAGGCAGCCACGCCGATCGCCGACGGCACGGCCGTGGCCCTGGCCGACGAAGCGTGGGAGTAGAGCGCGGTGTCGACGTGCAGGCCGTGGATGTGCGCCATGCGGGGCGGGGTGTCGAGCCCGACGCAGTCGTTCTGGCCGATGCCGACCGGGCCGTTGGTGATCCGTAGCGTCGGAATGCGCAGGGCAGGGATGCCGGTCACATGGCGCGCGCCCTTGCAGTGCGGCAGCTCGGGCACGATCCCCGGCTTGTCGCCGGTCAGCTGCTGCGCCTTCTGCTCGAAGCTCATCGCCGCGAGCAGCAGGTCGGCGCGGCGTTCGGGTGCGAGGGTGGTGTCCATCCATGGCGCGGCCGTCGGGTTACCGACAGTGGTCATGGAGGCGGCGAGGGTCGTGGCGCAGCTTGCCAGGCCGACGATCGCCGCGGCGAGCATGCGGACCATGGAACTGCGGCCCGAGGGGAGCAGCGGCATGATGAGGGGTTTGTCCGGGAGGGTCGTTCGAAAGTCGTTCTTGCGCAGCGGCCGGCCGCGAAGGCAGAGCGGGATCCGCGATGCGGGATCTTATCCGAGAGCCTGGCCGTTTCGACGAGCTATCGGGAGGCGTCCGTCGGCAGTCCGGGCGACCGATGTGGGTGATGGTCTTGCCGCTGGAGTTCCGGCAAAAAGCTGGGGGAAGCGCCTTGCGCTCGAGGTTTCCCGCGTCCAGGATTTCGTGCGCGAACGGGTCGATCTGTTCGACCGTCGTCCGGTCAGCAGGCAGGAATGGGACGACGCTTCGGGCGACACGCCCGAGCAGCCGGACTTGCGGAAATGATCATCGTGGACAGCTCGGCGATCGTCGCCATCCTGTTCGATGAGCCGGAAGGCCCTGACTGCACCAGGGCTCTCGAAACGGCGTCCCCTCGGCTGATTTCCATAGCCAACTACGTCGAGACGGGAACGGTGCTGGCGGGCCGGCTCAGGAGCGGGAAGCGGTTTCGGGCAATCGACATCCTCGACGAGTTTCTCACCATGCTCGGCGTCGACATCGCACCGCTCGACGAGAAGCTTGCCCGCGCAGCCCTGAAGGCGCGTCTGGACTACGGCAAAGGCTTCGGTACGGGCGGCGGGCTCAGCTTCGGCGACTGCTTCGCCTATGCGCTGGCGCAGCGGCATTCGGCCCCGTTGCTCCATGTCGGCAACGACTTTGCGCTGACCGATGTCCGGTCGGCGCTGGCCGGCTCGTCCTGAGCGACACGCCAGCTCTATCGGTATAAATCAGCCCGGGATTGGGCACATAAATATGTGCTACACTCATACATGTGTCTCTTGAGCACGGGAGAGATGTGGTGTCGGGTAATGTCAACTTCACCGGCTCGGTCGACCGGGACCTCCTCAAGCGCGCCAAGGTGATCGCGGCGAAGAGCGATACCTCGGTCAACGCGCTGTTCAATGCTCAGTTGCGCTATCTGGTCGAGACCTTCGAGAGCGCCGATGCGAGCCACAATGCCAATTACGCTACCCTGCTGGCGTTCTCCCTGGGGCGCCTGGATGCGGATGCCGCGTTGCGGGCCTTGGGCCTGGGCAGCGAGGAAGATCTGTTCCTGCTGATGGTGCAGGCCCACCTGCCGATGCCGCGTCTGCCGGAGGCGGAAACGGCGGAGATGGTGAAGGCACTGCACGAGCTCGGCGGCTGAGCCATGGCGCAGGCGCGGCCTGCGCCGCTGTTGCTGCCCGATGCCGGGCCGCTGATCACTCTGGCCTATGCGGGGCAGCTCGACTTGCTGCTGCGCCCCGGCTGGTCGCTCCAGCTGGTGGACATGGTGCTGCACGAGGTCACGCGCAACGCGACGCCCAGCCGTGATGCCATCACGGACTTCGTGGCACGGCATCGACCGCCCATCATCGAGACGGCGACGTTCCGGCATCACCAGGCGCGCAGCGCCTCGGGCACGGTACCGCGCAAGGCGGGATTGGGTGAGCTGGCGATGCAGGAAGCCATCCAGCAGCTGGCGTTGCAGGAGCCGCCGCAGCCGGCCGTGCTGCTGTTCGAGGACCACAAGATTGCCAGCACGTCCTTCTTTCTGCCCGAAGGCACGCTGCGGGTGTCCACCCGTGCGTTCCTGATCTTCCTGGAAGGGAAGGGCTGGCTGGCATCGGCAGCCGAGGTCGAGCAGGCGGCGATACGTGCCGGGCGAAGTTTCTCGCGGCTGCGGTTTCCTTAGTCATCGGAGTCGGAGTGCATGATGCGAACCCTGATCGACATGAACGATGCGCAGGTCGAAGCCCTCGATGCTCTTGCGAAACAGGCGGGCCGACCCCGCTCGGCCCTGATCCGGGCGGCGATAGACGATCTGATGGTCGACCAAGGTCCCCCTTCCCGTCGAGCGGGCGATGGCCCGGCTGGGACAGAACATCTCGCTGGCCAGGCGCCGTCGCAGCATGACGCAGCAGATGCTGGCCGAGCGTATCGGCGCTTCGGTCAACACCGTGCGTCGGATGGAGGACGGGTTTGCGGGCACGGCGTTGCAGCACATCGCCCGCGCCCTGCAGGTCTTCGGCGAGCTCGACAAGCTCGAAACGCTCCTGGAGACGTCCCGTGACAGCGTAGGGCTGGCCCTCATGGACGAGAAGCTGCCTCAGCGCGTGCGGGTGCGTCGCCGTACACCCGGTACGGGCGCATTCTGACCATGGTCACCAGGAGCCGCGCGCGCAAGCCGCCGGCGACGACTCGGGTCGAGCTGGACGTCTTTCCAGGGACGAATCCCCGTTCTTCTTCGCGCTGGCCGATACGGAACCGGACAGCTGGGGACGACGGGTCATCGCACGGGCTCACGCCAGGGAACGCAAGAGCAACCCGGCACTGGGTCCCCTGACCGAGCTGGATTACCTGTGCGCGGTCGACGACTTCAGCCGCATCGGCGCACTGCGATTGCGCGATTCGAGCAAGCGCTATCTGCGTCGCGTCGAAGCGGGCAAGCGCACGACGCCTGCGCTGCTCGAGCTCGAGAAGATGCTGACGGCTTCCCGAGCGCGAACGACGAGCGCAGTGTCACGCGAGGCGAGATTCTGGCGCTGCGCCTGGCGGGGCTGGCGGGTATCCCCTACCTCTCCGGCACGACGCTGCTGCAGGCCAGTCGCAACGACGAGCACGCGTACACCGAAGTCGTGGATGCCATGCGATCCAGGTGCCTGGCGTTCGCGGAGGACGCGCGGCAACTCTGGCGAAGGATGGTCTTCAACCACCTCATCACCAACGTCGACGACCATCTGCACAACATCGGCTTTCTCTACGCGGGCGCCAACCTCTGGCGGATGGCGCCCGCCTTCGACCTCAACCCGTTCCCGGACAAGGAGCGCGAGTCGAAGACCTGGCTGAGCGAGGACACCGGCCCCGTCAACTCGATGGACCAGCTGATGGCACTGGCCGCACGCTTCGAGCTCGATGCGGACGAAGCCAGGGCCGTGCTCGCGCACGTCGTCGCCGCCGTGAAGCGGTGGCGTGAGATCGCGCTGTCGCCCGTAGTCGGGATGGTGAGCGCGGAACTGGAGTCCTTTGCCCCCGCCTTCGAGCATCCGGAATTGGAGCGGGCCCGGGCGTTGGCGGGCTGACGGCTTGCGGGGCAACTGCTGAAGTTCGCGCGCAAGCATCCCCCGATGCAGGAGCGCGGAGCCCGTCATCGAAGAGATTCTGGCCCGAACACCGGAGGCTATCGCCCATGTCGAGCAGGCACTGCCCAGCGGCTTCTCTCAGGAGGTCGCGGAAAATGGCTGGGCCTGGGCTTCGAGTCGCAGCAGCTTGTCGCCAGAAACCAGCGCGTGGTCTTGTCGCCTTGCACAACTGAGCGCAAAGCAATCCGGAAGCGACAGCCCGGGTTGTTTCTTGCGGAGCTCTTGTGCGAACTCGACCTCATCGGGATGCAGGGCTACTACGCCCAATCCTAGCGCCCGTAGCAGGGGCCCGTTGTCGGCCTCCAGTTCCCGCGCGTACAGGAGGTCTGGCACCACCATCGTCAGCCCGCACGAGAATGCCGGTTCCAGGAGTCCTCCCCGCTCCAGGTCGATCAATACGGATGTGTCCGAAACGAGGATGATCATGCTGGATTACGAAGCGACACCCATCAAACGACGATCCAGTTCGCGGACGCTGATGTTCAGTAACTCCGCTGCACGAGCCTCCGATATGGCTCCCTCGGAGACGGCCCGCAGGCATAGACGCTCCATGCGCAGAGGAACCTCCGGCGCCAGGCTGTTGGGCTCCGTCGACGCCTGGCTGTTCCATCCCTGGCTCTTGATGTGCCCCCAAAGGCGCCCATAGGCGGCCTTGGTGAGGATGCTCAGTTGAGCGCATCGAACCACCAGCGATGCAATGCTCACCTTGAAGATCTTCTTCAGCTCAGCCAGTTCGCCGATCGAGATCGACGTGCGATGGGGGCCAAGAAGTCGCAACATCATGTCCTTTGCCATCAGGAATGCTCCCGCAAAGCGATCGGCGGCCTTTTCTTGTTCGGCACCGCTGAGTCCACTGAAGCGCAGCACCAGGTGGGCGAGCTCGTGAGCCAGCGTGAATCGTTGCCGTTCGCCGTTGTGGCCTTGATTGACCACGATCACGGGAACGTCGTGCTCATTGGGGCGCTGAACGAATGCCTTGGAGCCGGAGACGTTCTCCGGGAGGTCCAGAGCGATTACCTTGATCCCCTTGTCCTCCAGCAACTCGGCCATGGAGGGAATGGGGTCGATGCCCAGGTCCCACAGCCGACGCAGTGCATCGGCTGCTTGTTCTGCGTCTTCGATGCGGGCAATCGCGAAAGCAGAGTCGTCTGGGTCATCCCATCCTTGGTCTACTCCAGGGAGAAGCTCTTCCAACTCCAGGTAGCGTTCGACCTGGTCGAGCACGGAAGCTTCCACCGCTCGCTCCTCTTTCGCGCCTGCCTGTGGCGCTTTACGAAAATCGACACCCGTCAGCTCGATTTCTCGCTCGCTGAGCAAATACTCGGGTGAGACCTCAAGCGCTTTGCTCAATGCCAGCAGGATCGTGGAGCTGGGCATCATCTCGTCGCGTTCGTACTTGCCGATCGCCTGGGCCGAGACTTGCCCCTGGATGGCTGATTCCAACTCGCGCAGCGACATTCCGAGGGCTTCTCTCGCCCTCTTGAGGCGGTTGCCGATCATGGCGCTCTCCGCGGTGCTATGGTTTACAATTTGACTTTTTGCAGTATAGTTTGTAAACTCACAATCGTCAACTTAATTGGGCTGGAGGTTCGTGATGGCCAGACGCAAACCTCTTGGCGTTTGATCGCAGTCACGAATTCAAGGAAGCCTCATGGCCTGTGCAGCAGAACACGCAACCTTCAATTTCTTTGCGGTCACGGCCGTGACCACCATAGTGCAAAAGAAGAAGGGCCACCCTGCCGATGCCTCTGCCCCCGCGATGGGGGCTGCGGCGGCGTGCCTGCCTTCGTTGCCGGATTGGCTTGAGCCGGCCGTGCATCCGAACCATCGGAGTTTCTTCCACAGTGTGACGTTCGCCACCTTGGTGGCCTATGCCATGTATCGAGCCTATAAGTGGGAGACGCAGGAACCGTGGGAGCGAGTTGCTCGAATCGTCCTTCTGACAGGCGGCGCTGCCTACTTGGCGCACTTGGCTCGGGATGCATTCACGCCCAAGTCACTACCACTGATTTGAATCCGTCGGCGCGGGACACCTCCGCCGTTGAGCAACTGGCAGAGAGCTTCTAGGGCTTGCCGACCAGGAATCTGCTTATCTGGTTGATGCAGAATGGATGGGTATCGCAGCGTAGCTTGGCATCAGTTCAGGGAGGAGGTTATCCGTCTCGACGGTTACGCTTGTGGGCAATGTGGCCGTCGGAGATCCCATGGTGCGCGACTCCATGTCCATCACAAGCGCTACATCGCAGGCAGAAAGCCCTGGGAGTATCCGCATGATATGTGCGAGACGCTTTGCAGCGGTTGCCATGCTGCAGAGCACGGAATCATTCCGCCGAAGTTCGGATGGACATGCGTCGGCTATGACGACTTGGGCGACCTCAGTGGTGAATGCGACTACTGTGGTACTGCTATTCGGCATTCCTTCCTGGTCGAGCATGTCAGCTGGACGGCTATGGAGGTTGGAGAAGTCTGTTGCGACAACCTGACGAGTACGCAGGCGGCGACTGATCACCTCGATTCCGTACGACGGTATCTGGATCGGCGCAAGCGCTTTGTTTCATCACCTCGGTGGGCGGAAGGCCTCCCTGGGGTTCAGAGCGTGAAGCAGAGGGGGATCGCTGTTGAGCTTGTTCGATACGAGGGCGCGTATCGAATACGGGTTCACGGGCAACTCGGCAAGAAGGTGTACCCGACCGCCTTGGACGGCAAAGTCGCGGCCTTCGATTTGATCGAATCAGGTGCAATCAGCAAGTGGCTGAATCGGAAGATTGATTCCTCACGTAGGCGAAAGTAGCGATCGCCACGGCTGCCTTCATTGCTGTTCAACTCGCCAGCATTCTTGCCGGGGGTACAGACCTATCTCATATGCCGATACCACATCTGCCGGAGGCGGAAACGGCAGGCATGGTGAGGGCACTGCATGAGCCGTGCGGCTGGGTTGCGAGTGGTCTACACCCCGTGTATCACCGTCGAGCGCGACTGCGGAACCATGTTTCCGTTGAAGCTGATGTAGACCTTCATCGAAGCGTCATTCCGACAGACTGAGGAGCGTTTCCCAGCTACGGGCATGAAACAAACTCGGGAACTGCTTTGCCTGTCCTATGACCCTCGTTCATTCGAAGGAGACGGAACATGGAAAAGAGATGGTGCAGCGCTTGTGGAAAAGCCTTCGAACCCCGGCCACAATCTCCCCGCCAGGCCTATTGCTCCGATGAGGTCTGCCAGCGAGAGCGGAAACGGCTGTGGCAGCGTACAAAACGCAGCACGGACGACGATTACCGCGAGAATCAGATGATGGCTCAGAAGCTCTGGTATCGCAGTCATCCTGACTACTGGCGACGATACCGAGAAATGCATCCCGAGTACACGGACTCGAACCGGCAGCAGCAGAAAGCGAGAAATGCTCGACGCGCCGGCGGAGACGGTTCGATTGCAAAGGGGGACACGTCAACATGGCGGATTCCGTCAAAGGGCGTGTTCCGATTGATGTGCCTCGAGCCTGACTATAGAGGTACACGCCAGGAGTGGCTGGTTCAGTTGACGCTTATAGGTCCTGCATAAGGTCGGCGGCAGGATTGCAAAGAGAGGACTTCATCGGAATCCGAAAGCCCGCCTGTTATCGTGATCGCTGCCTGGGCGCCGGTAAAGAAGCAACAGCCTTCACGGCTGCTCAGATCAGGAGCGCAGCACCATGGGGTCAGACGGTTCCTTATCGGCAAGAGAAGCAATGGGTATTCGTGCTGCCGAGTACGTGCGCATGTCTACCGAGCATCAACAGTACTCGACGCGGAATCAGGTTGCCAGGATTCGCGAGTACGCAGAGCAGCGTGGCATCGAGGTCGTCAGGACCTACGCAGACGAGGGCAAGAGCGGGCTGCACATCGCTGGTCGCCCTGCGCTGCAACGGCTGATCCAGGATGTGGAATCAGGAATCGCAGACTTCACCATCCTCCTCGTTTACGACGTCAGTCGCTGGGGGCGCTTTCAGGACGCAGACGAGAGTGCGTACTACGAGTACATCTGCAAGCGAGCCGGCATTCAGGTCACCTATTGCGCTGAGCAGTTCGAGAATGATGGTTCTCCAATCTCCACCATCGTCAAGGGCGTCAAGCGGGCCATGGCCGGGGAGTACAGTCGCGAGCTATCGGCCAAAGTCTTCGCCGGACAGTGCCGTCTCGTCGAGATGGGCTTCCGACAGGGCGGCTCGGCGGGGTTCGGCTTGCGACGGCTCCTTGTGGACCAGGCGGGAGGGCCGAAATTTGAACTGGCCCGCGGTGAGCGCAAAAGCTTGCAGACGGATAGGGTTGTCCTGGTTCCTGGACCCGAAAATGAAGTCCGTATCGTTCAGCAGATCTACCGGTGGTTCATCGACAACGGTTTCTCGGAAACGGAGATTGCCGCGCGCCTGAAGGCCGCCGGCATTCACGCCGATCTCAATCGGAACTGGACACGTGCGGCTGTGCACGAGATCCTAATCAACGAGAAGTACATCGGTACGAATGTCTACAACCGCGCGTCCTTCAAGTTGCGGAGGCTGCGTGTGGTCAACCCGTCCGAGATGTGGATACGAAAGGAAGATGCGTTCGTCCCCATCGTCACGAAGGAGGATTTCTACACTGCACAAGGCATCATTCGCGCTCGCTCTCGGCGCTTCACCAACGAAGAACTGATCGACAGACTGCGCAAGCTGTACGAAAGCCGGCAAGTCTTGTCGGGGTTCATAATCAACTCCACAGAAGGTATGCCTTCATCGTCAGTGTACGCTCACCGATTCGGCAGCCTGGTACGTGCGTATCGGATGGTCGGCTACGTTCCCTCACGTGATTTTCAGTACATAGAGATCAATCGGCTGCTGCGGCGACTGCACCCAGGTGTCGTGGCACAGACACAGGAACAGATGGCCGCGCTCGGCGGACGGATCCGCCGCGAACCGTCCACAGACCTATTGAACGTGAACGACGAGTTCCTGGTCTCGCTTGTCTTGGCGAGATGCCAGCGGCGAGAATCGGGTCGTTTATTCTGGAAGGTACGGTTCGATGCTGGGTTGGCTCCCGACCTGACGGTGGTCGTTCGGCTGGCGCCTGACAATCAGGCTGCCTTGGACTACTACCTGCTACCGCGCCTCGACTTCGGCCTTGCCCGCATTCGCTTGGGCGAGAGCAATCCGGTGGAGCTGGAAAACTTCCGCTTCGATACGCTTGACTACCTTTACGGCATGGCGGCTCGCTCTCGAGTGAGATTGGCTGCATGACTGGTACCGTATCAGCTCCTCGTGAGCTGCGCATGATTCCGCTTGACCGGATCGATGTGCTCAATCCTCGAGAGCGGAACCAGCGCAAGTTCAACCTTATCGTGGAGAATATCGGCGCGGTCGGTCTGAAGAAACCGGTGACGGTTACGCCGCGCCCTGGCGATGATGGTGCCGAACGTTATGTCCTCGTTTGTGGGGAAGGGCGGCTCAATGCGTTCCAACGTCTTGGCGAGACGCGCATTCCAGCATTGGTGGTGCTCGTATCGGACGAGGATGCCTTTGTCATGAGTCTGGCCGAGAACATTGCCCGCAGGCGTCACCAACCGCTGGAGCTCCTGCGCGGCATCACATTGCTTCGGGACAAGGGCTGCAGTGTCAAAGACATTTCTCGCAAGACCGATCTGCACGAAACTTACGTGCGTCAGATTCTCGAACTGGTCGACAAGGGCGAAGAGCGCCTTTTGGTCGCTGTTGAACAGGGAAAGATCCCTATCACAGTGGCCATTCACATCGTTGGTGCGGGTGACGACGACAAGGCTGTGCAGGTGGCGATGCAGGCGGCTTATGAGTCGGGGGAGCTGCGCGGACCTCAACTGATGTATGCCAAGAGATTGGTCGAGCGTCGACGGTTTCTGGGGCCATCCATCGCACGTGCATCTCCGAGAAGAAAGCCGGATGTGACGGGGCCCAGCATCGTTCGCGCATACAAGAAGGAAACGGAGCGACAGCTTCTTATGGTACGCAAGTCAGCCCTCGTTCAAGACAGGCTGTTTTTTATCTTGGCTGCCCTGCGGCGGATGTTAGAGGACGAGAATTTCGTGAACGTCCTCCGTCTAGAAGGATTGGACACGCTTCCCAAGTATGTGGTGGAGCGGATGGCCACCAATGGAGGTTCACGATGACATCCATTGCCCTGGGCTTCCTGCCGAAGCCGCTTGTCCTTGGAGTAGAAAGCCTCTTGCCATCGGTAGGCTTGAGTCAGAAACTGATTTCGTCACACAAGTTTCGGCAGATTCGAGCTTCCATCGCCGAAATCGGCCTTATCGAGCCGCTCTCGGTGACGTCGGCGGACCGCAAGTCGGGCCGGCATGTGGTTCTGGACGGACATCTGCGGCTGCAGGCCGTCAAGGAACTCGGCCACGCGGAGATTGCCTGTCTCGTTTCTACAGATGACGAGTCTTTTACCTACAACAATCACCTCAACCGCCTTTCGACCGTCCAGGAGCATATGATGATTCGCCGGGCGTTAGATCGCGGCATCCCGGCAGCAAAGCTCGCGAAGGGACTCTGCATCGACATTAGTCTTCTGCGCAAGAAGAATTCCCTGCTGGATGGAATTTGTGCTGAGGTGGTGGAGATTCTGAAGGACAGGACATTCTCCGCGGAGGTCACACAGGTACTACGTCAGATGAAGCCCACCCGTCAGATCGAATGCGCAGAACTGATGGTTTCGGCGAATACGGTGACAGCTAGCTACGTCCGCTGTCTGCTGACAGCAACTCAGGATTCAATGTTGGTCGCCGGTCGGAAGCCATCGCGGCCAGTGGCGCTATCCCAGGAGCAGGTTGCACGAATGAAGCACGAGATGACTAACCTGCAGGGGCGGTACAAGTCCGCCGAGCAGTCATACAGTGATGACGTGCTCAACCTCATGCTGGCGCGGAGCTACATCGTCAAGCTCATGGACAACAATCAGGCCATGAAGTACATGCAGAAGCACTTTCCTGAGGTGCTGGAGGAGTTTTCAAGAATCGTCGAGATGTCGTCCACGGATGTCTAGTGTTTGACTATTTCATCGTGGCTCTCGCGTCGGTGCGCCAATTCCGAATGCGAACACTGGCCCTCCCTCATCCAGGCCTCGGCCAATCCGTTGATCTGCATTGGCGTTAGTCGATCCATCCGGCGGCCACCCAAGACTGTAGATGCCGACGATTCCCTCAGGATCGGCGGCATACGTCCTGGATTCCATGCCCGGCAGGACGGCGGGCGGCGACCACCCGGCAACATCCCGAAGCCGGATCACGCCCCACTTCGACTCCCCCGTCATCGGATCCCTGTAGATCCGTCTGACATGGCGGGTGATCACCAGCATCCTGGGGTCGCTTTCCAGATCCTCGAGCCGGACCGGCAGGTTCATGACCGTGCCCGGCGACCCGAAGAAGTAGGACCCGATCCCCCGGCGGAACTCCTCACCGATCCGGAGCAGCTCGGTCTTGCGGTCGCGGACCACGCTCTCGGAATAGACCTCGACGGTCAGCGTCAGCATGGTCATGCCGATGGCGGCCCAGAACAGCATCAGCAGGAGCACCGCGCCGGACTGGTTTCGCCGGGAATCAGGCACGGTTAGAGCTCGGACGCATTGAGCCCATCCTTCGTCTTCAGCTTCGCGCCGCTGCGCAGGTCGAAGATCTTCCCGGCATGGGACGAATCCGGCGCCACGAGTATCCAGCTTTCGCTGCTGCGGGTGACCGGGTCGTACGGCAGCGTCCTCAGATACTTCCCGGACACCAGCTCATCGAGCCGATCCGGATAGCGCCCCTTGTCGGCGAAGAACTTGTCTATCGCATCCCGCGTGGTGAGGAGATTCTGGCGAAGCACGGATTCCTCGACCCGGTCGATGGTGTGGAAGTACCGTGGCGCCACCAGGGTCAGCAAGACGCCGATGATCGTCAGGCAGACCATCAGCTCGATGAGCGTGAATCCGCGAATCCGCCCGGCTCGCCGACTACCATTCACGGTAAGGGACTCCGTCGGATCCGGTGCGCTGCGATGTCGAATGGACATCGAACACATCCGCCCCCGGCTTCGGGTCGAAGGCCGTGCTGGCGTAGCTCCTCAGCCCCCAGCTGTCGGCCGCGGCGATCGCGGAATCGGCGAACGGATCTCGCGGAACTCTGCGAAGAAAGTAGATCCGCCGGCCGGCCGGGTCGGTGGCGTCCACCTCGCCGTCGACCAGGGACCGAAGGGTGGGCGGGTAGCCGGAGGCATCGGCGGCCCTGGCGATTCGGCCTCGATCGGATGCCTCCTTGTAGCGATCCAGGGCGGCGCGGATCGTC
This sequence comes from Burkholderiaceae bacterium, assembly GCA_023954135.1. Lineage (GTDB taxonomy): Bacteria > Pseudomonadota > Gammaproteobacteria > Burkholderiales > Burkholderiaceae_E > JAMLIN01. The sequence continues at coordinate 59,104 of JAMLIN010000015.1, read as the reverse complement.
CGCAGGGCCAGGCGCAGCTCGCGCTCCTGGGTGTGGCGGAATGCCACTTCGGCAACGGGCAGGGTCACGCTCGCCAGCGCCGCCAGGATCGCCGTTGCCACCAGCAACTCGATCAGGCTGAATCCGGCGGACGGGGTGACGGGTGAGCGAACGCATGCCGAAGCGCCGGCAGCCGGATCCCGTCGAAAGCCCCGCGTCATCTGGCCACCGGGATGATCAGGGGGCCGTCGACGGGCAGCACCGCGACGCTACCGGATGGCCCCTTCAGCTTCGCCGAGCTCACCGAGACGAGCACCGCGCCCAGGGCTTTCCGATCGACTTCGAAGCGAACGCCTGGCCGGGTCGGGCCGGATAGCGCGCCGGAGTCCGGACAGCTGAGCGTGATCCTGCCTCGAAGATTGTCGGCCGCTGTCGTGCAGTCACCATGCGACGGCTGCTCGCCGGCCGCCTGAAGATGCGAGGGATCGAAGTGGAGCTCGATCTCCACTGCTCTGCCCTCGATCGCACGCGAAGGCGCCACGCTGACGATGAAGGTGTCGCCGGCGCGTGGCGCATCACCGGTAAGCAGACGGATCGAAGCGGGTTGCCCGATGGTTCCTGCGATGCCGGCGTTCCCGAGCGAGACCGGGTTCGAAGCCGATGGCCGGCCGGTAGCAGGCGCAGCGCCGGAGGTCATCGGTGACGTTTCTGCGGCGGATGCGCCGGGCAGCAGCGGACGCGTATCGACGCGGGCCGATGTTCCCGAATAGAACCCTGCGTTGCCCGCGCCGCTGGCGTCGTATCCCCGCAGGATGCGGGGGGTCACCAGAAGGATGACTTCGGAGCGCGACTGGTTCACGCCGCGCGAGGAGAACAGCCGACCGAGAAGCGGGACGTCTCCGAGCAGAGGCACCTTCGTCGAGCTGAGGCGGTCGGTATCGTTGATCAGGCCCGCCAGCACCTGGGTCTCGCCGTCGCGCAACTGAAGCATCGTCTCGGCGTTTCTCGTCCCGAGCTGATAGGCCACCGAGCCTCCGGGCGTCTGGATCTCGCGCACGATGTTCGACACCTCGAGCGAGAGCTTGATGCCGACGTCCTGGTTGAAGTAGACCTCGGGCTCGGCCTCGACGCGGATGCCGACCTCCAGGTAGCTGACCGACTCCGAGACCACGCCGGTCGCGGTCGTGGTGGTCGTGACGACGGGCACCTTGTCGCCGACCAGGATCTTCGCCTTCTCCTTGTTCCGGACCCGGATCCTCGGATTGGCGAGGATGCTCGAGTTCCCGCCGCTTGCCCGCAAGGTCGCGATGAGCGCCGGATTGGTGATCGTCACCTGCACCAGGCTGGAATCGGGATTGCGAAAGACCGGCAAGGGCAGGGTGCCCGCCTCGCCGCTGCCGCCGCGGATCGAATAGGAGATCTGATCGGGCCAGCGAATGCCGATCTCGGAGAGATTCGTCTCCCCGACCTCCAGCACTTCCAGGTCGAGCATGACCTCGGGCTTCGGCCTGTCCTGCGTCTCGATGAGCCTGCGCACCACGTCGACGACCTCCGGCGTGTCGCGGATCACCAGCAGGTTCGACTGCTCGTCGACGAACATCTCGCGCACCTTGCCGATGTCCTTCACCATCGTGGCCGTTGCCTTGATGTCGGCATTGGTGACGTAGAAGCTCCGGGTGACCAGATCCTCGTAGTCGCGTTTTTTCTGTTCGCTGGCCGGATAGACCAGCAGGGTGTTGCCGGAAAGGACCTTCCTCTCGAGCTGGTTCGTCCTGGCGATGTATCGCAGAGCGTCATCGACCGTACTGTCGTGCAACAGGATCGATGTCTTCTGGTCCAGGCTCAGGTCCCGGTCGAAGACGAAGTTGATGCCGAAGCGCTCGGCGAGCAGATCGAAGATCTGTCGAAGCGACGCATCGCGGAATTCGAGCGTGACCGGCTGCCTGAGCTTCTCGGCCAGCTGCGGCGGTACGATCGGTGAAGCCACATGCTCATCGCGCAGCCGGCGATCGAGCTCGGCGAGCGACCGGCTCTCCGGGAACCTCGTCCGGAGCTCGTCGATGCGCGACCGCGCCTGCGCGACCTCGCCGTTGCGGATCAGCGTCTCGACCGGCCCGAGGGCGGCCATCTCCCGGCGCCTGGCGTCCAGCAGGCCCTGCGTCCTGATGACCAGATCGTCGGTCGGAGAGACTTCCTTCGCCTTCTCCAGGAGCAGGGCCGCGGCATCGATATCGCCCTGTGCCAGGGATGTCTGGGCCGCGGCGGCGAACCGGGTCGCGAGCCGGTTCTCGGTCTGCACGAGCGACTGCCGGTAGCCGACATTGCCGGGGTCGGCGTCCACGGCTGCCCGCAGCCCGGCGAGCCCTTCATCGATGCGTCCCTCCTGCAGGGCGCGCATGCCCTCGCGATGGGCCTGGTGCCCGGCGCAGCCCGACAGTCCGAGCAGCACGGCAACGAGCAGGGCGATCCTGCCGTTCATCGCGGTTCGGCCATCGCGACAACCACTTCGCTGGAGTCCGGAAGGTAACGCAAAGTCACCTGAAGCCCCTCGATGGCGTCGACTCGGTACTTGCCGTCGATGACATCGCCGACCTGCGCCGAGTAGTGCCGATCTCCATTGGCAAGGAACACGGTGGTTTTCCCCCGTTCGACCACCCGTCCGATCACGGAGAACGACATCCCGGCGGCATGAGCGGGGGCCGGCTGGGGTCTGGCAACGGGAGGCGGCGAGCTTTCCGGCCGGGTCGGTGACTCCTGCGCAAGCTCGGCCGGAGCGGCGATCGGCTGCGGGTATTCGGGTCTGGGCATGCGGAACGGATTCCGGTCGTCGTGGATGGCATGCCTGGATCGAAGCAGTCCGATGTCCAGTGGCTCGAGCTGTGCAACCTGAGCATGTCGGGCGGCGGGCGGTGCGTCGTCCCGGGCGGCGAGATCCGTTCTCGAAGGAGCGATCGGGCCGGGCTCCGCAGGATCCGGGTCCGGCACCGCCGGCAGCAGGATCGCAACCAGGCCCACCAGTACGGCCCCCGCAACGGCCATGCGGACTGCCCGGTTCACCGGCGCTCTCCTACGAAGAGCGTCATCTCCAGCGACGCTTCGACATGCCCCGGGGTGGCGCCGGTGGTGCTCAGGACGAGGCGATCGATCGCGAGCACGGGGATCCGTCCCAGCAAGGCTTCGACATAGGTTTGAATGGTCTCGTAAGGCCCTCGCAATGTCGTCTGGAGACGGGCTTCGCGAAAGCCCTCCAGTGTCGACGGCGCGTGGTGGTACCGGATCTCGTCGAGTGAAAGACCCAGCTGGTCGGCCATTGCGTGGATCATGACCACCCAGTCGGATTCGAGATCGCCGGGGCTCAGGTAGTTGCGAAACACCTGCAGCCGGTACGGGTCGCCCTCGGCGATCATGGGGGCGACGGGGCCATGATCGGTCGACGCATGCACCTCGACCGCCTGCCGCGCCTGGTCGAGGGACGCCAGCGTCGATCGGGCCGGCGCGACGACAAGAACGAAAGCCAGCAGCGCGCCGCCGAGAAGCAGCGGGGCGATCCACGCAGGCGGCGGTGCGACGCGGCGTCCGGGGGCAGGGGCGGAGGACCGGGTCACCGGGTCGACCCCCATCGCGCCTCGACCGTGATTTCCCACGGCGCGGATCCGGCCTCCGCACTCGTCAGCCGTCGCTCCCGCCGCAGCCGAACCTCGCTGAACTGGCCATTGGCCGCCAGCCGATTCACGAAGGTCTGTCCGGCCAGATAGGTGCTCGTGCGTGCAACGATTTCCAGATGCGTCAGGTCAGCGCTCGGTCGGATCGCGGTCAGTGCGAGCTCCATCGGCTGGCTGTCCTTCAGGCCGAGAATGAGATCGCGCCATGGAACCGCCAGGCGCGCGAGAATCGATCGCGCGGCCTCCACCTGTTCGACCTCGGCCGGATCCGGAGGGCCGAAAGCCTGGACGGCTACGGGAGCAGGCGCGCCTCGCGGCATCGGTTGCCGGGCCAGCGTTCCTGTCCGTGCCTCGAGCGACAACCCATGCCAGGCGAGCCCCAGAAAAATCCCGGCCGAGAGAACGAGAAGCCCCCATCCGGTGACCACGCGGGTTCGTGACGGCGGCAGGAGATTCGGGGTCCTCATGCGGGCTCGATCGAGATGTACGGGCGCTGGTATTCCAGCTGCCATTGCCCCTTGCTGACCGTGCCCGGCGCATGGTGGTCGGACCATACCCGCACCAGGCGGCTTCCGTTTTCCTCGACCCCTCCGGATTCCGCCTCCTGATTCAGGAAGGCGATGATCGAATCGGGTGAATCATCCTCGCTGCGTCGCTGGCACAGACGTTCCCAGCGATCGTTCGACCAGAGACCGTAGGAAATCCAGTCGGGCTCGGCCGCAACGATCCAGACGGAAGGACATGGACGATCGAGCAACTGCGCGGCCGCGGAGAAGAACACCGGGGTTGCGTGCGTCGCTCCGAACTCCTCGGCAAGCCGGGACAGGTCATCGACGGAGCACTCATGGAGAATCGTCGTCGCCCATCCACCGGCGGAGCGATGCACGTCGATTCGTTCGGCCTGGGGAAAGTAGCCGCTCAGGTTCCATTGCTCGATGGCGTCTGCCATCGCCTGGCGTCTGCCGGCGAATCTTCGCGTACGCAATACCCGGGCGTGGGCCACGCCGGCCGATACCACGAGACGGGGCTTGCGGTGCCACAAGCCCGGCTCTGTCGGGCGCACTTCGGGCCGCCGGGAAGGCGAAGGCAACGAATCGGCTCGCGACCGCAGCGTCTCGCGGGTTACCCAGTAGTGCCGCCCCTCAGGCAGCCAGCGTGACACGATTGGCCTCCTCGAGCGATGTCTCGCCTGCAAGAACCAGATCCAGCGCCACCGACCTCAGCAGGCGGGTGCCGCGCCGCCGGACTTCCTCCTTCAATACTGAAATCGGAGCGCGATCGCGGATCAGCTCGCCGAAGTCGTCATCGATCATCAGAAGCTCGGCGATCGCCCGACGACCCCGATAGCCGGTTCCATGGCATGCCTCGCATCCGGTGCCGCGCCACAACGCAATCTCCCGGCCGAAGTTCTCAGGCAATCGGGAGCGTCGCCGCAATGCGGCGTCGGGCTGGCAGGCGGTCACGCAGCGGCTGCAGTTGAGCCGGATCAGGCGTTGCGCCATCACGCACCTGAGGGCCGCCACGAAGTTCGCGATGTCTATCCCCATGTGGACGAAGCGCCCGACCACGTCGAATATGTTGTTCGCATGAACCGTCGACAGGACGAGATGGCCGGTCAGTGCCGACTGCACCGCGATCTCGGCGGTTTCGGAATCCCGGATCTCGCCCACCATGATGCGATCGGGATCGTGCCTCAGGATCGACCGCAGGCCCCGGGCGAACGTCAGCCCCTTCTTCTCGTTCACCGGAATCTGGAGAATCCCCGGTATCTGGTACTCGATCGGATCCTCGATGGTGATGATCTTTTCCGCACCGGTGTTCGTCTCGCTCAGCAGGGCGTAGAGCGTCGTCGTCTTGCCGCTTCCCGTGGGGCCGGTGAGCAGGATCAGCCCGTGCGGCTGCTCGCCGACGTCGTGAAGCGTCTCCACGACCTGCGGCGCCAGGCCGAGCCCCGCCAGCGTCAGCCGGCCCACCGCTTCGGAAAGCTGGTGCTTGTCCAGGATCCGCACCACGGCGTCCTCGCCGAGGGCGCTGGGCATCACCGAGATGCGAAAGTCGATCTGCCTGCCGAGGGCGTTCATCCGGAACCGACCGTCCTGGGGAATCCGTCGTTCGGCGATGTCCAGGTCGGCCATGATCTTCAGCCTGGAGAGCATCTCGTCGGCGACGACGACCCCGGGATGCCAGGGGCCCTTGCTCAGCACCCCGTCGAGCCGATACTTGACCTGAAGGCCCGTTGCGACCGTCTCGAAATGGACGTCGCTTGCACCGAGGCGGATGCCGTCGTACAGGGCGGCATGTACCCGGCGGATGACGTCGCTGTCGCTTCGATCCAGGGCTGCCAGGGAAAGCTCGTCACCGGCCAGCAAGGACGGGGAGCTCTCGTCCGCCTGCTGGTCCGCCCGATCAGACCATGCAAGCGCCGAAGACTCCAGGTGCTGCACGATCCCCAGGAACGCCTGTTCGTCCAGCGACCGCCAGCGGACTCGCTGCGCCGACGCCATTTCGACCGCCGACATGAATCCGGGAGAAACGCCCGGCGGATGAAACGCCACGATGGTGCCGTCGGGCGGAGAGACGACGGCGATTCGCGTCGCCGCGATCCGGCTGGCCGGCCAGATATCGAACCGGGCTCGAAGCGGCTCCTCTCCCCATCCGGATCCCGACGGATCGGCAGCCGCAGGCACCGCCGCACGCATTCGCGCTTCTTCCCCCATGTCAGATCATTCCGCCGGATATCTCGATGATCGGCATGTACATGAGCAGCAGCAGCGCGCCGACCGCAAGCGACATGAGCAGGCCCAGCACCGGCTCGGCAATCCTCAGCCCGAGATCCAGCTCCTGCGCGGTGCGCTCCTCGAGATAGTCCGCGACGCGCTCGAAGGCGGCACCGATGTCGCCGGCTCGTTCACCGATCGACAGGATCGGTTCGGTCGAGACCGTGGCCAGGCCGTTCGCCGAGAGCGTCGTGGCGATCCCGCGCCCCTTGAGCAGATCACGCTCGCTCGCGGGTATCGCATCGCCGAGCAGGAACCCGGTGACCGGTCCGGCGACGGCAAGCGCCTGCCGCAGGGGAATGCCGCTCTGGGTCAGCATCCCCAGTGTCCGATACAGTCGCCCGAGAATGACGCCGCGCAGCCGGACATCGATCCATGGGATCGACGTCATGATTCGAACGATGGCTCGGCGTCCGGCCCTGGTCGCGAACATCCAGAAAGCGAGCGCTGCCAGGGCGACCGCGATCAGCAGGGATTCGACGGGGTGCGAGGCGATCCAGCCTCCGGCCATGAAGAGCTGTCTGGAGACGGGCGGCAGATCACGGTTGAGGGATGCGTATACGCCCGCGAGCCGCGGCACGAGAAACAGCAGGATGAACCCAAGGACGCCGAGCCCCACGATCAGCAGGATGGCGGGGTAGATCAGTGCCGCGGCCAGGCGACGCCGCGCTTCGCCGATCCGTTCCGCGTAGGTGACGTAGCGGCCGATGCTGGACGGAACATTGCCGGTCGTCTCCCCGGCCCCGACCATCGCCACGAGAACCCTGGAGATGGACGGAACATCCTCGAGGGCCTTGGAGAGCGATCTTCCGGAGTGAACCTTCTCGTGGACATCCGCGGCTATCGTGCGATGACGCCCGGTGGGGTCATCGGCCATCGAACGCAGGGCTTCCCGAACGGACAACCCGGCCGAAAGCAGCAGCCTGAAGTCCCTGGAAAAGGCCAGCGTGTCGTCTCCTCGTCGCATCACGTCCCCCGCGCAGCTCCTTCAGGGATCCGGAGGCGCCGGCCCCCGTCCTGACGCGCAGACGCTGTCGAGCATTGTCCGGAGTGCCCGATGCAGACCGGCGAAGTCGAATCGGCGGTCCGAATCCGGGCCGATCATGCGTCGGGTCATCTCGATGGCTCGATCGAAATCGCGGGAGGCGAGAAGAACCACCTGCACGTTCACATAGGCCTCGACCTCCGAGTCCCAGTTCCGAGGCGGGCGAAAGAACGCATAGCCGGCGCTTTCCATCGAACGGGCTCGTGGTGCGCCTTCGAATACCACCCCGACAACGGAACGCACGGGCAGTTCACGGACGACGGAGAGATAGTAGAAACGAAGCCAGGCCATCAGACCCCTGGACATCGATCCTGGCCGCGTCGCCGCCCGGGACAGGGACAGAACCGGCAGCTCCACCGGAATGCCTTCGAACGAGCACTCCACTGCGCGTTCCAGGTCGGCAACGGCATCGAAGACGCTCAGGCGCAAAGTCGACTGCAGTACGCCCTGCGGGTCGCGCACGACGATGACCGAGCTTCGCTCGTCGTCCTCGTTCCAGTCGAGTCTTGCCAGATCATGGAAGGTGAAATACTCCGAGCGAGGCATCGACAGTCGCCTCAGCTCCACCACCGAATCGCGGTCGACCGGCCGGGCGACGTCGACGGTCCATCCGGAACCGGCAGCGGACTCCCGGTCGAGGTCGCGGGTAGATCCGGTGTCAGCCATCGTTCATCCTCGAGAAGAAGATCCCATCGAGCATCGGCGTGTACAGATCGGGGTGAAGCTGCGGATTGCAGTTCATCTCCAGGAACCGGGCGACCCCGGAGTGATCCACGATGGCGTCCAGAACGAAGATGACGAATGGCTTCATGGCATCGGGAACGGACTGCCATCCGAGCGCTCCGGCCCGCTCGAACTGCTGAAGGATCGGATCGCCGCGTAGCTCCCGGAGGCGGTTGCAGTTTCCGAATGCAGTCGGATTCAGCGGAGAGACGTACCGATAGTCGACATGGGCAGACTGTTCGACCGGAAGAACCGAATCCCGATGCAGCCCCTGCAGGGCAAGCAGCTCGTCGAATCCAACGGGGAGTTCGGCTTCGGGCCGCATGAGCGCACGAGTCAGACGCTCGACGCTGTTCACGCCATCTCCCGTCACGCTCGGCATCTCGTACAACTCGAGCACCGAAAGGCGTCCGTCCCAGTAGTAGGCGCGGGCAATGCTCCCGAGCACGAACTCCTCGGCATACTCGTTCTCGAGAAGGCCTGGCCCTGGTTCCGATCGGGATGATGCGGGGAACGGCCCTCGAATACCTATCCCGAAACTCGACCTGGGTTGCTTGAGCAGGTAGGGGCAACCCAGCGCAGACGGGTCGGGGCCGTGACGCGGCGTTCGCAAATCCACCGACATGGCCCACTTCTTGAAAGCCGCCTTGTCGCTTGCTTCCGGCCACACCTTGTTCAGATGCGGCAGCCAGCCCACGATCCCGACCGCATCCGTATACAGCTCCGGCGTGTAGAAGGTGCGCCCGTCACGGACGCCGACGAACATCGGGTGCAGTGTTCCGCCACGATTGCCGCGCGCGATCCGCAGACGCAGGGTCAGCGGGTCGATGGTTGCGATTGCGCCGTTGCTCTCCGCCCAGTGAGCCACTGCGGACCAGTGCTGCTGAAGATCGAGTCGAAAGCGGAGCATGTGGTATCGAAGATGGGACAAGTACGGCGCCCGGCGACTGTAGCGAACGCTTCGATACCTGTCTACGTCGATGCGCGTTCGGAAACGCGCGTCGTTTCGTGTGGATGAGGTCACAAGCTCATGCTCGATGCTTGTCTCCCGCAATTGGGGAATTGACGTTGTTTCCGGCGGCAACGTAGGCTTCGCCGAACTCGCATGCGCGTCGAATCGGGGGCATCGATCCGCAGGAAGATGTGATCGATCGGATGCGAAGTGGCGTAGTACACGACAAGAACGATACCGACTGGGACTGGGGGCTGAACTCGATGACGACCGAAATCATGAGAGCCTGCGATCGGGCTGAAACCATCGCGATGGCGTCGTCCCGGGCATCTCCCGAAAGCTGGCCTCACCCAGGAATCTGATCCGGGCTCGAAGCGGACAGCGACGTGCTCCGCAACGGATCACTCTTCGCGCATTGCATCGAAGCGGCGTCGGCGTTCGCCCGGTTCGAGCTCCAGGCTCAGATCGACATCGCGAGCCTGGTGCTCGACGTGAGGTCGCCGAAGGCGGCATGGCGGCTGACCCCCAGGTTCAGGGATCCGGGGGGAAATCGGTGGCGCTTCGATTCGACTCCCGATGTGCTGGCTTCAGCGCAGTTCGCGGGCTGGCTACCCTACGTTCGGCGCGATCCCGGTCCATTGGAGGATCCGCAAGAGACGCTTCGCCTGGCCGAGAAGGTGGGCATACGCACTGTGGATGCGGCTTCCGGGCAGGGCCGGATGCTCGCGGATGGTGATGTCGGCAGGGCGTGGTTCTTCGAGGGAACTCTTTACGCCATCGAGCGACATCGCAAGCCCTGGATCGAGGGCGACGGTCTTCTTTCCGTTCGGGAACTCGTGCAGCGCAAGGCGTTTCGACCCTTGTCGGAAGAGGACTGGGACTGCGTGACCCGTGTTCTCGGCGCATCGGGGAGAGGCGATCTTTCGTCCGTGCCCCTGCCAGGTGATCGGCTGCAGGTCGACCATCGCTACGATTCCCCCCTCCATCAGCGCACCTTTACCGACCAGAACGCCATGGCCCGTCTTGCCGGATGGGGCGGCGGGCAGTCGCTCTGGCGGCTCGGTCATGCGCTTGCGAACGCGGTGCCGGCACGCGAGCGCCGGCACTTCGTCTTCGCCTGCGACTTCATGGTCGAACCCGGTCGGGACGATCCCGTTCTGATCGGCCTCGAGCTCGAGCCGCTCCTTGCGCCGAATCTCTACGCCGTACTGGCCGAACGCCTGTTCCGCTCATCGGACAAGCCTCCCGACTGGCGGGGCCCGACGACATCGGCGGCCTTGTCCGTCAATTTTTCCAGGCCTCATTGGAATGCACCAAACTAAGCGATTGCGCGCGAAGCCGTCCGCCGATTCCGGGGCCGGTAGCCGGCACCCCACCGCCAGACGGGAATCACGGCGCCGTCTTGGTCCGGCGGTTCCCCTGCCCCTTGCCGTGGCGATCGCAGCGGTCTTTCCGGTTGCCGCCTTCGGGCAGACGATCGTCGCCGGCGTCACGAAGGGGAACGTGAGCGTTTCGGGGACCGGGGCGGCGAGCTACAGCCTGCCGATTTTCGTGAGCCCCGGTTCGGCTGGAATGCAGCCCGATCTGGCGCTCGCCTACAGCAGCCAGCAGGGAGACGACATTGCCGGTTTCGGCTGGGGTGTCTCCGGCTTCACCAGCATATCGCGATGCCCGAAGACGCTCTTTCAGGACGGCATCATCGAAGCCGTCCGATTGAAGAACACCGACCGCTACTGCCTGAACGGTCAGCGCCTGGTCGCCGTTGCAGGAAGCTACGGCGCAAACGGGGCGGAGTACCGGACGGAGAGCGATAGCGGACTGCGCATCTTCTCTTACGGCAGTGACGGAAACGGGCCGACATGGTGGCGTGTCGATGCCCGGGACGGGACGCAGCAGATTCTCGGCGACACCGAGGGCAGCAGGTTGCGTCCTCCGGCGGCGCCTTTGCTCGGTCCGAATTTCTCCGGGGCGCCCGCCTGGCCGTTCCCGTCGACCGCTCCGATTCAGCAGTGGATGGTGCGGGAGGTCAAGGATTCGGCCGGCAACTACATGACGTACGAGTACGAATCCATCGTCGACGCGCGCATGTATCCCGTGAAGATCAGGTACACCGGCAATGTCGGCAAGGGCCAGGCGCCGTACCAGGAGGTGTCGTTCCACTACGAAGCACGGCCCAAGACAGCCGAGAAGTTCGGCACCGGAACGGCAAGCCGGATGTCGAAACGGCTGCTCAGGATAGAGGCGCACGGGCCGGGTTCGAGCGGCAAGATCAAGGAGTATCGCCTCGGATACACGTCGAACTCGCCCGACAACTGGCAACACGAATCCCGCCTGACTTCGATCAGGGAATGCACGGGAGACGGGACCGAGTGCTTGCATCCGACGACGTTCTCGTATTCGGAGTTTCAGTACGACGCCAGCCAGCAGACCACGAAGAGCAACATCGATGCCGGCTATGAATCAGGACGGGCCTGGGCCGACGTCAACGGCGACGGGTTCGCCGACTACTGCCGGATCGTTGGCAATCCGCCGGCTGTACACCAGGAGCCCATTCTGATCCCTCGCACTGTGTGCGACGAGACCGGCTGCTACACCGTATACGACGAGGGGGGGTGGCAAACGGTGGTCGAGCCCGGAAACCGGGGGGCGGCATGCCGTCTGACCAGCGGTGGCACCTTCTCGGACTCGGAAGTCTCGACGATAAGCTCCGAGGAGCCGGATCTCGATTGGGGGATCGAAGAAGCTCGCTGGTGGATCGATTTCAACGCCGATGGCAAAGCCGACTTCTGCCGTTTTGTACCGGCTACGGGAGGCCACAAGCTCAAATGCAATCTGTCGATAGGTGGGGGTTTCTCTGGAGCTTTCGAGACGTCGGGAGTTGTCAATACCGGCTGGGTTCATGCCGCGGGCTGGCCCGATTTCAATGGCGATGGACGCCCCGACTTCTGCCGGTTGATCGACAGCCCGAGACGCATTGCATGCACACTCTCAACCGGCAACGGGTTCGGGACCGAGTACATCTCGTCGGGGATTCACTACCCTGATACCCCCTACTACATGGGGCAAGCCGAGGAAGTCATGATCGGCGACGTCAACGGAGACGGCCTGGCCGATTTCTGCTGGCCGTCTCGGACCTCTGGTAATCAGTGGGGGCTGTCATGCATGCATTCGACAGCCAGCGGTTTCACCACCCCGGTTCGCTGGACTCTTGCCGAGATAGGTCCGATCGATGACAGGGAGGGAAGGGCGCTCGTCGACATCAACGGGGATGGCCTGGCTGATTTCTGTCGGGTGGCCGACTACGTCGATGTGCCTCGGGTGTACTGCACGCTATCGAACGGGAACGGGTGGACGAGAATAGTCCAGTCGCACCAGATCGACATGGGGCACAAGGCGTTCCGCCAATGGGGCGACGTCAACGGTGACGGCTATGCGGACTTCTGCCGCCAGGTGGGCAGCGGCCTCAGCCTGCAGGTCCGTTGCCTGCTCACGAACAACGGAACGTTCTCCACACAGGACGTGGCCATCGGCCAGGCGGGCGACGTCAGCAAGCCGACCGGGAGGTCGTTCGCGGAGTTCGATGGCGACGGCAAGCTCGACTACTGCCATGTACGTGACGGCACCGGCCCTTCCGGGCCCTCCAATTTCATTCTCACCTGTGATCATTCCACCATCAAGGGGCCGCAGAACAAGCTCGTCACCGTTATCGAGGGCGCGGGAGGGTCCCAGAACGTGGGCGGAGCCTACAGGTTCTCGTACCTGCCGCTGACGAATCCGAATGTCTATCCGTGGCGGGTGAACACCTCCTATCCGTTCGCCGTGTACATGTCCTCGGAATACCTCGTGAGCCGCCTGATCAGCGACAACGGAATCTCGGCGATCGGCAACCGACTCGAGACTGCGGGTCTTCCATTCAAGGCGGACTATCGCTACTTCAATGGGCAATTGCATCTTCAGGGTGGCGGGTTCCTCGGCTACCAGGTCAATGTCATCAGCGATGCCCAGGCTCAGGCGTCCACGGAGATCTGGCACACGACCCATGACCAGTTCCCGTTTCATGGACTGCCGAATTCGACGCGAGTGTATCGATGGGGGCAATACAGATTTTACAAGCCGGCAAAGGAGACCTATGTCATATACAAGCACGCCGGCCATCTTCCGACTGGCCAGTACGGTGTCAGAGGAGACGTCAATTCCACCGCGTACAAGGCAAACACGCCTACGGCGAGGACGTGGCTGAACTGCAGCGGTACGATGCTGTCGAATGGGGGGCGACTGCGACGTACCCTGCCGGAATCCACCCTGGAGATGACCTACGAGCCCGGCGTGTACTACGAACCCGGTGTTTCGGGAGCGCCGACGGCCCCTTCGAGCGCGCGAAAGACCGTCAACACCTACGACAATTGCGGCAATGCGACGAACATCGTGATATCGCATGTGGTTCCGACCGGGACCTGGGAAGCCGAATGGGATGCTCCTTCGACCGGCGAGTCGGTGACCACCACGAACGTCTTCCAGAACGTCATCGACACCAACCGCTGGCACATCGGTCGCCTGCTGCGTTCGACCACCACTTCGGTGAAGCCATGAGAAACCGATTCCGCGTCCAGCGGCTCGTTGCGGCGCTCGCCCTGGGGCTGCTTGTGATTTCCGGAGCGCAAGGCCGGGAGATCGTCGATGAAGGACGCTGGGTTCCAAAGCCGCCGTTGCCGGATGAGATGTACCGGCCGCCTCCCGCTCCGGGCGCCACCGCTCCGTCGATTCGAGGCAGTTCGGTCCGGTCGATGAGCGCCGACGAGATGCGCAAGCTCCAGCAGGCGGCCTATCGGCCCGGTGGAGACCTGCCGCTGCCGACCCTGCATGCACCGCAGATCTGGATCGCGGGCGCCCCGGATTCCTCCACGCTGCTCGCCCAGCTTGCCGGGGCGGCCTCCGAGCTGGCTTCGACGCCGAACAAGGAGGGAAGGCATGGAGTCAGCGCGAATCTCGGAGGAGTGGACAACGCGATCAACGAACTGTGCAGCGGCAAGCCCGCGATCGTGGTCGCTGATCGCCCCATGAACGCCAGGGAGCGCGCATTGTGCAAGGACGCGGCGGTTTCCGTGCTGGAGGTGCCCGCCCTGCAGCGACCGTCGGTCTTCGTGGTGAATGCCCGCAACGACTGGGTCGGGACCATCCTGAGCCAGGAAGCGCTCGTCGCGCTCTTCACCGCCAGGAAAGGGCACCTTACCCGCTGGAACGAGCTGGACGAGAAGTACCCGGATGCGCCCGTGAAGCTCTACATCCCGTATCCCGGCGACGCGAGCATGTCCCGGCTGGCCGATCTGCTGGGGGTCGACCTCACCGGTGCGATCGGCACCCGGCTCGGAGACGTGCGGACGATCGCCGAGGCGATCGCGTTCGACAGGAACGGGCTGGGCTGGGTTCCCGGCGACCTGGCGAGAAGCAGCCGCCTGCGCAGGATCACCGTGACCGGGCGCGACGGAACCGCGCTCGAAGCGGGTCTCGCCAAGGCCCTGATTCTCTACATCAATGCCGGCGGCGTTCCGGATACGGCCTATGCCGCGGTCGCCACCCGGGCTCTGCAGAGCGTGACCGGCCTGGGGCCCGCGATCGGAGCGGACGCCCTTGCCGGCGAGCTGAGAGCGGAGAGCCTGGCGCGGCTTGCCCAGGGACGGGGCGGCTATGTCAGCGCGCCGGACTGGACCGGGGCGGACATGCTGCGCGCTTCGGCGCTGAAGTACCAGGACTGATTTCCACGGACTGCAACCGGTACGGATCCGATCGGGCGGGGACTAGCGATGAGAGAAGAAGCGCGAGGGGCTGGGTTCGGGTCATCCGGTAGCGGGGTGATCGGCCGCGGGGTGATCGGCCGCTGGCTGAGCCGATCGGTGGCGGTGCTGTCGGCGATGGTGCTGTGTCTGTTGCTCTCTGCCGAGGTTCATGCCGAGACGGTGGTCCGTGTGGTGAGCTTCGAGTACGACGCGACGACGGGTCTGCTGACGAAGGAGACGGTGGAGCCGGACGATGCGAACTACCGGGTGATCACGACCTACACGTACGACAGCTTCGGCAACCGGCTCACGAGCACGAGCTCGGGCGTCGGGGTGACGAACCGCACGACGACGCATACGTACGATGCCAACGGCCGGTTCGCGCTGACCACGACCAACACGCTGGGGCACACCGAGACGAGGACGTACGACGTGAAGTTCGGCGGGGTCCTGACGCAGACCGGGCCGAACGGTCTGACGACGACGAACCAGTACGACAAGTGGGGTCGGTTGACGCAGACGACGGCGCCCGACGGCGCGGTCATGCAGCGCACCTATGCGCTGCTCACGGAAGGGATGGAGACGTGCACCACCTCGTCGGCGGCGCCGCAGCGCTGCGAGGTGAGCGACCGGCTGGGGCGGCCGAGCTACGTCAAGCGCCCGAGCTTCCACAGCGGCGTGGTGGTGATCGAGAGCCGGACCCGGTACGACCTGGCGGGCCGGCCTTACCTGCAGCTGCGCCCGGGCGAGGGCACGGCGATGTTCCCGGGGTACTCGGGCGGCACGGCGTCGTTCTACGACGCGTCCGGTCGGGTGATCGAGGTGCGCGATGTCGACAGCCAGGTCGATGTGGGGGGAGGCTCGTCGCTGGCGGCGATAGGTAATCCCTGCAACGCCCCGAGCTGCCTGAAGACGACGTACACCTACGGCTACGACGTCGGCACCCGCCAGACCTGGGTGCGCTCGACCGATCCGAAGGGACAGCAGGAGACGCGCTACTCGGACTTCGCGGGCCGGCTGGTGAAGGTGACCGACGCCCTGAACAACAGCACGACCTACGCCTACAACGCGACCGGCCAGCTCAGGCAGACGACCGACCCCCTGGGCAACAAGGTCACGACGGCCTACAACAAGCGCGGCGAGAAGACCTCGACCGCCGACCCGAACATGGGGACGTGGACGTACCAGTACAACGTCTACGGGGAGCTGGTGCAGCAGGTCGACGCGAAGTCGCAGGTCACGACCATGGTCTACGACGGCCTCGGGCGGCTGATCCAGCGCAGCGAACCGGAGATGGTCAGCTACTGGCGCTACGACACCTACCAGGACGATTCGGCCTGCCCGAAGGGGATCGGCAAGCTGTGCTCGGCCTGGGTGAGCCACGGCTACGAGCGCAAGCACGTCTACGACGCCTACGGGCGCAGCGCGACGGTGAGAATCAAGGTCGACGGCAACTGGTACGACACCAGCTACACGTACGACGGCAACGGGCGGCTGGCGACGCTGACCTACCCGAACGGGTTCGCGGTGACGTATGCGTACAGCGCCACGAACCACCCGTGGAAGGTGGTGAGGAACGACACGGGCTCGACGATCTACGAGGTGGTGAGCGACCGGTACGCGCCGACGGCGGGCTCGCACCGGGAATACAAGGCGGTGTACGGCGACGGGTTCCAGGAGCAGCTGCTGTGGGACAAGCACGGGCGGCCGACGACGACGGCCTACCGCAGCCCGACCAATACGCTGGTGCGCTCGCAGCAGTTGACCTACGACCTGGCCGAGAACGTGGCGAGCAAGGTGGAGGCCACGCAGGTGGGCAGCTTCACCGAGAGCTACGGCTACGACGCGCTGAACCGCCTGACGTCGAGCTACGGTGCGGGGCTGCCGAGCAAGGTGTACCAGTACAACGCGATCGGCAACCTGACCTTCAAGACGGGGGCGGGGACCTACACGTATCCGGCCAGCGGCCCGAGCAGCGTGCGCCCGCATGCGGTCACGAGCGTCTCCGGGACGGTGCAGGACGGGATCACGGGGGCGACGTACGCGTACGACGCCAACGGGAACATGACCAGCGGCGGGGGTCATGTGATGACGTGGACGAGCTTCAACCGGGTCAAGCGGCTGTCGCAGACGTGGTGGGGGGACTGGTACCGCAGCTTCACGTACAACGGGGAGTACGAGCGGGTCAAGACGGTGCAGTCGGATCCGGTGGATCCGAGCGGTCAGACGATCTACATCAACCCGGGCCCGCAGCAGGTGCCGTTCTACGAGGTGACGACGGGCAGTGAGGCGTCGACGCGGGTGTACGTGAGCTTCGGCGGGCGGGTGGTCTCGCAGGTGCGCACGACGATCGCCAATGGGGTGATGCAGTACCACCTGATGACGGACAGCCAGGGATCGATCATCTCGGAAGGGGCGTACGGGACGGTCACGCAGGACATGGCGTTTGATGCGTGGGGCAAGACGAGGGACCCGGACGCGGGATCGGACTACGGGCTGCCGCCCGAAGGGGGCTGGGCGTGGCACAACGAGCGGCTGTACACGGGTCACGAGAGTCACCAGGACCAGTACGTGATCAACATGAACGGTCGGCTCTACGATCCGGTGCTGTCCCGGATGCTGAGCGCGGATCCGTTCGTGCCGGGGGCGGGGAACAACCCGCAGGGCTTGAACCGGTATGCGTACGTGTTCAACAACCCGCTGCGCTATACCGATCCGGACGGGTTCAAGCCGTTCTGGAAGAAGTCGTGGTTCAGGATTGCGGTTGCTGTTGCCGCGTCGGTCACCATACCCCAGGCCACCGAGGCATGGTTCACGGCCGCCCTGGGGGGTTCGGCAACGGCGGGCGCTGCGGCGGCCGGAGCGGCCGGCGGATTCGCGGGTGGGCTGATCGCTTCCGGGGGGAATCTGGAGGCCGCTCTCAGGGGGGCGGTGGTCGGAGCGGCGGGCGGCTGGGCTGATACGTTGAAGGGCTTCGAGGCCTATGCGGGCCAGGCGGCAGCGGGGTGTCTGTCGGGAGCGGTGCAGGGAGGCGGCTGTGGCCAGGGCGCCCGTTCGGCCGTGGTGGGCAAGGCCGTATCGGTCGGAGTCGACAGTGCACAAGCCGAATACGGCAGGGCGGGTGAATTCGTGGCCGCCACCGTCGGCGGCGGGATCACCTCAAGGGTTGGCGGAGGATCCTTCGGAGAAGGCGCCAGGCGCGCCGCATCGATGATGACCGCGGTCGAGGCTTCTCGCCACTACGAGAGCTTTGTGGGTTGGCAGGCCGATCCTCGCCCAGCCGACACGGTTTATGTGGATTCTGATGGTGTTCGCGGAAAATATGACTCCACAAATTTTGGTGGTGGCACGCCCGGGCCTCGGTTTCTTGTATTTGGTGATAATGAGCCGCTAACAGGTGATCCGTGGGAAGATCGTTGGAAGCAAGGTGGTCCTATAAGCAAAGTGTTGAACGTTCTACTGCCTCTTGGGAATCCAATTTCGCATTATCACGATGATATTTTCAATAAAAATGTAATGAAATTTAATCGGATCACGAACTGGGGAACCATGATTCCCGCGGCTGGGGTAACGGGTGCTGCCGTTCTCGGTAATCATCTCCATGGTTGGCATCAGAATTCGACATCCTGGAGTTATATCTCGCAGTCGCAGCAACCGCGCAGGTGAGCACATGCGAGCATCTTGGCTGATCATCGCTAGCCTGATACTGATGAATTCGGGTTGTGGAACACCCACTGAATCTCAGATGCGGGATCGCTTCGATTCTTCGCTTCAAGACTGCATCGGCAGGCATCAATCACATCCAATGGCTCCCAGGAAATGCCTCGGGAAACACCTCCCGGACGAGGTGACAAGATTGTCGTCTGGAAATGAATTGCGAATCTACAATGACTATTTTGGGGCGGTCGGCATCTCTCGCAAAGGATGCCGTGTAAGCTTCGAATTGAAAGATGGAGTAATTATAGGTGTTCGGTCTGAAGGACCTGGTTGTTACATGCCATATTGAGTTGGGGGTTATGGGGTCGGCTCAAATCGGCATGATCTACTCCTACAACGCGACCGATCAGGTCACGCAGACCATTGATCTCCTGGGCAACAAGGTAACAACGATTTACACAAGCACAGGGATGATAAGCTCGATCACATCTCCGTGGCTGACATCAGTACTCAGTACCCTGGAGGTATTTTCTCGCAGTCGCATCGACGCGCAGGTTAGCACATGCAAACACTTTGGTTGATCCTCGTCAGCCTGATATTGATAAGCTCGGGCTGTGGTGCACCCACCAAATCTCAGATGCAACAGTATTTTGATGGCTCGATTCGAGGCTGCATCAGTATGGACGAGTTCCACCCCGTGACTCAACGGCGATGTATGAAATACCAGCTTGCGGATGAGGTGAGAAGACTGCCATCCGGGAATCGCGAGCTCATTTTCAATGACTATTGGAGGATGTTCAACATCATTCGCGAACCATGCCGTGTGATCTTCGAAGTGGAGAGAAGTGGGGCAATCACCGCCGTCCGGTATGAGGGGCCGGGTTGCTACAAACCTTATTGAGCGGATTACGGTCAATCCGATTGGCCTTGACCATGTAATGACGTGAGTCTAGGTGAGTCGCAACCGTGTTAGGGTTTATAATTTGCGAAACCCACCAGCGAATAGAAGATCGATTCCTTGGTAATTCTGGATTGGGGCTGAGTTCCGACTTCCTCGAATCATCTTCAGCGATCGCCCCGATAACACAGGTAAAACGTCATGCGAGCGCTCTGGGCGCACGACGATCGCCAGCGGGGTGATGCAGTACCACCTGATGACGGACAGCCAGGGATCGATCATCTCGGAAGGGGCGTACGGGACGGTCACGCAGGACATGGCGTTTGATGCGTGGGGCAAGACGAGGGATCCGGACGCGGGGTCGGACTACGGGTTGCCGCCGGAAGGGGGCTGGGCGTGGCACAACGAGCGGCTGTACACGGGTCACGAGAGTCACCAGGACCAGTACGTGATCAACATGAACGGGAGGCTCTACGATCCGGTCTTGAGCCGGATGCTGAGCGCGGACCCGTTCGTGCCGGGGGCGGGGAACAACCCGCAGGGGCTGAACCGCTATGCGTACGTGTTCAACAACCCGCTGCGGTACATCGATCCGGACGGGTTCAAGCCGTTCTGGAAGAAGAGGTGGTTCAGGACCGTCGCGGCCGTCGCTGCGTCGATCTATACGGCAGGTGCGGCGGCCGGGTGGATGGCGAACTATGCGGCCTACTCGTCGGCGTATGGAACGACGATTTTCGCCAATGCGACTCTGGACGTGGTCAGTGGGGTGATCAGCACTTCACTGACCACGACGGGATTCGCAGCCGCCGGTGCTGCCGGGGGGTTCATGGGCGGGCTGGTTGCCTCGGGAGGGAACCTGGAAGCAGCTCTCTCAGGGGCGGTGACCGGAGCGGCCTTCGGCTGGGCGGGCTCGCTGGGCAGCACGGGGGAGATCGTGACGGGTCATGCGGCGGCCGGGTGCCTCTCGGGGGTGGTGCAGGGAGGCGGCTGTGGTCGGGGCGCGACCTCGGCCGTGGTGGGCAAGGCCGTGACGCTCGGGATCGGGAACTCGATGGGCAATGGCGGCAAGTTCGTGGCCGCGACCGTCGCCGGCGGGATAAGCTCGAAGGTCGCCGGGGGGAACTTCGCTGCGGGAGCTCAGACCGCTGCCTTCGGGTATCTGTTTAATGCCGCACTTCACGATCGAATGGCGGGTACGTCGCGTGTCGAAATTCAAGGCAATGAGGCCGCAGAGTTTCGCGCATTCGGCCGCGACAACGCAGTTGGACAACTTACTGATCCAGATGCGCTGCATCTGTCCATAACAATTTACGATTCGTACGACGGCATCACCACCATCGAGGCCAGGCCATTCCTGAACGTTGGTGGCCGCGGTTGTTTGCTTTGCTTGAACTCTGTCATAACAAACGACGTAAAGGGTCGGATCGCATGGGGTCCGTATGGATTGACAAGTCCCGCCGGTTTGGGGGCTGACTCATTTTCGTTCCGGCTGCGGGCGTATGCGCATTCCTATCAAAATTGGTCCACGCCATATTTCTACCCACGTCCGAATAGTAATTTTTGGGTTTCTGATGGCTTGCAAGTGACAACTGGGTCGGTTCCAAATTTTAGTTTCGGAAGATATCAGGCGCCAGGTTATGGTAAGTAGATCGGAGCTTATGATAGGGCTGGCGGGCTTGATTAGCACACTCTTCAGCTTCTTTGCTGTCTGGTTTTTGCTTCTCGACAAGGCCAACTCAGAGAAATTTTCCGGAAATGAAGGGTTGGCCCTGCTATCCATATGTATAGTCACTGGCATGCTATTTGCCGCAGTCGCGGCAAGAAGCTTCAAGCGTCGTATGCTGTTGCTGGTTGTTTCAAGTGCCGTGGGTGCCGCACTGCCTGTCATGGCGATTATTGCACCGCTCTTTTTTTGCCTGGTCTTTCAATGCGAAGGATTCGACTGGCCGTAAATGGTCGGCCCTGAACAATTCAATCGGACACCGTCAGGGACGGCACTGCCGGCGTGAGCGCGAATCTCGTTGCCGCGGCGGAAATATGGGGTCACGGAAATATGGAGTCAGACGTCAATTCTCTCAATTTCCAAGACACCCATTTCCAGCGACCGGTACGCGCCGACCGTGGGCTCGTTCCGGGAATACAAGGCGGTGTACGGCGACGGATTCCAGGAGCAGCGGCTGTGGGACAAGCACGGGCGGCCGACGACGACGGCGTACCGCAGCCCGACCAATACGCTGGTGCGCTCGCAGCAGCTCGCCTACGACCTGGCCGAGAACGTGGCGAGCAAGGTGGAGGCCACGCAGGTGGGCAGCTTCACCGAGAGCTACGACTACGACGCGTTGAACCGGCTGACGTCGAGCTACGGTGCGGGGCTGCCGAGCAAGGTGTACCAGTACAACGCGATCGGCAACCTGACCTTCAAGACGGGGGCGGGGACCTACACGTATCCGGCGAGCGGCCCGAGCAGCGTGCGCCCGCACGCGGTCTCCAGCGTCTCCGGGACGGTGCAGGACGGGATCACGGGGGCGACGTACGCGTACGACGCGAACGGGAACGGAAGTGACGGAAGTGACGGGAATGACGAGAGCGAGGTACACGCTGGAGTTGTGCCTGGCCCGCTGGCGATTCAGTTACCGGGAGCAATCAGTTCCACCGTTGGAAAATAACTGCGATAGCGTCGGGTATCGCGCGTCAGCAGCGGCAGATGGCTGACGGCGGCATGGGCGCCGATGAAGAAGTCGGCGAGCACGTTCGACTTGCTTCCGCCCTGCTGTCGATAGCGGGCGAATGCCTTGCCGGCGAGGAACAGCGCCGGGCGCGGGATCTCCAGCTGGCGAAGGTGCATGGTGGCCAGGCTGGCATCGAGTGCTTCCATGCGTGAGAAGGCGACGGACAACTCTGCGTAGATGACGGGATTGATCGCCAGCCGCGTCAGTTGTGCGCGATGGCGCAACTGCGTCAAGGACCACTCCACCCACTCCGGATCGTTCTCGAATACGTCGATCAGGACGTTGGTGTCGACGAGCAGCATCAGTCGTCGCCGCGCAGCAGGCGCATCAGTTCGTCCGTGCGCCAGGCGATGTCAGCCTTGCCGCGTACCGCTTCGAAGCGATCTTCCGGTGCGATGGCCTGCGGCTTGCCGCGCAGAAGAACCGCGCCATCGGGGCCGACGTCGAAGATCACCTTGCTGCCGGGTTTCAGGCCCAAGGCTTCGCGTATGGCCTTGGGGATGGTGACCTGCCCTTTGCTGGTCAGTGTGCTCATGGCTTTCATCCGCAGGTATTACGATAATTTCAGTGTAATACCAGGTGCTGGATCGGCCAACGTCTGCAGGGCCTACGGGCCCCGCCAGCGCTCCGAAGGCAGCCGTCCAGTTCGCTATCAACCGCGCATGAATCTCTCTTGGCAGTCGTGGACCGATGCTTTCATCCGCTGCACCGTCGCCCGGCGGATCGGATACGCCGCCGCGCGCTGAGAGAAGGTCGCCGCCTGCGTCACCATCCGATCGATGGTGGCCTCGGCCGCCTTCGCCGCCACGCCGCCCTCCGAAGCCAGGCGTAGCAGATGGCCTCGTTCCACGGCATGGCCTTCGCCGCAGACATCCATGTGGTGCTGGCCCATGGGGCCTTCGGTGAAGGTCAGGTCGAAGGCCGGGGCCAGCCGCCAGCGCCGATCCCGCCCGAGGCGCCAGGCGAAGTTCTTCGGGTGGTCGTCGCGATTGTGGAACAGCACGTTGAAGACGGCACGCGCGTAGGCCTTCTCCACCTCCCGCTCGTCGCGGGTCAACAGGCGTGTGGCGCGCAGCAGGGCGGTGTAGTCCGCGCTGCCGGGCAGGCGGAAATCCACCTGCAGCAGACCCGCCAGACTGTGCACCGGCACGCGCAAGCCTTGTTCGCGGTCGAAGCGCGCTACGCCGAAGGCGGCCAGTCCGGGCGACAGATCGAACCATGCGCTGGCTGGCACCTCCAGTCCGCAGTCGCGAGCCAGTTCGGCATACATCTGCTCGATGGCGCAGACCTCCTTGTGCTCGCCCTGGGCGGGGAACTTCACCAGCCAGGGTTCGCCTGGCGCGTCGCTGCGCGTGCTGATGCGAGCCCCCACGTCGCTGCGCTCCTGCCCCCCGAGGGGGCGCTCAGCCCCTTGGGGCGGCCCGGCGGGGCTGAGGTGGCCCGATCCTGTGTCGTACTGCACCAGCGCCTTGGGCCGCGCACCTTGCGGGGAGCCGCCCGTCAACGCCAGTTCGCGCAAGGCGGCTCCTGCCTCGCCGGCCAGGGCGCGCTCGCTTTCCCGGGCCAGGGCCAACAGGTTCCAGTCCGGCTCTTCGGCGTCGGGCTCCATAGCCGGCACGAAGCGCAGGGCGCCCACGGCACGATTCCCGATGAAGGCCAGGCGATCCAGCGGCCCGGGATGGCGCAGGCCCTGCTGGCGGAACAACCGGTCCATCAGCAGCAGGCCCCAGCCATCGGGCAGGCTGTCGACGATCAGCCCGGGCAGGCGGAGCAGGTGCGCAGGAAACTCGCCATAGGCGGTGGCACGCAGCTTGAGGTGCAGCGGTGACAGCTCCAACCCTTGCGCCAGCGCCTCGGGCGCATATTCGAACAGGAGCGTGGTGCCATCGTCGGCGAGCATGCCCAGGGGCCAGTCCTCGCCCCAGCCGCAGTAGTGGACGGCAAGCCTTTTCATCGCCGGGCCGCCCCAAGATGAAAAGCGCCCCCCTGGGGGGCAGCGACCCGCGTAGCGGCGGAGCGTGGGGGCTCATTCTTCATGTGTTGCTCCGGCGGGGGGCTCGCTGCCTTTGGGTGGCCGCTTCGGCTTTTTCCATTTGGGCGATGGACTGGCGCTTGAGCACGAACAGATCCTCCAGCTCATTGATCAGCCCGAGCGCCTGCACCGCGCGAACCAGGGTTTCCAGCGAAGACTGGCCGCTGCTTTCCAGCTTGCGCAGTGCGCCCAGCGAAAGACCAGCCATCTGCGCCAGCTCGCGCTGGGGCAACCCCTGGGCCAGGCGTTGCGCACGCACGCGTTGGCCCAGTACCTGAAGGATTTCGCCAGGGGGTGTCATGATTAATGACACTTCTCTGTCCTTTATCTTGTTGAAGGCTGATTAAGAGATATTTAAATGGTCTTTGTATGTCTTTTCCGCCAGATGACATGTTGCATCCCGATGGCCCACAGGGCAATGGGCTGAAGCAGCCTCGCTTCATGTGGAGTGCGTGTCATGCGCACGGGCAGGGACCTACTGGGCTGCCCCCCAATCTCCCGGACACTCCGGGTAGCTCCGGATCGTCCTCGAATACCTCGATCAGGACATTGGTGTCGACGGGCAGCATCGGTCGCCGCCGCGCAGCAGGCGCATCAGTTCATCCGTGCGCCAGGCGGGTCGGTCGGGCAGGCACGCCTACCGCGTCGGCCTGGTCGGCGCCTGCCCGCCCGGTCGGGGAGCCGGCGCGGTGGGCTTCGCGGCCGGCCGGTTCACGACCGGCGGGCTCATGCCCGGGGTCGGTTGCGGGCGCGGGCTGTACCGGTTCGGCGCGGGCTGGCGCGGCGGGGTGGGGCCGGTGATCGGCGGGCGCTGAGGCCGATCGACGCCCGGGCCCGGCCGGCCCGGACGCGGGTGGACCTGGTGCGGGGGCGGGCGATGCGGCGGATGGACCCGATGGGGCGGTGGGTGCGGCGGATGGATCCGCGGGGGCAGGGGGCGGTAGCGATAGCCCGGGTAGTAGTGTGGCCAGGGGTCGATCACGTAGGGCACGAAGGCCGGTTCGCGGATGATCACCACGTTGCCGGCACCGTCGGAGCGCGCCAGCGGCGCCTCGTAGACCGCCTGCAGCAGTTCGGGGCTGGCGCCGGCGCGGCGCAGCAGGGTGAGGTCTCCCGGGCTTGCCGGCGCGGCCAGCCCGCGGTCGAAGAGCTCGGCGACGATGTCGCCTTCCGGGCGGTTCGATTCGAGCTGAAGTACGATGTCGCCGATGCTCATCGGGGCCAGGACGTCCGTGGTCGAGTAGACGCGTTCGCCGGACTGCGGCCGGGCGTCGACCTGCGGACCTGCGCAGGCGGCCATGAGCAGGAGCGCGGCGAATGCCGCGATCACGCGGGGGCGGGCGGTAGGTCGTATCAAGCCGTTGGCTCCCGAGAATCGCCGGCTGTACGCCGGCCCGGAACATTCAACGTCCGGGATGGCACGGCTGTTGACCGGCGCGGTTTCGGGCTGCAGCGGCCGTCGTGAGGCCCAGGAGTGGATCGATGAGTGCATTGCGGATCGCGGTGATCGCCGGCGACGGTATCGGCAACGAGGTCATGCCCGAGGGTATACGGGTTCTCGAGGCCGCCGGCAGGCGTTTCGGCATCGAATTCGACTGGCGGCACTTCGATTTCGCCAGTTGTGAGTATTACGCCCGCCATGGAAGGATGATGCCCGAGGACTGGAAGCAGCGCCTCGCGGACTGCGATGCGATCTATTTCGGCGCTGTCGGCTGGCCCGACACGGTGCCCGACCACGTGTCGCTGTGGGGCTCGCTACTGCTGTTCCGGCGCGAGTTCGACCAGTACATCAACCTGCGGCCGGTGCGCCTCTTGCCGGGCGTTCCCTGTCCGCTCGCGGGCCGTGGGCCGGGTGACATCGATTTCTACGTGGTGCGGGAGAACACCGAGGGCGAGTACTCGTCGATCGGCGGACGCATGTTCGAGGGGACGGAGCGCGAGATCGTCATCCAGGAGTCGGTATTCACTCGCCATGGAGTCGACCGGGTGCTGCGCTATGCCTTCGAGCTGGCGATGCGCCGGGGCCGCAAGCTGACCTCGGCCACCAAGTCCAACGGCATCTTCATCTCGATGCCCTACTGGGACGAGCGGGTTGCCGCGATGTCGGCCGAGTATCCGGACGTGGACGTCGCCAAGTTCCACATCGACATCCTCACCGCGCACTTCGTGCGCAATCCGCAGCTGTTCGACGTGGTGGTGGCGTCGAACCTGTTCGGCGACATCCTCTCGGACCTCGGGCCGGCCTGTGCCGGGACGCTCGGGGTCGCGCCCTCGGCGAACATCAATCCCGAGCGCCGCTTTCCCTCGCTGTTCGAGCCGGTCCATGGCTCGGCGCCCGACATCGCCGGCAAGGGGATCGCCAATCCGATCGGGCAGATCTGGTGTGGCGCGATGATGTTGTCGCACTTCGGATTTCACGATGCCCATGACGCGATCCTCGCCGCCATCGAGGCGACCACCGGTGCGGGCCCGCGCACGCCCGACATGGGCGGAAACGCGCGCACTACCGACGTCGGCACCGCCATAGCGGAGCGCGTCGCGGCCGGTTGATGCGGCGCATCCGGCGCTTTCGCGCCGGATGCGCTTCACCGCCCGTTTCGGGTTTCCACGACGGTGCTCGCGCAGGGACTCCGCTAGAGTGGGCGGGCCTTGTCCACCGCATCGACCCGCGCTCGATCGCAATACCCGCGAGTCGCCGGTTTCGTGCTCCGTTGCCCTTTCCGGGGAGGAAGATGTTCAGGCGGCTGCTCGCCTGCGTGCTGGCGGTTTGCGCATCCCTGTCCGCGATTCCGGCGGCGGTGCTCGCATTCCCCGTCGCGCCGATCACCATCGTCGTCCCCTATGCCGAAGGCGGACCGACCGATGCGCTCGCGAAGGTATTGGCGACATCGCTGCGAGGTGCCCTTGGCGCGCGGGTCGATATCGAACATGTCGCGGGCGCCGGCGGCACCGTGGGGGCGGCGCGGGTTGCCCGCGCGCGTCCCGATGGCCACACCCTCCTGCTGGCCGACAACGCGATCGCCATCGCGCCATCGCTCTACCGGAAGCTGCCGTTCGAGCCTCTGCGCGATTTCATGCCGATCGGCCTGGCCGACCGGATGCCACTGGTGCTGGTGGCGCGCTCCGGACTACCGTTGCCCGCGGTCGATTCGCTGGCTTCGTTCATCCGGTCGCAGGGGCGCCGCCTGAGCATCGCGGATGCGGGCAACGGATCGCCGTCGCAGCTGTGCATGCTGCTGCTGGCCGCCAGCACGCGGGGCGAGCTGGCTACCGCGAGCTACAAGGGCTCGCCCCAGGCCTTCGCCGACGTCATCAGCGGTCAGGTCGATCTCGTCTGCGACATCGCCAGCCAGGCCTTGCCCCATATCCGCAGCGGCAAGGTCCGTCCGCTCGCGATCACCACCGGGCGTCGCCATGCCATGCTGCCCGGTGTGCCCACGCTCGTCGAGCTCGGACTGAAGGAATTCGACTTCGCGGTCTGGCACATGCTGCTCGCGCCGGTCGCGACCCCGCAGTCCGCGGTTGACAAGCTCAGGGGTGCCCTGCAAACTGCATTGAAGGATCCCGAGGTGATCAGGCAACTGGACTCCGTCGGATCGACGGTGGCGGCATCCGGGCAGGCAACACCGGCCGCGGCAAGGAATCTGCTCATGCAGGAACTGTCGAGGTGGTCCCCGATCATCCATAAAGCCGGCCTCACGGCCGACTGACATTCGGCGGCGATTTGCCCGTAGGGCCGATCCGCCGCGCGCGAGCCGAAACGGCGAGTGCATGAAGCCCGGCCCTGGTGGCCGGGCTTTTCTTCGCCTGTCGCTGCTTGGTCTTCGTCCTGTTCCGGTGTCCATGATGCTGCCGAAAGACCTGTTGCTCGAGAGTTTTCGTACCGCCGTCGCGGCGGCCGATCCGGCGCGGGTGATCGAGCCCTGCGTCGGCGCGCTCGTCGGTCTCGGCGCGCGTCGCGTGTTCGTCGCCGGGGCGGGCAAGGCCGCGGCGGCGATGGCGGCGGCGTTCGATGCCGCCTGGCCGGCCGATGCGTCGCTCGAAGGCCTCGTGGTGACCCGCTACGGCCATGGCCAGGAGGCCGGGCGCATCGAGGTCGTGGAGGCCGGCCACCCCATGCCCGACGCGGCCGGCATGGCGGGTGCCGAGCGGATGCTCGCCGCGGCCGCGGGGCTCGGCGCCGAGGATCTCCTGGTGGTGCTGCTCTCGGGCGGCGGCTCGAGCCTGCTCGCCCTGCCGGTGGTGCCGCTGTCGCTCGACGGCCTGCGCGAGCTCACCGCGGCGCTCCTTGCGAGCGGCGCGCCGATCGACGAGATGAACATCGTGCGCCGGCATCTCTCGCGCATCCAGGGGGGCTGGCTTGCCGCATCGACCCGGGCGCGGGTGCATGCCCTGGTGATCTCCGATGTCGCCGGCGACGATCTCGCCGCGATCGCATCGGGGCCTTGCTCGGCGGACCCGAGCACCCATGCCGATGCGCTCGAGGTGCTGCGGCGCTGGCGGATCGATCCGCCGGCCACGGCGCGCGAATGGCTGGAGGCGGGCAGGCGCGGCGTGGCCCCCGAGACGCCCAAACCCGGCGACCCTCGCCTTGCACGCACCGAGGCGAGGCTGGTGGGCAGCGCCCATGCAAGCCTCGAGGCGGCCGCCGGGCGGCTCGAGGCCGAGGGTTTCTCGACCATCGTGCTCGGCGATACCCTTGTCGGCGAAGCACGCGATGTCGCGCGGGTCCATGCCGGCATCGTGCGCGAGCTGCTGGTCCACGGCGAACGGTCCTTCGGCGAACGGGGCCGGCGTCCGGTCGCGCTGCTCTCGGGCGGCGAGTGCACGGTGACCTTGCGCGGCAAGGGCCGGGGCGGGCGCAACACCGAGTTCCTGCTCGCGCTGGCCGATGCGCTCGGGCCGCTGCCCGATGTCTGGGCGATCGCGGCGGACACCGACGGCATCGATGGCGTGATGGACAATGCCGGCGCGATCCTCGCTCCCGATACCCTCGCACGGGCCGCGGCGGCGGGGATCGACGTCCGGGCGCGCCTGGACGACAACGACGGCTACGGCTTCTTCGAGGCGCTCGGTGACCTCGTCGTCACCGGGCCGACCCGCACCAACGTCAACGACTTTCGCCTGATCCTTCTGTCATGAACGACCCCCACGCTCGCTCTCGCTCGCTGCCCCCCGAGGGGGCGCTCAGTGGCTTCGGGCGGCCGGGCGCCACTGAGATGAACGAATCCGCTCCCGGAGAGTCGCCCACCCGACTCTCGATCACGCTGCCCGACGACTGGCATCTGCACCTGCGCGACGGCGAGGCGCTGCGCGCGGTCGTCGCGGCGAGCGCCACGGCCTTCGGCCGCGCGATCGTGATGCCCAACCTGCGCCCGCCGGTCGTCACGGTGGCGCAGGCGCTTGCCTATCGCACCCGCATCGAGGCGGCGCTGGCCGATGCCCTCTCGCAGGGAGAGCTGGCTGCCGAAGCGGCCGCGAGCTTCCGGCCGCTGATGACCCTCTATCTCACCGACCGGACCAGTCCCGAAGAGATCCGCCATGGCGTCGAATCAGGCGCGGTCAGCGCGGTGAAGCTCTATCCGGCCGGAGCCACGACCAACTCCGATGCCGGCGTCACCGACATGCGGCGGGTCGCGCCGGCGCTCGCCGCGATGGAACGCCACGGCCTGCCCCTGCTGGTGCATGGCGAGGTTGCCGATCCCGCGGTCGATGTCTTCGATCGCGAACGCGTTTTCATCGAGCGGGTGATGACGCCCCTGCGGCGCGACTTTCCGGCTCTGCGCGTGGTGTTCGAGCATGTCACCACCGCCGAGGCGGTGCAGTACGTCCGCGATGTCGACGGCCCGGTGGCGGCGACGATGACGCCCCAGCACCTGCTCTACAACCGCAATGCGATCTTCACCGGCGGCTTGCGGCCGCACTGGTACTGCCTGCCGGTCCTCAAGCGCGAGCGGCACCGGCTCGCGCTCGTCGAGGCGGCCACCAGCGGCGACCCGCGATTCTTCCTCGGCACCGACAGCGCGCCCCATGCGGCGCGACTGAAGGAGCATGCGGCCGCCTGCGCCGGCTGCTATACCGCACCGCATGCCATCGAGCTCTACGCGACCGTCTTCGAGATGCAGGGGCGTCTCGACCGTCTCGAGGCCTTCGCCAGCTTCCATGGCGCCGATTTCTACGGCCTGCCGCGCAACCAGGAACGGGTCGAGCTGGTGCGCGAGAACTGGACCGTGCCCGAATCCCTGCCCTTCGGCGCCGATTCGATCGTGCCGCTGGCCGGCGGCGAGGTCCTGCGCTGGCGGCTGTACCGGACGGGCCGGCGTCAGCCGGAGTGATCCGCGTCGACACCGGGCGTTTCGGCGCCGCGCTGGAGGCCTCGCCCTGGGGCGATCCGATCCTGGCGGCCTGGCGGCGGCTTGCCCGTGATGCGAGGCCTGAAGGCATCGCGCTGGCCGCGCTCGATGCCCTGGCGCGCGAGCAGTCGCTGTGCTCGGGCTGCGGCCGCAGCCTGCGCTTCATCGCCGCCGGTTCGGTGGCGGTCGACGCCTACGAGTCCCACATCGCCCGGACCGGCGAGGTGCCCACCCGGACCACCGGGGCGGGCGCGGTGCACGACCTGCTCAATGCGCTCGCCTGGCTGGCTTTCCCCCGCATCAAGGCCCGGCTCAATGCGATACAGGCCGGCATCGTGGCTCGTGAGGGCATCGGCGGACGGCGCGGCCCGGTGCGAGACGCGGCGACGGTGTTCGACGAGAACGCGGCGCTCTTCGTCACCGCCGATAGTTCCTTCGCCGCGGCCCTGCGTGAGCGCCGGTGGCGCAGCCTGTTCGTCGAAGGCCGTGAGGCCTTCGGGCAGCGGGTGTCGGTGCGCCTGTTCGGTCACGCCCTGGTCCAGAAGCTGCTCGAGCCCTACAAGTCGATCTGCGCTCATGCCTGGATCGTGCCCCTGCCGGCCGACATCGATACCGCGGAGGTCGATGCCTGGCTGGCGGCGAGATTCGCGGCAGC
Source organism: Burkholderiaceae bacterium (assembly GCA_023954135.1). GTDB lineage: Bacteria > Pseudomonadota > Gammaproteobacteria > Burkholderiales > Burkholderiaceae_E > JAMLIN01. The sequence continues at coordinate 27,868 of JAMLIN010000015.1, read as the reverse complement.
CTCGCCTTCGCTCGATGAGGCCCGTCCCTTGCCGGTGCTCGGTGTGCCGGGCTGGTGGCCGGCCAATGCGGATCCCGGTTTCTATGCCGACGAGGCGGTGTTCCGGCCGCCGCCACGCTAGCGTCGCGGCGGGCGCGGGGCGTGAGGATCGCGCGCCGGCGCATGGCGTGCCGGCGGGATGACGATGTCGTAGGCGATCCTGGCGGCCTCGCCGCCGGGATCGCTGACCGACACCACGATCCGCAGGCGTTCGTTGTCCACCGGCCGGTCGGAGCGCAGGTACACCACGTTGCGCTGTTCCGGCCTGGAGATGGTGAAACCGCGCGGGTCGGGCGGCGCGGCCCCGTCACCGGGGGCCTCGACCGACACCACGCTGAACCGGGTTGCGGATACCCGTTCGCCGGGATCCGAACCGAACGGGATCGCGAGCTGCAGCCGCTGGCCCTGGCGCGACAGGATGCTGGCGTCGCCGAGATCGACCGCGGCGGCGGCGCCGGGCGTCATCATCATGATGGCAAGGCCCGTCACCAGGCATGCGGTGCAGGCAGAGCGCAGCCGGGAGCCTGGCCGGGTCCGACGCGGGAAGTTGTCGGGGCAGGGGTGGGCAGGGGCGGGGCGCATGGCTCGGCTACTCCTTCCGGTATGCGGGAACGGTGCCGCGGCACCGCGTCTCGGGCACCGCGTCTCGGGCGATACCCTAAGGCCTGCGCCGGCTCGGGCCAAGCACCGGCCGATGGGCGGGGCGCGCAATCGCTACAATGTCCACCGGAAGCGGGCTGGACGGCCGCTGGCGCCGTCGGCAACGGCGGCGCGGGAGGAAGGTCCGGACTCCGCAGGGCGGGATGCTGGCTAACGGCCAGGCGCGGCGGTGCCCAAATGCCGCCGTGACGGAAAGTGGCACAGAAAACATACCGCCGACGGCCGCGCAAGCGGCCGGGCAAGGGTGAAATGGCGAGGTAAGAGCTCACCGCGGCCGTGGCGACACGGCTGGCAGGCCAAACCCCATCCGGAGCAACACCAAATAGGCACGCGTGCGGTTCGCCGCGCAGGTCGGCCCGGCCGAGCGTGCGGGTAGGTGGCTCGAGCGCACCGGGTAACCGGTCGCCTAGAGGAATGGTCGTCGTGCCGGTTCGCCGGCATTACAGAATCCGGCCTACAGGCCCGCTTCCACTTTTCTTTCAGGCACTCGCGCGGCGCGGAGCCCGGCAATTCTCGGGTAACGCATTAGCTCGCGGCGGCAAGTCATTAATTTCCAAGAATACTTTCGATTTCTGGTCAAATCCGAGCCGGTTTTCGACCCTTGCCCGTAAGTCATTGTACTGAATAGAAAAACAGTGGTTTCGCCTTGACGTTTTCCCGATAGCCGTCGTACAGTGCCGGACCGGGCCATTCAGTGCCTGTAAGTGGCAGTTGGGGCCAAAATAAGCCTCGAACCGATTGGGCTTCCTACGCAGGGCGACGGGGAAATGTTTCAGGGCAGCTCGGCACAGGCACTGGATGCGAAGGGGCGGATGACGATTCCGCAGGCCTTTCGCGACGTGCTGCTGCGCGAGCACGGCGGCCAGGTCACCCTGACCCGGCATCCCAAGGAGGATTGCCTGGTCCTCTACCCCCGGACCAACTGGCTGCCGATGCGCGAGCGCATCAACAGCCTGCCGGCGGCCCATGCCCTGTTCAAGCGCCGCATGATCGGCGCCGCCGAGGACATCGACCTCGACGACGGCGGCCGGATGCTGGTGTCCCAGTCGCTGCGGGATTTCGCCGGCCTCGGCCGCGAGCTGACCGTGCTCGGGCAGGGCAACTATCTCGAGATCTGGGATCGGGCGGCCTACTTCGCGTACGAGGCCCAGGCGGCGGCCAGCGCGGACTACGGCGTCCTCGCCGACCTGATCATGTAGGCCGGGCATTTGCGCAATGAAGAGGAAACCGGATCCGATGCCATGCCCGTCCGATCGCCCCACCTGCCGGTCCTGCTCGAGCAGGCCGTCGCCGGGCTCGCGATCCGGCCCGACGGCGTCTATGTCGATGGCACCTTCGGCCGCGGCGGACACAGTCGTCGCATCCTCGCCGAGCTCGGCCCGACCGGCCGGCTGGTCGCGATCGATCGTGACCCGGAGGCCGCCCGCGAAGCCGCAGCGATCACGGACGGGCGATTTCGCTTCGTCGCATCGAGATTCTCGGCGCTCGGCGAAGTGCTCGATGCGCTCGGCATCGAGCGCATCGACGGGCTCCTGCTCGACCTGGGCGTGTCGTCGCCGCAGTTCGACCGGCCCGAGCGCGGATTCAGTTTCAGATCGACCGGACCGCTGGACATGCGGATGGATCCTCGCACGGGCGTCTCGGCTCGCGAGTGGCTCCTCGATGCATCCGAGTCCGAGATCGCAGACGTACTGAGGAGGTACGGGGATGAACGGGCTGCTCTTCCGATTGCAAAGGCGATTGTTGCTCGCCGCCGGGACGCCGGCGCCGCAGCGCTACAGACAACCACAGAGCTTGCCGGCCTCGTGGCAGGTGTCCTCGGGCGCCGTGGTGCGACGCGGTCGACGCTGGGCAAGAACCCGGCAACCCGCACCTTTCAGGCTCTACGGATTCTCGTCAATCAAGAGCTTGCGGAGCTCGAAGGCGTCCTGAGGACGGCAGTGGAACGGCTGGCCATCGGAGGCCGGCTGGTGGTCATCGGTTTCAACTCGATCGAGGATCGACTGGTGAAGCGCTTCATGGCCGAGGAGGCCGGTCGCAATGCGCCGCGTGATCCGGTTCGGGGCGATGTATTGCCGGGGCATGCGCCGCGACTGCGAGTGGTCGGGCGGGTGCTGCCGGATGAATCGGAGCGCGAGCGCAATCCGCGCGCGCGCTCCGCGGTGTTGCGGGTTGCGCAAAGGGTTCAAGACTGATGTTCCGGTCGAGCATGCTCAACGTCCTGCTGGCGCTCGCGCTCGTGGTCAGCGCGCTCGCCCTGGTCACGACGCAGTACCGTGCGCGCAAGGCCTTCGTCGGCCTCGAGATCGCGCGCGGCCAGGCCGATGACCTGGTCGCCCGGCAGCGCCGCCTCGAGGCCGATCTGGCGCGCGCCGCCCAGCCCGCGATGATCGACAAGAAGGCCCGGAAGGTCCTCGACATGGAGTCGTTGCCGGCCGAGCGCACGCTGTACCTGACCCTGCGCGCCGGCGAGGGCGCCGCCCGTCTCGCCGAGCTCGATGCCGCCCGCCTGCGTGCCGGCGACGGAGGAGGGCGCTGATGGCGGCATCGCTGGCCGCGCGCGCTTCCCGTGCCCATGGCAATCCGCTGCTCCGGGCGCGGATGCCGGCCTGGCGCTCGCGGCTCGTCGTCGCCCTCGTGGCGCTCGGCTTTCTCGGGCTGGTGGCCCGCGCCGCCCATCTGCAGCTGTTCAGCCACGACTACCTGCAGCGCCAGGGCGAGCTGCGCTACGGGCGCACGCTCGAGCTGCCGGCCTCGCGGGGCTCGATCTACGACCGCAACCGGGTGCTGCTGGCGGCGAGCCGGCCGGTGCGCGGAGTCTTCGCCGTGCCGCGCAACCTGCAGGCGAGCCCGGCGCAGCTCGCCGAGCTCGCCCGGCTGCTCGGGATGTCGCCGGCGGCGCTCGAGGAGCGGATCGCCGATCGCGAGCGCCAGTTCGTCTATCTCCGGCGCGGCGTCGAGCGTGATGTCGCCGACCAGGTCATGGCCCTGCGCATCCGCGGCATCTCGACGCTGGCGGAGTACACCCGCGAGTACCCGATCGGCGAGCGGGGCGCCCATCTGATCGGCTTCACCGGGTTCGCCGGCAATGCCGCCGACGGCGAGCAGCTGCAGGGCCGCGCCGGCGTCGAGCGCATGTTCGACGAGCTGCTCACCGGCCGGCCGGGCAGCCGCCGGGTGATCCAGGACGCGCGCGGCAACTTCGTGGAGGCCGTCGGCGACGAGCAGGCGCCGATCGACGGGGCGGACGTGGTGCTGTCGATCGACAACGAGCTCCAGTTCCATGCCTACCACGCGATCCGCGAGGCGGCGATCGCGAACAAGGCGAAGGCCGCTGCCGCGGTCGTCATCGATGTGCGCACCGGCGAGATCCTCGCGCTCGCCAACTGGCCCTCGGCCAATCCCAACGAACGCAGCGAGCTCGATATCGCGCTGCTGCGTAATCGCGCCGCGCTCGACACCTTCGAGCCGGGCTCGACGATCAAGCCGTTCACGGTGGCGGCGGCGCTGGAATCCGGCAGGTTCACCTCGCGGTCGACGATCGAGACCTCGCCCGGCCACATGAAGATCGGCGGCTGGCGGATCGGCGACCATGGCAAGGATTTCGGCCGGCTCGATCTCACCGGCATCGTCGCCAAGTCGTCCAACGTCGGCACGGCCAAGCTGGCGCTGGAGCTGCCGCCCGAGCGCATGGGACTGCTGTTCTCGGATCTGGGCTTCGGGCGCGCGCCCGCGCTCGACCTGCCCGGGGCCGCGGCCGGCCGGGTACGCCCCTATCGCTCCTGGCGGCCGATCGAGCAGGCGACGATGTCCTATGGCCACGGCATGTCGGTGTCGCTGCTGCAGCTCGCCCGCGCCTATACCGTTTTCGGTCGCGAAGGGAACATCGTCCCGCTTACCCTGCTGCGCCAGGACGCTGCCCGGCCCGGCCAGGCGGTGATGTCGCCGGCAACCGCGAAACGCGTGCTCGATATGCTGGAAGCCGCGGTGGGCGACGAAGGCACCGCCGCTTCGGCCCGGGTCGCCGGATATCGCGTCGGCGGCAAGACCGGGACCGCCTACAAGGTCGAGGACGGCAAGTACGTGCGCAAGTACGTCTCGAGCTTCGTCGGCCTGGCTCCGGTTTCCGACCCGCGCATCGTCATCGCCGCGATGATCGACGAGCCGCGCGGCAAGCAGCACTACGGCGGCATCATCGCGGCGCCGGTTTTCGCGCAGATCGCTTCGCAAAGCCTGCGCCACCTGCACGTCACGCCCGACGCGCCCCAGCCCGAAGTCGTGATTCCCGCCGACGAGCCGAAGGGGAGGCAGCGATGACTCCGGCGGCGGACATGATCGCGCGCAAGCCCGGGGAGGCCGGGCGCTGGTTGCGCGCCCGGCTGGCGGCGGGCGCCGAACTGAGCGCCGACAGCCGCGACATCCGTCCGGGCGATGGCTTCGTCGCGATGCCGGGCGAGCGTCACGATGGCCGCGACTACATCGGACAGGCGCAGGTCGGTGGCGCCGCGGCGATCGCCTACGACCCCGCTGGCGGAGCGCAGCCGGTCACCGGCGTGCCGGCGATCGCCGTCGCCGGCCTTCGTCGCGATGCCGGGCTCGTCGCCGCCGAGTACTACGGGCGGCCTTCGTCGCGCCTGCGCGTCGTCGCGATCACCGGCACCAACGGCAAGACGAGCTGCAGCCAGTGGATCGCGCAGGGCTGGTCGGCCATGGGCCGTCGCGCCGGCGTCGTCGGCACGCTCGGCTCCGCGGTATTCGGCGATGCGACCGGGTTCCAGGCGCCCGCGCTCACCACGCCCGACGCGGTCTCGATGCAGCGGCTACTGGCCGCCTTCGAGCGTGCCGCGATCGACGTCGTCGCGATCGAGGCGTCCTCGATCGGGCTCGAGCAGCATCGTCTCGCCGGTACCGACATCGAGGTCGCGGTCTACACCAATCTGACGCGCGACCATCTCGACTACCACGGCGACATGGCCGCCTACGTCGCCGCCAAGCGCCGCCTGTTCGCCGATTGCGAGGCCCGCGCCGCCGTCGTCAACGGCAACGATGCGCACGGCGCCACGATGCTCGAGGCCTTCGCCCGGCCGGGCGACGCGATCGTCTATGGCGAAGCGCCGCTCGCGGCGCCTCCCGGCGTGCGCCGTCTCGAGGCGATCCGGATCGTCGAGCGCGGCGAATCGCTCGAGCTCGCGATCGACGGCGACTGGGGTCGCTTCGATGTGCGGCTCGGCCTGCTCGGGCGCTTCAACGCCACCAACGCCCTGGCAGTGGCCGGCGCCTGGCTGGCGCTCGGGCTCGAAGTGGAATCGGTGGCGGCGGGTCTGGCCGGCCTCGTCCCGGTGACCGGACGAATGCAGATGCTGCGCGCCGCCGATGCGCCGCTGGCGGTGGTCGACTATGCGCATACGCCGGACGCGATCACGCACGCGCTCGGCGCCCTGCGCCCGGTGGCCCGTGCCCGCGACGGTGCCCTCGTCTGCGTCCTCGGCGCCGGCGGCGACCGGGATGCCGGCAAGCGTCCCCTGATGGGGCGCGCTGCCGAGGCGGGTGCCGACCGGGTCGTGATCACCAGCGACAATCCGCGCTCCGAGTCGCCGCAGGCGATCGCCGATGCCATCCGCAACGGCATGGCGGGCGATCCCTGGCTCGTCGAGCTCGACCGCGCGATGGCGATCCGGCTGGCGATCGCCGCCGCTGAACCGGCCGATGTCGTGCTGATCGCCGGCAAGGGCCACGAGCAATGGCAGGAGATCGACGGCAACCGCCAGCCTTTCTCCGATGCCGAGGTGGCCGCCGCCGCCCTCCATGAGCGGGGAGGGCAGCCATGAGTGCATCCGCTTTCACCCTGCGCGATGCGCTCGGCTGGCTCGACATCGGTGTGCTGCACGGCCGCGGCGACGAGAGGCTCACCGGCGTCTGTACCGATTCGCGCCGGCTCGTCGCCGGGCAGCTCTTCGTGGCCCTGCGCGGCGAGCGCTTCGACGCCCATGATTTCGTGGCGCAGGCGGGCGGGCACGGCGCTGCCGCGGTGATGATCGAGCGACCGGTCGCCGGCCTGCGCATACCGACCCTGCGGGTGCCCGATACTCGGCGCGCGCTGGGCGAGCTCGCCCGTGGCTGGCGTCGTCGCTTCGACCCCTTGCTGATCGCGGTGACCGGAAGCAACGGCAAGACCACCGTGAAGGAGATGCTCGCGGCAATCCTCGCGCAGGCCGTCGGTAGCGCGCACCGGCTCGCGACCAGCGGCAATCTCAACAACGAGGTCGGTGTGCCGCTGACGATCTTCGGCCTGCGCCAGGCGCATCGCGCCGCCGTCGTCGAGCTCGGCATGAACCGCCCGGGGGAGATCGCCTGGCTGGCCGAGATCGCGCAGCCGCAGGTGGTCCTGGTCAACAATGCGCAGCGCGAGCACCAGGAGTTCATGGGCTCGGTCGAGGCAACCGCGCGCGAGAACGGCAGCGCCTTTGCCGTGCTGCCCGCCACCGGCGTGGCGGTGTTTCCCGTCGACGATCCGCATGCGCCGATCTGGCGGTCGCTGGCCGAGGGCCGTCGGGTGGTCGGCTTCGGTTACAGCGGTACGGGCGATCCCGTCGTCCACGCTGCGGCCGGGTCGGTGCCGGCGCAGTTCGCGATGCGCATCGGCGCATCCGAAGTCATGGTCCGGCTCGCGGTCGAGGGCCGGCACAACGTGCGCAACGCGCTTGCCGCGGCGGCTGCCGCGCACGCCGGCGGGATCGCCCCGGAGGTCATTGCCACCGGGCTCGCCGCCTTCCAGCCTCCGCCCGGCCGCCTGGTCCGGGTTGCCGCGCGCAGCGCGGCCAGTCTGGTCGACGACAGCTACAACGCCAATCCGGATTCGGTGCGCGCCGCGATCGACGTGCTGGCGCAGGCGCCGGCGCCGCGCCTGCTGGTCCTGGGCGACATGGGCGAAGTGGGGGAGCAGGGCCCGGCCTTTCATCGCGAGGTCGGCGCCTATGCTGCCGAGCGCGGCATCGAGCAGCTGTTCGCCCTCGGTGCGGCGGGCGCGGACACGGTCGCCGCCTTCGGTGCCGGCGCACGCCACTTCCCCGATCTCGACACCCTGCTGCGAGCGCTCGACGAGACACTCGACGGGCGCCAGCACGTGCTCGTCAAGGGCTCGCGCTTCATGCGCATGGAGCGGGTGGTCGCCGCCCTTGCCGCCGTCCCGGTGGGGGAGGCGCACTGATGCTGCTCGAGATCTCGCAGTGGCTGGCCAACGACATCCGCGCCTTCGCGGTGATCCAGTACATCACCCTGCGCGCCGTGCTCGCGGCGCTGACGGCGCTGGCGGTCGGGCTGATCTTCGGGCCGCTGGTGATCCGCAAGCTCGCGCAGATGAAGATCGGCCAGGCGGTGCGCGCGGACGGTCCCCAGACGCATCTCACCAAGAGCGGAACCCCGACCATGGGGGGCGCACTGATCCTGATCTCGGTCGCCTGCTCGACGCTGCTCTGGGGCGATCTGAGCAATCGCTTCATCTGGATCGTGCTGATCGTGACGATGGGCTTCGGCCTGGTCGGCTGGGTCGACGACTACCGCAAGGTGGTCCATCGCAATCCGAAGGGCATGTCGGCGCGGGAGAAGTATCTCTGGCAGACCCTGATCGGACTGGTGGCGGCGGTCTACCTCGCCTTCTCCGTTCCCGCCGAATCGAATGCCAACGCGATCGAGCTGTTCACGAGGTGGATCGGCAGCGGCTTCCGGGCCGAGCTGCCGGCGCGCGCCGATCTGATCGTCCCCTTCCTGAAGGACGTCGCCTACCCGCTCGGCGTGTTCGGCTTCATCGTGCTGAGCTACCTGGTGATCGTCGGCACCAGCAATGCCGTCAACCTGACCGACGGGGCCGACGGGCTGGCGATCATGCCCGCGGTGCTGGTGGCCGGCGCCCTGGGGATCTTCGCCTACGCGAGCGGCAATGCCGTCTTCGCGAAATACCTCCTGATCCCCAACATCGCCGGCGCCGGCGAGCTGACCGTGTTCTGCGGCGCCATCGTCGGGGCCGGGCTCGCTTTCCTCTGGTTCAACGCCTATCCGGCCCAGGTGTTCATGGGCGACGTCGGCGCTCTGGCGCTGGGCGGCGCGCTCGGCACCGTCGCGGTCGTGGTGCGCCAGGAGATCGTGCTGTTCATCATGGGTGGCGTCTTCGTGGTCGAGACGCTCTCGGTGATGCTGCAGGTCAGCTACTTCAAGTACACCAAGCGCCGCTTCGGCGTGGGCCGGCGGATCTTCCGGATGGCTCCGCTGCACCATCACTTCGAGGTCGGCGGCGTCAAGGAATCCCAGGTCGTCGTCCGGTTCTGGATCGTGACGATGGTCCTCGTGCTGTTCGGCCTCTCGACCCTCAAGCTGCGATGACCGAAGCCGCCGCCACGCAACTGCCCCTGTTCGACCTGCGCGGTCGTCGGGTGCTCGTGCTCGGGCTCGGCGGCTCCGGAGCGGCGATGGCACGCTGGGCGCTGCGCCAGGGAGCGATCGTCCGGATCGCGGATTCGCGGACCGAGCCACCCGGTCTCGCGAGCCTGCGCGCCAGCGGAATCGACCTGCCCGTCGAGCGGACCGACTTCGACGCCGGACTGCTCGATGGCGCGGACCTCATCGCCTGGAGTCCCGGCCTGTCGATCGAGACCGGCGCCACCGGCGCGCTCCATGCGCAGGCGCGCCAGCGCGAGCTGCCCGTGGTCGGCGAGCTCGAGGTGTTCTCGCAGGCGATCTGCTCGCTGCCGGGCGATGCCGGACCGCCGCGGGTGCTGGCGGTCACCGGCACCAACGGCAAGACGACCGTCACCGCCATGGCGACCGCCCTGTGCCGCGCGGCAGGACGATCGGCGAAGTCCGCGGGCAACATCGGGCCATCGCTGCTCGATGCCCTCATGGCCTCGATCGATGCCGACGATCTGCCGGCGATCTGGGTGGTCGAGCTCTCGAGCTTCCAGCTCGCGCTTGCCCAGCGCTTCACCGTCGATGCGGCCTGCATCCTCAACGTCGCCGAGGATCATCTCGACTGGCATTCGTCGTTCGAGAGCTATGCCGATGCGAAGCACCGCATCCATGCGCCGGGCTGCGTCGCCATCTACAATCGCGCCGATCCGCGCACCGCGCCGCGGCGGGAATTGCCGGCGGTGAGCTTCGGCCCCGATGCGCCTGCGCGCATCGGCGACCTCGGGATCGTCGAGGACGGCGGCATGCCCTGGCTGGCCGAAGGCGTCGCCGCCGACGACGCTCCGGTGCGCCGGCGCGGGGCCGCGCCCGAGGTTCGCGTGCGCCGGCTGATGCCGGCCGACGCGCTCCTGCTGCGGGGCACGCACAACCACCAGAATGCGCTCGCCGCGCTCGCCCTGTGCCGCGCGATCGGCGTGCCGATGGCGCAGATGCTCCATGGGCTGCGCCACTACCGCGGGGAGCCGCACCGCTGCCAGCTGCTCGGCGTCCTCGACGGTGTCGAGTACTACGACGACAGCAAGGGAACCAACGTCGCGGCGACGGTCGCCGCGATCGAGGGAATCCGCCGGCCCTGCTGGCTGATCGCCGGCGGAGACGGCAAGGGGCAGGACTTCAGTCCGCTGGCCGATGCCGTGCGCCACGGCGCGCGGGGGGTGGTGCTGATCGGCCGTGATGCCGAGCGCATCGCCGAGGCGCTCGCCGGCACCGGCGTCGATATCCTGCGCGCCGCCGGCCTCGACGAGGCGGTGAGCCTGGCGACCGAGCGCGCGCGCAGGGGCGAGGCGGTGCTCCTGAGCCCGGCATGCTCGAGCCTCGACATGTTCTCGGGTTATCCGGAGCGCGGCCGCGCCTTCGGCGCCGCGCTCGCGCGCATCGCCGATGAACGTGGGCAGCCGCTGGAAGCGCCATGCTGAGCCTGCGCCTGCCTTCGGGTTCGCGGCGGCCGACCCGCCCGATCGCGCGCCGGCTCGACAAGGCGCGCCTGGCGGTGATCGACGAATCGCTGCTGTGGGTCGCCGCCATCCTGCTCGCCTTCGGGCTGGTGATGGTCTACTCGGCATCGATCGCCATGCCCGATTCGCCGCGTTACGCCCGGCTCGACAACACCCACTTCCTGCTGCGCCACCTGCTGTCGATCGGCATCGGGGTGGCGGCGGGCGTGCTCGCGTTCGCCACGCCGATGCGCCAATGGCAGCGCTTGTCGCCGTGGCTGTTCGCCGGCGGCCTGCTGTTGCTGTTCACCGTGCTCGTGATCGGGAACGTCACCCTGGGCGCAACCCGCTGGATCCGGCTCGGGCCCCTGTCGCTGCAGCCCTCCGAGCTGATGAAGCTCTTCGTCGTCCTCTACGCGGCCGATTACACCATCCGCAAGCAGGACTACATGCAGCGCTTTCGCAAGGGCTTCCTGCCGATGGGTACCGCCGTCGTGGTGGTCGGCTGCGTCCTCCTGCTGCAGCGCGACCTCGGCGCCTTCGTCGTGATCTGCGGCATCGCCATGACCGTGCTGTTCCTCGGCGGCATCAGCGGGCGCCTGTTCATCGGGCTGATCCTCGCGGCGCTCTCGACGATCGTCATGCTGATCTTCGCCCAGCCCTACCGGCTCGCGCGGCTCGAGCTGCTGCTCGATGATCCGTTCTCGCCCGAGAACGCCTTCGGCGCCGGCTACCAGCTCAGCCACTCGCTGATCGCCTTCGGCCGCGGCGAGCTGTTCGGCGTCGGGCTCGGCGGCTCGATCGAGAAGCTCAACTACCTGCCCGAGGCGCATACCGACTTCCTGCTCGCGGTGATCGGCGAGGAGCTCGGGCTGGTCGGGGTGCTGGCGGTGATCGGCCTGCTGTTCTGGCTGGTGCGCCGCGGCTTCGAGATCGGCCGCCAGTCGATCGCGCTCGACCGTCCCTATTCGGGTCTCGTCGCCAAGGGCATCGCGGTGTGGATCGCGATCCAGTCGATGATCAACATCGGCGTCAACACCGGCGTGCTGCCGACCAAGGGCCTGACCCTGCCGCTGATGAGCTACGGCGGCTCGAGCATCCTCGCCGTCTGCCTCGCGATCGCGATCCTGCTGCGGATCGACTTCGAGAACCGCCGGATGATGCGCGGGGGTACCGCATGAGGAGTCGCACGCTGATGATCATGGCGGGCGGCACCGGCGGCCACGTGATGCCGGGACTGGCGGTCGCCGACGAGATGCGCGCGCGCAGCTGGCAGGTGGTCTGGCTCGGCGTGCCCGGCGGGCTCGAATCCGAGCTCGTGCCCGCCCATGGCATCCCGATGCGCTGGGTCCGCATCGGGGGCTTGCGCGGCAAGGGGCTCTCCACCCGGCTGCTCGCTCCCTGGCGCCTTGCCCGCGCGCTCTGGCAGGCCCTGCAGGTCCTGCGCGAGGTCCGGCCCGCCGTGGTGCTCGGCCTGGGCGGCTATGTCGCATTCCCCGGCGGGCTGATGGCGGCGATGACAGGCCGGCCACTGGTGATCCACGAGCAGAACTCGATCGCCGGCCTGACCAACCGGGTGCTGGCGCGGTTCGCCCGCCGCAGCCTGGTCGCCTTCCCGGGCGCCCTGCCCGATGCGCAGTGCTGCGGCAACCCGGTGCGGGCCGCGGTGGCCGGGCTTGCGCCGCCCGAAGAGCGGATGCACGGCCGCGAGGGTCCGCTGCGCCTGCTCGTCGTGGGCGGCAGTCTCGGCGCGAAGGCGCTCAACGATGCCCTGCCGGCGGCGCTGGCGATGATCCCGCCGGAACGCCGGCCCCGCGTGGTGCACCAGAGCGGCAAGGGGCATGTCGAGGCGCTGCGCGCCGCCTATGCGGCAGCCGGGGTCGACGCCGATGTGCGGGCCTTCATCGACGACATGGCCGGCGAGTACGGGCGGGCCGATCTCGTGATCTGCCGTGCCGGAGCGATGACGGTCTCCGAGCTCGCCGCCGCCGGGCTGGCGAGCCTCCTGGTGCCGTATCCGCATGCGGTCGATGACCACCAGACGGCGAACGCGCGCTTTCTGGCCGACCGCGATGCAGCGCTGCTGATGCCGCAGCAGACTCTCGATCCGGCGGGCCTGGCCGCCCTCCTCGACGGGATGGACCGCGGCCGGCTGCTGGTGATGGCACGGCGCGCGCGCGGGCTTGCCAGGCCCCATGCCGGCCGGGAGATCGCCGACGCCTGCGAAGCCGTCGCGAAGGACGACCGATGAAGCACAAGGTCAAGCACATCCATTTCGTGGGCATCGGCGGCTCCGGCATGAGCGGGATCGCCGAGGTGCTGCTGAATCTCGGCTATCGCATCAGCGGTTCGGACCTCGCCGCCAACGCCGCGACCGCCCGCCTCGCCGCGCTCGGGGCCGAGGTGCGGCATGGGCACTCGGCCGACAACATCGAGGGCGCGGACTGCATCGTGACCTCGTCGGCGGTCGGCGGCGACAACCCCGAGGTGATCACGGCGCGTGCCCGCCGCATCCCGGTGGTGCCGCGCGCGCTGATGCTCGCCGAGCTCATGAAGATCAAGCAGGGCATCGCGATCGCCGGTACCCATGGCAAGACGACGACCACCAGCCTGGTGGCGTCGATCCTCGCCGAGGGCAATCTCGACCCGACCTTCGTGATCGGCGGGCGCCTGAACAGCGCGGGCGCCAATGCCCGCCTCGGCAGCGGCGAGTACATCGTGGTGGAGGCCGACGAGAGCGATGCCTCGTTCCTGAACCTCTCGCCGATGATCGCGGTGATCACGAACATCGACGCCGATCACATGGAGACCTACGGGCACGACTTCGCCCGGCTGCGCCAGGCCTACGTCGAGTTCACCCAGCGCCTGCCGTTCTATGGCGCGGTGGTGATGTGCATCGACGATCCGCATGTGCGCGAGATCATGCCCTTCGTCTCGAAGCCGGTGGTCACCTACGGCCTGTGCGCCGAGGCACAGGTGCGCGCCGTCGATCCGGTCGCCGATGCCGGCAGGATGCGCTTTACCGTGGTTCGGGAGGGGCTCGATCCGCTCGACGTGGTGCTCGATGCGCCCGGCGTGCACAACGTGCAGAACGCGCTCGCCGCGATCGCGGTGGCGACCGAGCTCGGCATCGATGATACTGCGATCGCCGCGGCGCTGGCCGGCTTCAAGGGCGTGTCGCGGCGCTTCCAGCGCTATGGCGAGGTGCCGGTTCCCGGCGGTGAGTACACCCTGGTCGACGACTACGGCCATCATCCCGCCGAGATGGCGGCCGCGATCGCCGCCGCCCGCGGCGCGTTCCCGGGGCGCCGCCTCGTGCTCGCCTTCCAGCCGCATCGCTATACCCGCACCCGCGATCTCTTCGAGGATTTCGTGCGCGTGCTCTCGAGCGTCGACGCCCTGCTTCTCGCCGAGGTCTATCCGGCCGGCGAAGCGCCGATCGTGGCCGCCGACGGGCGGGCGCTGGCGCGGGCGGTCCGGGTCGCCGGCAAGGTCGAGCCGATCTTCGTCGAGGAGATCGCCGATATGGCGCGGACGATACGCGATGTCGTCCAGCCGGGCGACGTGGTGCTGGCGATGGGGGCCGGTTCGATCGGCACGGTGGCGCCGGCCCTGCGGGAGGATGGCAATGGCTGAACGCAGGACGAAACGCATGGCCGGGCCTCGCTTCGGCAAGGTGGCGGTCCTCTACGGCGGGCGCTCCGCCGAGCGCGAGATCTCGCTGCGCTCGGGCTCGATGGTGCTCGCCGCGCTCAATCGGTCCGGCGTCGCCGCCTTCGGGTTCGACCCGGCCGAACGGCCGCTCGAGGACCTGCGCCGTGGCGGCTTCGATGCCGCCTTCATCGCCCTGCACGGCAAGTGGGGCGAGGACGGCACGGTGCAGGGCGCGCTGGAGCTGCTCGGCATCCCCTACACCGGCCCCGGCGTGATGGCATCGGCGGTCGCTCTGGACAAGCTGATGACCAAGCGCATCTGGGACAGCGTCGGCCTGCCGGTGCCCGCCCATGAGGTGCTCACGGCCGCGAGCCGCTCGCGCGACGTCGTCGGCCGGCTCGGCCTGCCGCTGATCGTCAAGCCCTCGCGCGAAGGCTCGACCCTCGGCCTGACCAAGGTGCAGCGGGCCGCGCAACTTCGCGCCGCCTGGCGTGCCGCGTCGGCGTGCGACGACAGCGTGATCGCCGAAGCCTTCATCGACGGGCGCGAGCTCACCGTCGCGGTCCTCGGCGCCGGTGTCGGTGCCCGCGCGCTGCCGGTGATCGAGATCCGCGCCCCCGGCGGCAACTACGACTACCAGAACAAGTACTTCACCGACGTCACCGAGTACCTCTGCCCGGCGCCGCTGTCGCGTGCGTTGACCCGCCGCATCCAGGAGCTTTCGGTCGCCGCCTATCGGGCCATCGACTGCGAAGGCTGGGCGCGGGTCGACCTCATGCTCGATGCGCAGGACCGGCCCTTCCTGCTCGAGATCAACACATCGCCCGGCATGACCGACCATTCGCTGGTGCCGATGGCGGCGCGCGCCGAAGGCGTGGATTTCGATTCGCTGGTCCTGCGCATCCTCGCCGACGCCTCGCTGAAGATCGGCTCGCGCCGGGCGGCCATCGGGAGGCCGGCATGAATCCGTGGCGCGATGCCCGCGCGCTCGGCCGCATCTCGGCGGGACTGGGTGCCGTCGCCCTGGTGTGCCTCGTCAGCGCGGCGGCGATCTGGGCGATGGGCCGGCCCGTGTTCGACCTGCGCACGGTCATCGTCGAGCCGATCGACGAGCGGCCGCTGCGATACGTGGCCGAGGGGCCGCTCGAGCAGGCCCTGCGCGCCGCCGTGAAGGGCAGTTTCTTCTCGACCGAGCTCGAGGCCGTCCGCGAGCGGGTCCAGACGGTGTCCTGGGTGCGGCATGCGAGCGTGCGCCGGGTCTGGCCCGATCGGCTCGAGGTCCGCATCGAGGAGCATCGTCCGCTGGCGTTGTGGCACGACGGCCGACTGGTGAACACCTACCGCGAGCTCTTCGCCGCGAACCTGGACGAAGCCGAGGAGGACGGGCCCCTGCCGCAGCTGTCGGGCCCGCCGGGTTCGGAGGCCGAGGTCGTCGAGCGCTTCCTCGCCGCCAGCCGGCTGGTCGAGCCGCTCGCCCGGGTGCCGGTCTCCGTGTCGATGTCGGCGCGCCGCGCCTGGCGGATGCAGCTCGACGACGGCACCGTGCTGCTGCTCGGACGCGAGCGCTCGAAATCCATCGATTCGCGCATTGCGCGCTGGGTCGACGCCTATCCGACGACCACCGAAAGGCTCGGCCATCGCGCCGGCGTGGTCGACATGCGCTACCAGAACGGGTTCGCGATCCGCGCGCTCGCCCAGATCGAAACCAGCGACGGCGAGGAGCAGTCGACCCCTTCCACGGCGGACACCGGCGCGCGCGCCAGGCCGGGCTCCCCGAAGAGCAGAGAATGACCAGAGACAGCAAAGACCTCATCGTCGGGCTCGACATCGGCACGTCCAAGATCGTCACGATCGTCGCGGAGATGCGCGCCGACGGCAGCTACGAGATCGTTGGCCTGGGCCAGCACGAGTCGCGCGGCCTCAAGAAAGGGGTGGTGGTCAACATCGAGGCGACCGTCAACTCGATCCAGCGCGCGCTCGAGGAAGCCGAGCTGATGGCCGACTGCAAGATCCGTTCGGTCTACACCGGGATCGCGGGCAGTCACATCCGCAGCTTCAACTCGAGCGGAATGGTCGCCATCAAGGACAAGGAAGTCGGCGAGGCCGACATGGTGCGCGTCATCGAGACCGCCAAGGCGGTCAACATCCCGACCGACCAGCAGATCCTCCATGTGCTGGCGCAGGAATTCATCATCGACGGCCAGGAGGACATCCGCGAGCCGATCGGGATGAGCGGTGTGCGGCTCGAGGTGCGGGTGCACATCGTCACCGGCGCGGTATCGGCTGCGCAGAACATCGTCAAGTGCGTGCGCCGCTGCGGGCTGGAGGTCCACGACCTCATCCTGCAGCCGCTCGCATCGA
The DNA here is from genome assembly GCA_023954135.1 of Burkholderiaceae bacterium. Classification (GTDB taxonomy): domain Bacteria; phylum Pseudomonadota; class Gammaproteobacteria; order Burkholderiales; family Burkholderiaceae_E; genus JAMLIN01. Next base: position 11,261 of record JAMLIN010000015.1, on the reverse strand, counting down.
GCAACGCGATCCTTACCGAGGACGAGAAGGAGCTCGGGGTGGCGCTGGTCGACATCGGCGGCGGCACGACCGACATCGCCGTCTTCACCGGTGGCGCGATCCGCCATACCGCCGTGATCCCCATCGCCGGCGACCAGATCACCAGCGACATCGCGATGGCACTGCGCACGCCGACGCCGGAGGCCGAGGAGATCAAGCTTCGCCACGGCATCGCGAAGCAGGTGCTGGCCGAGCCGAGCGAGCGGATCGAGGTGCCCGGTCTGGGCGACCGGGGTCCTCGGACGCTGTCGCGGCAGGCGCTGGCGGCGGTGGTCGAGCCGCGCGTCGAGGAACTCTTCGCCCTGGTCCAGCAGGTGCTTCGCGAATCGGGCTACGAGGAGCTGCTGTCCTCGGGCGTGGTCCTCACGGGCGGCACCAGCCTGCTGCCGGGAATGGTTGAGCTGGCCGAGGACATCTTCCTCAAGCCGGTACGAATCGGGTTGCCGGCGTATGCCGGCGGCCTGTCGGACGTCGTGCGCTCGCCCCGCTACGCGACGGCCGTCGGTTTGCTCGAAGAAGCGAGGATTCAACACTTGCGAGGCCGCAAGGTCGCAGAGCAGTCGGGGTCCTTCACCGAGACGCTTCGTCGGATGAAGGACTGGTTCCTGGGCAATTTCTAGTCAGTCAAACGGGTTCAGCGAAAAACCGCTAGGAGGTCGCAGACATGCAATTCGAAATGATCGAGAACGAAATCGAAGGTGCCATCATCAAGGTGATCGGCGTCGGTGGTGCCGGCGGCAATGCCGTCAACCACATGATCAACAAGGGAGTGCAGGGCGTCGAGTTCGTCGCCATCAACACCGACAAGCAGGCGCTGCGACGCTCGCAGGCGAGCAACATCATCCAGCTCGGCGACCAGGGGCTCGGCGCGGGCGCCCGTCCTGAAGCCGGTCGCGCCGCCGCCGAGGCGATGCGCGACGAGATCCGTGCCGCGCTCGAGGGTGCGCACATGGTGTTCCTGACCGCCGGCATGGGCAAGGGCACCGGGACCGGCGCCTCGCCGGTGGTCGCCGAGGTGGCGCAGGAGCTCGGGGTGCTGACCGTCGGCGTGGTCACCAAGCCCTTCGAGTTCGAGGGCGCCAAGAAGACCAAGGTCGCGGAGGACGGCATCGAGCAGCTGGTCGGCAAGGTCGATTCGCTGATCGTCGTGCTCAACCAGAAGCTGTTCGACGTGATGGACGAGGACGCCAGCCTCGAGGATGCGTTCCGGCGCGCTGACGACGTGCTGAACAATGCCGTTGCCGGGATCGCCGAGATCATCAACGTGCCCGGCCTGGTCAACGTCGACTTCGCCGACGTCAAGACGGTGATGGGCGACAAGGGCAAGGCCATGATGGGCATCGGCGAAGCCTCCGGCCTCGATCGCGCCCGGCTCGCCGCCGAGCAGGCCGTCGCCTCGCCGCTGCTCGACGGCGTGGACCTCAATGGCGCCCGCGGCGTCATCGTGAACATCACGGCCAGCCGCAGCCTCAAGCTGCGCGAGACCAACGAGGTGATCAACACGATCAAGGCCTTCTGCGCCGACGACGCGACGATCATCCATGGCACGGTGTTCGACGAGGACATGGACGATGCCCTGCGCGTCACGGTGGTGGCCACCGGCATCGGCCCGCGGCCGGCGATCAAGCCCGTCCTGGTCCAGCGCACCGGCACCGACGACGCGCGCAGCGCCGTCGGCCATGCAGGCAACTACGACCAGTACGAGCAACCGGCCGTCTGGCGCAGCCCCCGCGGCAACGCGGCCGACCATGTCCGGGCGCTCGAGGACAGCGGTGTCGAGCGGTTTGACATACCCGCCTTCCTGCGCAAGCAGGCCGATTGACGAGCCCGTCTTCGAGCGCATGACCGCGTTGGGGCGCCTTGCCGTACAACCGTACTGTCTGCGGCGCCCCGCCTTGTCCTGCACTCGAATCCGAACCCGTTTTTCCGCCGGGGCGCGGAACTGCGACCTTCGCGCCCCGGCGGGCGGACCCGTTTCCATTCATGGCCGCGGGTTTTCGTGGCCGGCCTAGAATCAATGGCAGTCGGCATCGACACCAGGGTCCTTCCGGACCCCCCAAGCACAGGAGTTCTCCCATGACGATCAAGCCCGGCGATACCCTGCCTGACGCCACCCTCTACGAATTCGTCGAGACCGAGCGCGAGGGCTGCACTGTCGGCCCGAACGCCTTCAAGGTCTCCGATCAGGTCCGCGGCCGGAAGATCGCGATCTTCGGTCTGCCCGGTGCCTTCACCCCGACCTGCTCCGCCCAGCATGTTCCCGGTTATGTCCGTGAAGCCGATGCGCTGCGCGCCAAAGGCGTCGACGAGATCTGGTGCATCTCGGTCAACGACGCTTTCGTCATGGGCGCCTGGGGGCGCGAGCAGGGCGCCGGGGGCAAGGTCCGGATGATGGCCGACGGCTCGGGCGAGCTCACCCGCAAGCTCGGCCTCGAGCTGGATCTGACCGCCCGCGGCCTGGGTGTGCGTTCGAACCGCTATTCGATGCTCGTCGACGATGGTGTCGTCAAGAGCCTGTCGGTCGAGGCGCCGGGCAAGTTCGAGGTTTCCGACGCCAGGTCGATGCTGGCGCAACTCGGCTGATCCGGCGCCGGCAATCGCGATGCTGCGACAGCGAACCATCAAGGCGCTGGTGAGCGCCACCGGCGTCGGGCTCCACTCGGGCCAGCGGGTGGAGCTGACGCTACGCCCGGCGGCCGCCGGGACCGGCATCGTCTTCCGGCGGGTCGATCTCGACCCGCCGGTCGAGATTCCCGCCCGGCCCGAGCGGGTCACCGATACCCGCATGGCCTCGACCCTCACCGCCGCCGACGATGGCGAGCTCGCGCAGGTGCGCGTCGCCACCGTGGAGCACCTGATGGCCGCCGTGGCCGGCCTCGGGATCGACAATCTGTACGTCGACGTCACCGCGCCCGAGATACCGATTCTCGACGGTTCGGCCGGCTCCTTCGTGTTCCTGATCCAGTCGGTCGGGGTGGTCGAGCAGAACGCGCCCAAGCGCTTCCTGCAGGTGCTCGAGCCGGTCGAGGTCCGGGAGGGCGACAAGTTCGCCCGCCTCGAACCGCATTTCGGCTTCAAGCTGTCGTTCTCGATCGATTTCCGGCATCCGGCCATCGACGCGACCACCCAGCAGGTGGAGGTCGATTTCGCCACGACATCCTTCGTTCGCGATGTGTCGCGGGCGCGTACCTTCGGCTTCATGCAGGATGTCGAGACGCTGCGCTCGCACGGCCTCGCCCAGGGGGGCAGCTTCGACAACGCGATCGTGGTCGACGAGTACCGCGTACTGAACGACGACGGCCTGCGTTCGGGGGACGAGTTCGTCAAGCACAAGATCCTCGATGCGATCGGCGATCTCTATCTCGTCGGCTATCCGCTGCTGGCGGCGTACACGGCGCACAAGTCCGGCCATGCCCTGAACAACATGCTGCTGCGGGCGCTGCTCGCCACGCGCGGCGCCGCCGAGATCATCACCTTCGGGGAGCGTCGCGAGGCGCCCCGGATGTTCGCGCTCGACTGGGGCGTGGCCAGTTGAGAGCCTCCGTGCCCGCGAGAATCGCCCGATGATCGCGGTGCTTCGCATCGTCCTCGCGATCGGGTTCGGCTATGCGGGCCTGTACGCGCTGTTGTTCGTGTTCCGCCGCCGCCGCTCCGACCTGCGTCGGGCGCTGGTCGGGTTCGGCGTCACCGCCGTGATCGCCCTGGTGTTCTTCATCGGGCTGGCGATCGAGCGCCTGGTCAGCGGCTAGCCGCGCTGGCGGGCCACCAGGCGGCGAAGCGCGTCGCGCAACGGGGAGTCCTCGAGGCTGGCGCCCAGCGCATCGAGCCGGCCGAGCGCATCGGGCGGAATGCGCCGCTTCGGAACGAACGGTCGTTTCGGGCGACCGGCGGTCCGTTGCGGCGTGAAGCGGATTGTTTTAACCTCGGGCCATTCTTGCAGCAAGGCCGAGCGGATCGAAGGCTCGGACTGCCGGCAGCGAGCGGCAGATGCGGCATTCGGCGTCTGGAGCGTCAGAAGGCCCTCCTTGAGCGAGACGACGACGAGTCGCAGTTCGGGGCGAATCCGGGCGAGCGTCGACTGGATTCCGAGAAGCGTGTCCACGTGTTGCATCGCCAGGCGGTAGTCGGGCGATTGGTCGAGCCAGTCCCTGGCGGACAGCTGGATCGGCAGCGGCATCAAGTGGTCCAGTCGGAATCCGGGCGCCACTTTCGTGGGCGAATGACTTTGCAGTTCATATTCTTGCATCCGAAGCTGCGCTGCGCGAAGACCATTTCGGTCAGTCGCTGGGCAGTGTTCGCCGGGGCCGGAGTTCTGGCGCTCGCGCTCGTCGCCGGCTCGTCCGTACTCACTTACTTCATCACCGAGAAGTACGTGAGCAAGCAGTTACTATCGTCCTTTTCCCCTATTGGCGTGATCGACGCCGGCGACTCTGATGGCGCGCTCATCGATACCGATGCCGCCTACATGCGGGTCGGAGTCGGTGTTGACGAGCCGGAGCCGGTGCAGGCCGCGCAGGCGGATCCGGATTCGGAAGTCGATCGGCGATCGGCCTACCTGCGGCGCAATCTCGATGTACTCGCCGAGAAGCTCGGCCATGTGCAGGCGCGGCTGGCCCGGCTCGACGCCCTCGGCGAACGGGTCGCGACCATGGCCGGCGTCGAGATGCAGGCGACCGCCGCCGCCCCCGTCGCCGCCGAAGCCGCCGCGGGCAAGGCGAACCCCGGCCAGGGCGGCCCCCTTCTGCCCGACCAGGGGGTGTTGACCGCGGAAGAGCTCGCCCAGGCGATCACCGAGGTTGCCACGACTCTCGAGCAGCGCACCGACCAGCTCAACCTGATCGAATCCGAGTTCCTGTTCCAGCGGGCGGCTTCGCGCCTCGTGCCGACGGCCCGACCCTTGACCGCCGGCTACACCGCCTCGCGGTTCGGGCGTCGGACCGACCCGCTGACCGGCAACCGTTCGCGCCACGAGGGGCTCGACTTCGCGGCGCCCAGCGGTACGCCGATCCTCGCGGCCGGCCCCGGGGTGGTTGCCTTTGCCGGTCGGCATCCGGCCTACGGCAACCAGGTCGACATCGACCACGGCGATGGTCTGATGACCCGCTACGCCCATGCCCGCAAGCTTTTCGTGAAGGCGGGCGACATCGTCCACCAGGGCGACAAGATCGCCGAGGTCGGCTCTACCGGTCGCTCGACCGGACCTCATCTCCATTTCGAGGTGCGGATCGACGGGGTGCCCCACGACCCCATGAAGTTCCTCGGCAATCCGCTCGCGTTCGAGCGCGCTCGCGAGGCGGTAGCAGCCGCGCGCTGAAGGCGCGCCCGAGGCCCCTGGTCGGCGCGGTTCAGGGCGGGCGGGAGCGGCGTGCGCCGGCGATCCGGTCGGTGCCGCGTGCTAAACTTCTCCGATTTTCCCTGCCGGGAAACGGACGGCAACGCGCCGGCCGCAGCCCATTCGGACCGCATGATCCAGACGCTCCTGACCAAGGTGTTCGGCAGCCGCAACCAGCGGATGCTCAAGGGCTATCGCAAGGTCGTCGAACGAATCAACCAGCTCGAAGGCGGGCTCGAAACGCTGTCCGACGCCGAGCTCGTCGCGAAGACCGACGAGTTCCGCAAGCGCGTCGTCGATGGCGCGAGTCTCGATTCGCTCCTGCCCGAAGCCTTCGCGGTCTGCCGCGAGGCCTCGAAGCGGGTCCTGCGGATGCGCCACTTCGATGTCCAGCTGATCGGCGCCATGGTGCTGCACGAGGGCAAGATCGCCGAGATGCGTACCGGCGAGGGCAAGACCCTCACGGCCACCCTCGCGGTCTACCTGAATGCGCTCTCGGGCAAGGGCGTCCACCTGGTCACCGTCAACGACTATCTCGCCGGCCGCGATGCCGAGTGGATGGGGCGGCTCTATCGCTTCCTCGGCCTCACCGTCGGCGTGATCCACTCGCAGCAGCCGACCGAGCAGAAGAAGGCCGCCTACGCCTGCGACATCACCTACGGCACCAACAACGAGTTCGGCTTCGACTATCTGCGCGACAACATGGAGTACACGGTCGGCGACCGCCGGATGCGTGGCCAGAACTTCGCGATCGTCGACGAGGTGGACTCCATCCTGATCGACGAGGCGCGCACGCCGCTGATCATTTCCGGCCAGGCCGAGGACCATACCGCGCTCTATCTCCGGATGAACCAGGTGCCTCCGCTGCTCCAGGAGATGGAGCACGAGCCGAGGACCAACGAGCCCGACCCGGAAGGCGACTACTGGGTCGATCGCAAGGCGCACCAGGTGTATCTCTCCGAGGCCGGCCACGAGAAGGCCGAGCGGGTGCTCGGCGAGATCGGCATGCTGCCTGCCGGCGCAAGCCTGTACGACACCGCCAACATCGCGCTGATGCATCACCTGATGGCGGCGCTGCGGGCGCACACGCTCTTCCTGCGTGACCAGCAGTACGTGGTGCAGAACGGCGAGGTGGTCATCGTCGACGAGTTCACCGGACGGCTCATGCCCGGCCGGCGCTGGTCGGACGGCCTGCACCAGGCAGTGGAAGCGAAGGAAGGCGTGGCGATCCAGGCCGAGAACCAGACGCTGGCCTCGATCACCTTCCAGAACTACTTCCGGATGTACGAGAAGCTGGCGGGCATGACCGGCACAGCCGACACCGAGGCCTACGAATTCCAGGAGATCTACGGTCTCGAGACGATCGTGATCCCGACTCATCGGCCCATGATCCGGGACGATCGCCAGGACCAGGTGTTCCGTACCGCCGGGGAGAAGTTCCAGGCCATCCTCGCCGACATCCGCGATTGCCACGAGCGCGGCCAGCCGGTGCTGGTCGGCACGACCTCGATCGAGAACTCCGAGCTGCTGTCGAACCAGCTGGGCAAGGCGGGCATGCCTCACGAGGTGCTCAACGCCAAGCAGCACGAGCGCGAGGCGCAGATCGTTGCCGAGGCCGGCCGGCCCGGCGTGATCACGATCGCTACCAACATGGCCGGGCGCGGTACCGACATCGTGCTCGGCGGCAACGTCACCACCCAGATCGACGCGATCGAGCGCGACGAGAGCCTGCCGCCCGAGGAGCGCGCCGCCCGCGTGGAGAAGCTGCGGACCGACTGGCAGGCGCTGCACGACAAGGTCGTGGCTGCCGGCGGCCTGCACATCATCGGCACCGAGCGCCATGAATCCCGGCGCATCGACAACCAGTTGCGCGGGCGCTCGGGTCGCCAGGGCGATCCGGGATCGTCCCGCTTCTACCTGTCGATGGACGATCCGCTGCTCAAGATCTTCGCCGGCGACCGGCTCAAGGCGATCATGGACCGGCTCAAGCTGCCCGAGGGCGAGCCGATCGAGGCGGGGATGGTCTCGCGGTCGATCGAGTCGGCGCAGCGCAAGGTCGAGGCCCGCAACTTCGACATTCGCAAGCAGCTGCTCGAGTACGACGACGTCGCCAACGACCAGCGCAAGATCGTCTATGCCGACCGCAATGCGATCCTGGAGACCGATGACATCTCCCAGCGGGTGACCGAGTTGCGCCAGGCGGTGTTCACCGAACTCGTACAGCAGTACATTCCGCCGGAGTCGGTCGAGGAGCAATGGGAGATCGACGAGCTGCAGGCGGTGCTCGCCTCCGAATGGCAGCTCGAGCTGGCGCTGCGCGAGAAGATCGAGTCCTCGTCGCACATCGACGCCGAAGAGATCGCCGGGTTCGTCGTCGCGGCCGCCGATGCGCAGTACGCGGCGAAAGTCGCGATCGTCGGCGCCGATGCCTTCGCCGGCTTCGAGCGCTCGGTCATGCTCCAGTCGATGGATCAGCAGTGGCGCGAGCACCTGTCCGCGCTCGAGCACCTGCGCCAGGGCATCCACCTGCGGGGCTATGCGCAGAAGAATCCCAAGCAGGAATACAAGCGCGAGGCCTTCGAGCTCTTCGGCCTGATGCAGCAGCGGGTGCGCAACGATGCGACGCGGGTGCTCATGACGGTGCGCATCGAGAGCCCGGAGTCTGCCGAGCGGGTCGAGGAGATCGCCCCGCCGCCGATGCGCAACGTCAACTATACCCACGCCGACTTCGACGAGGTCGCGGGCGCGGCGCAGGGCAGCACCGAGGACATCGCGCTTGCCCTGCAGCAGCGGCCCGAAACCGACGAAGCCGCGGCGTCGCAGCCGATCCGGCGCGGCCAGAAGATCGGCCGCAACGACCCGTGCCCCTGCGGCTCGGGCAAGAAATACAAGCACTGCCACGGCAAGCTCGCCTGAACAAGAGGTTCTGGCTCCGACGGAGAACTCGATGCCGGTGAATCTTCTCGCGCCCGAGGCGTCGGCGCTCGCACCGATCGCGGGTGTCGAACTCGGCGTTGCCCGGGCCGGCATCCGCAAGGCCGGCCGCATCGATACCCTGGTGATGCGCTTCGCGCCGGGCACCCGGGCGGCGGGCGTGTTCACCCGCAACCGGTTCTGCGCCGCCCCGGTGCGGGTCTGCCGCGAGCATCTCGCCGCCACCGGCGGGCGCCTGCGGGCCCTCGTGGTGAATACCGGCAATGCGAACGCAGGCACCGGCGCGCGGGGGCTGGCCGATGCGCGGCGTACCTGCGAGCAGCTTGCCGGCCTGCTCGATGTCGCTGTCGATGAAGTCTTGCCGTTCTCGACCGGGGTGATCCTCGAGCCGCTGCCGATGGATCGCCTCGAGGGGGCGCTGGCGCCGGCGATCGCCGATCTCGCGTCCGGCAACTGGGCGCAGGCGGCTGCCGCCATCATGACGACCGATACCGTGCCGAAGGCGGTGTCGCGCAGCGGCCGGACCGAGGCGGGAAGTTTCGCGGTGACCGGCATGGCGAAGGGCGCCGGCATGATCCGGCCGAACATGGCGACGATGCTCGCCTTCATCGCGACCGATGCGGCCATCGCGCCGGCGCTGTTGACGAAGTGGGTGCGCGAGGCGGCCGACGCCAGCTTCAACCGGATAACCGTCGACGGGGACACCTCGACCAACGACAGCCTCGTGCTGGCGGCGAGCGGCGCGGGTGAGCTGGCGCTCACCGACGAGTCGAGCCCCGGTGCGCGGCAGCTTCGCGAGGCCGTCATCGAGGTTGCGGTCACGCTCGCCCAGGCGATCGTGCGCGACGGCGAGGGCGCGACCAAGTTCATCACCGTCGCCGTCGAGGGCGCCGGCAACGCGGACGAGGCCGAGGCGGTCGCCTACGCGATCGCGCACTCTCCGCTGGTCAAGACCGCTTTCTTCGCCTCGGACCCCAACCTCGGGCGACTGCTGTGCGCGATCGGTTATGCCGGTATCGAGGATCTCGATGTGGACCGCGTCGATGTCTGGCTCGACGACGTGCATGTCGCGACCGCCGGCGGGGTCCATCCCGATTATCGGGAGGCCGACGGCCAGCGGGTCATGAAGCAGGCGGAGATCACGATCCGGGTCGCCCTGGGTCGAGGGAGCTCCGCCACGACCGTCTGGACCTGCGACCTCTCTCACGACTATGTCTCGATCAATGCCGACTACCGCTCCTGAGGCCAACCTTGCCGAGCTGCTCGTCCGGGCCCAGTCGCTCATCGAGCGGGTCGAGGCCCTGCTGCCGACGCCACCCGGCGCGCCCGAATGGGACAGCGCGGTTGCGTTTCGCTGGCGTCGCCGCCGGCAGGTCTTCGGTTCGGTCGGGGCGCTGGAGCCGGTACGCTCGCTCGCATCGATCGGGCTTGGCGATCTTCACAACATCGATGAACAGAAATTCCTGGTCGAGCGCAACACCCGCCAGTTCGTCGACAGCCTGCCCGCCAACAACGTCCTGCTGACCGGCTCGCGCGGGACCGGCAAGTCCTCTCTCATCAAGGCCTGCCTGAACGAGTACCACTCGAGGGGGCTGCGGCTGATCGAAGTCGACAAGGACGATCTCGTCGACCTGCCCGACATCGTCGCGCTCGTCGCCGACCGGCCGGAGCGCTTCGTGGTCTTCTGCGACGACCTCTCCTTCGAGGAAGGCGAGCCGGGCTACAAGGCGCTCAAGACCATCCTCGACGGCTCGATATCGGCGCAGTCCGACAACGTGCTCGTCTATGCGACGTCGAACCGGCGCCACCTCATGCCGGAATACATGCACGAGAACCTGCAGGCGCGCTACCAGGAGGACGGCGAGATCCACCCAGGCGAGACCACCGAGGAGAAGATCTCGCTCTCGGAGCGCTTCGGACTGTGGGTGGCGTTCTATCCGTTTCGCCAGGACGACTATCTCGCGGTGGTCGAGCACTGGCTCGGCCACTTCGGCTGCACGCCGAAGCAGACCGCTGCGGCGCGCGGCGATGCGCTGCGCTTCGCCCTCGAGCGGGGCTCGCGGTCCGGGCGGGTGGCATGGCAATTCGCCCGTGACTGGTCGGGACAGCAGCGGCTGAAGCGGGCCCGCAAGTCCGGCGCGAAACGCCCTTGAAGGACGAGCGGCCGCTGACGGAGGTTGCCGTCGGGCTGGTCTTCGATCGCGACGGCCGCGTCCTGCTCGGCCAGCGTCCGGCCGGCAAGCCTTACGCCGGCTGGTGGGAATTCCCCGGCGGCAAGCTCGAAGCGGGCGAATCGGTGGCCGCTGCGCTGGCGCGCGAGCTGCACGAGGAGCTCGGCATCGAGGTGCGCTCCTCGCAGCCATGGATCGTGCGCGAGCATTCCTATCCGCATGCACGCGTCCGCTTGCACTTTCGCCTGGTATTCGACTGGACGGGCGAGCCGGTCGCGCGCGAGGGACAGGCGTTCGGCTGGACCCGGCCCGATGCCATCGACCGGAAACCCCTGCTGCCGGCGACCGAGCCGATCCTGTCCATGCTCGCCACGCTGGCCCTGCCAGGGCGAAAGCCGGGGCCCGTCGACACCATGGACCGGAACAACGGAAGCGCTGCGGGCGATCGAAAAAGTGGACGCTGACTTCGTCCCTGTCATGTTCTATGTGAGCACTTGCACTCGCAAATGCCCCCGAACCGTGGCCTCTTGCGGAATCGCTTAGCGTTCGTCCTCGGGGCGCACTTCGCCACCGACGCCTTCGTCCTCGTCGTCGGCTGGGCCGCTGGCCTCGATCCGGTAGGCGTCCGACGCCCAGGCGCCGAGGTCGATCAGCTTGCAGCGCTGCGAGCAGAAGGGCCGCCATTCGTTCTCGGGGCCATACAAGGTCGGCCGCCGGCAGATCGGGCAGTTGACCGTGGTGCTCACCTGGCGCGGCATCCAGTCAGAACCTGCGAATGAATCGGA
>JAMLIN010000014.1 GCA_023954135.1 Burkholderiaceae bacterium | reverse complement strand
GGAAGACAAGCCCGCCGGCGGCATGCCCGACATGGGTGGCATGGGCGGCATGGGCGGCATGGGGATGTAAGCCAGCAGCCCTGCTGCGGGTCCGGGCTGGTTTCGGCTGGCCTGGATCGTGTTACCCCCGACCCCCGCCTCGTGCGGGGGTTTTTCGTTTTCGCTTGGTGCCGGTCCGAGGGGTCACTCCAATGGAGTAGATTTAAGGCGGCGTTGACTTTCAAGTCGGATGCCCTCTCGTTAGAGATCGCCCTGCACACAATGACAAGACCGTCCCGCGCTATCAAGCGAACCGCCATTCCCCTCAGCGGGTACGTGTATCAGAACTTTGTCGGTCTCGGTTTCCTATGCGACTGGCTTGACGATCCGGAGCTCTTCGATTGGGTTCAGTTCGAAGCCGATCAGGACGAGATTCCTCAAGGACTCGACGATCTCGTCGCACAACGCAACGACGGCACGTTCGTTCTACGACAAGTCAAGTTCACCGTCGATGCGTACAACGTCGGGAACGCACTGACATGGGACTGGCTGCTCGACCACAAACCTAGGGGTCGATCCTTGCTCCAGAAGTGGTGCGACGCCCTGTTCGGTATCGGAACGGAGCGCGTCCACACCGCCGCGCTGATCACCAATCGCATTCCGAGCCGTGAATTCGAGAAGGCGATTGACGTGCCATCGTCGCGGGTCAAGCTGGACAGCGTCGGTGCGGCGATTCGCGACGAGATTCTTCAGCAGCTCGGCGGCAACCAAAGAGCCGAGGTGTTCTTCAAGCGATTCGAGTTCCAACACAGCTATCAGGGTGCGGAAGCCTTAGAAAGGACGATCATCGATCGCTTCATCCCGCGACACACTGATCACGCGGGCTGGCTTGCATTGTTCAGGGAAGCGATTGATTGGGCCGTGCTGAGAGACTCCCCGCCGCCCGACGGACGGATCTCCATCGATCTCGTGCGAGGAACCATCGACGTCCGACGGCCGAGACCCATCGAGCAGTCATTCCGCGTGCCGGACGGGTATCTGCCGCCCGACGAGGAGTTCGCGGCGGACTTCCTCGGTAATCTGGACAAGGCCGAAGCGGTGGTCCTGTGGGGTTCGCCAGGCCAGGGCAAGAGCACGTTCCTAAGTTACGTTTGCAGAGAACTCGCGAAACGGGGTTTGCCATTCATTCGCCACCACTACTTCCTCGACCTAGGCGACCGGTCTGATAGATTCACCTTGACCAGCGTCGCCGGCTCCCTCATCGCGCAGATGGACGCGCAGCACCTCGCACATGTGCGGGGGCTGCGCGACGGTGCCGAGAATCTGCGCGCCTGGATCGAATCCTGCGCGAATGGATATCGCAGCGAGGGGAAGCGCTTCACAGTTGTCATCGACGGACTCGATCACGTCTGGCGCGAGAACGAGCGTAACAAGCAACCGCTGGATAGCCTCTTCGGGGCTCTGCTGCCCGTCCCCGACAACGTCACGCTGGTCGTTGGAACTCAGAAGATCTCCGAGGACCAGCTACGGACTTCGCCGTTGCCGCCACGCCGATGGACGTCCAGGCGATGGCATGGTCATGGCAGGCGGGCCGCAAGTTCGCCAGCATCGAGGTGAATCCCGAGGGCGGTGTCGCGAGGCCGGCCCCTGCGGCACCGGGCAACACCTTCCACGTGCACCTCGGATCCACCGGCTGCACCGGCAATCCGGTCACCGGGGAAACCGTCCAGTGCGAGCGGCCGAACCGGATGGACTTCTCGTTCCCGGCGTTCGACGCCGCCACCCAGCGAATCGCCGTCGACCTGGCTGCCCTGTTCGCCGCCAGTCGCCTGAACGATGATCAGGGCGGCGCGGCCGGCTGCATGTCCGGCGCAACGGATCCCGAGTGCGCTCCCGTCTTCCAGGCGATGCAGATCGACCTGGCGAGCGGAGAGCCGATCGCCGCGGGAGAACGTCAGACGCTGTTCCGGGCTGAAGCCAGATGAAGCCGCAACCGCATTCGCTGCGGCGGATGGCGGTTGCAGTCGCTCTGACCGTCGGCCTGGCAGGGGCACTGCCCTTGTCGGGCTGCGGCGCGGGAAGCACCACCGTGAGCGACGATTCCGGATCCAGCGCCGACTGGATCTGGGCCCTGCCCACCTTCTTTCCGACGCCGCTGGTTCCCGCCGGCAATCCCATGTCCGCCGACAAGGTCGAGCTGGGCCGCCACCTGTTCTACGACCGGCGGCTGTCGGGTAACGGCACCCAGGCCTGCGCGGACTGCCACCGGCAATCCCGCGCATTCACCGACGGACTGGCGGTATCGGTCGGGTCGACGGGAATTCCGCACCCCCGCAACGCCCAGAGCCTGGCCAACGTCGTCTATCTGCCAACCCTGACCTGGGCGAATCCGTCGCTGGTGACGCTGGAAAAGCAGATGGAGGTGCCGCTGTTCGGGGACGACCCGGTCGAGATGGGCGTCAACGATGCCAACAGCGCCGAGGTGCTGGCCCGCCTGGCGGCGGACCCGATGTACGTCGAGAGATTCTCGAAGGCCTATCCCGACGACCCCGACCCCGTCGGCTGGGGCCATGTGATTCGCGCCATCGCCGCGTTCCAGCGCACGATCCTCTCCGGCAGCAGCCGCTACGACCAGTATCTGGCGGGCACCGCCACGCTGACCGCGGCGGAAACCCGCGGCATGGACCTGTTCTTCGGCGAGAAGGCGGAGTGTTTCCACTGCCACAGCAGCTTCAACTTCAACGATCAGATCGTCCATGCCGGCAGCCGGCTGGTGGACACGCTCTTCCACAACACGGGCCTCTACAACATCGGCGGCACCGGCGCATTCCCCGAGCCGAACCGGGGCGTCTACGAGCTCACCGGGAACGACCGGGACATGGGCGCGTTCCGGGCGCCCAGCCTGCGCAACGTGGCCGTCACGGCTCCCTACATGCACGATGGCAGCGTAGCAAGCCTGGCCGAAGTGCTGCGGATCTATGCCGCCGGAGGGCGGAACATCCTGTCCGGCCCCCATGCCGGGGACGGTCGCGCGAACCCGTACAAGAACGACTTCATCAACCAGATATCGCTGGATGCCCGGGAGCAGGCGGACATCATCGCCTTCCTCGGCACGCTGACCGACCACGAGCTGCTCACGGACCCGCGATTCTCGGACCCGTTCGCCGACCAGGAGGGAGAGTAGAGTGCCCGTCGCCACATCGATGACATGGCGCTGCGCCCTGCTCAGCGCCCTGCTCCTTGCCGCCAACCACTGCCAGGCGCACCTGGCGGGCGAAGGAGCGATCCCCGAATCGCCCGGGCTGCGCATCGGCGCTTCCGCGGCCGCAGCCTGGCTGGACGCCGACGACGCCGTTCCGGCGCCCCGCCTGACCGGCGTTGCCGGCCTGGGCGACACCCCCGAGGACCAGCGCGGCGGGCGGCTCGAGCATGCAACGGTCGACCTCGGCCTGCGTCTCCATCCCCGGCTGGGCATGGCGCTGGCGATCGGCTGGCACGATGGCGAACCCGCCCATGTGGAGGCTGCCTGGATCGAGCTGCGCCGGCAGGCCGACGCCGAGCTCGTGCTCGGCGCGGGCAGGAACCGGGTACCCATCGGCGCACCGCTGCGCACGGCGGGGCACTTCGACCGATTCGCCCACATGCCCCTCGTCAAGCGCGCAAGCTTCAACGGCGACTGGATCGAGGACGGCATCAATGTCTCCTGGCGACCGCACCTCGACGCCCCCTGGGGATGGCTGCAAAGCATCGACGTCGGACTCTGGCGGGCCGATCGCTTCCCCGGCAGCGAGGATGCTCCCTGGGCACCCGTCGTGCACATGGGGGCGGCCTGGAGTGACATCGAGCTGGACGCCTTCTACAGCCACATCCGCCCGCGCAGGCGCGGTGCCTATGTCCAGCGGGCCGGCAGCGGACATGTGCACACCGCCCCGCGATGCGATACCAGCCTGCGCGACATCACCTGCATGGACGGTACCGTCGATCTGCTCGGTGCCAGCCTCGCCTGGGAAACCCCGGTGCCGGGGCTTCGGGTCACCGGTGCCGCCCTGATGCGCCACGAACGCGGCGACCTGTACTCGCAGAACGGCAGCACGCGCTACGAGGGCCGCTCGCACGGCGGCTGGGTCGAGGCCGTATGGCAGCCCGGTGCGCGCTGGGATCTCGGGGTACGCCAGGAATGGCTCACGGGGACGAACCGTCTCGCCGGCCCGGGCGCCGCCCTGGTGGCAGCCGACGCCGGCCTGTCGCCGAATCACCCGGCCCGCCGCTCGGCGGCCATGGTCGGCTGGCGCCCCGTGGAAAGCCTGCTGCTGACCTTCGAGATCGGCCAGGAGCAGATCGACGGTCGCAGCAACCGATACCTCGGCGCCCGACTGCTCTGGGCGCCGGAAACCTTGTTCGAAAGGAGCTGGTGATGCAGGCACTGCCCCGATGGATCACCGCGTTCTTCATCGCGATGGCGACGTTCGCTGCCGCAGGCCACTCGCAGAAAGCGCATGCGCACGATTTCCGGATCGGCGACCTGGTCATCGACCATCCGTACGCCACGCCGTCGCAACCGGAAGGCACGCACGGCACAGCCCACTTCCGGTCGATCCGCAATCGCGGCCGCTCGATGGATCGCCTCGTCGCCGCCAGCACGCCGGCTGCCGCACGAGTCGAGCTCCACGAGACGATCATGGAGGGCGGCGTCATGACGACGCGCGAAGTGGAAGCGATCGAGTTGCCCGCCCGACAGACGATTCGGCTACGCCACGACGGTCGGTTTCATCTGAAGCTCGTCGATCTCGAACGCCCCCTCGCAGCGGGAGACCGCTTCGACCTCAGCCTGCGATTCGAGCGCGCTGGCGAAACGAAGGTCCGGGTATGGGTGCAGCAGCCGAGAACATCCAAGGACCATCAGGAGCATCGACACTGAATCACCGGGCGAACAATCTCTTGAGCAGGTGCGTCCTGAAATCACGTCTCGTTGCAATGAACATGTGAACGAGAACCAGGGCCTCATCGAACTGGTAGACGACTCTCGTCTGCCTGACCAGCACGTACCTGACGTCGACGATACCGATTTCCTTCAGTTCGTCGATGCAGCTTCCAATCTGCGGATCTTCCTTGATGAGCCTGAACGAGTTCCTGTATTGCGCATTGACTTCATTCCAGACGGATCCGCCGAATTCCTTCCTGACGTACTTCCTGATCTCCCTGAGTTCCTCCTTGGCGCTGTCGAGAATGACGATTCGTCGAGACACGATCAATCGTCCATCTCATCGAGAAAGGCTTCGACGTCACTGAACCTGCCTTCGGTGAATTCCTTCCTGCCCAGAGCCAGCAACTTGAGCAGCGCCATGGTTTCCTGCTGCTTTTCATACTCCCTGATATCCATCACCACCATCTTGGCTTCGCCGTTCTGGGTAATGATGACGGGCTCCGGATTCGTGGCGAACTCCTTGACCATGTCCGCCGCATTGGACTTCAAGTAGGTAATGGGCCTGATCTGCTCTGCGAGGGGCATGGATAACTCCTTTGTCCTGTTCACAGGACAGAATACAGTCTGAATTATTCCCTGCCAAGCACAGCAACCCGTCCATTAGCCCATGGTTCCACCCGCCGCGCCGTGGTGATCGCCATCCAGGCGAAGCATCGCCGACCTGATGATCGCGCCACCGCCCTGACCAACGGCGCCGGAATCATCACGCGCAATGCCGCCGACTTCGCCGGCCTGGAACGCCTCGTCAGGATCATTCCAGCCTGAACCGGATCGGCCGCCGGGCGAATCCGGAAGCGATCGTGCGGGGTTCTCTTTTCGGTCGTTATGGGCGGGAGAGCATATTCGGAATCACTATCCCTGTAACAGCTATAATGGCTGTTACAGCTATTAATCTAGGGGGCCGATCATGCAAACCATACCCTCTCTCGAAGCCCAGAATCGTTTCGGCGAGCTGCTGGATACCGCGCAGCGCGAACCGGTCATCATCACCCGGCGCGGGCGCCCCGTCTCGCTGGTGCTCTCGCCCGTCAACGATATCGACGCGCTGCAACGCCAGTTCGCGCGCGCGCTGAGCGAGTTGGCACCGCTGCGCGGCGCCGCCGCGGCGGCAGAGCTCCAGCGCAGCATGGCCGGCCTGGGTGAGCAGGCCCGCCGAGAGGGCCTGACCGAACAGGACGTCCAACGCCTCGTCGACGAAGACTGATATCACCCATGCCGCCTCCGGCCGCACCGATGGCGGAACTGCCCGCCATCGTGCTGGACACCAACCTGCTGGTCAGCGCCGCGTTGCTTCCCGAGAGCACCAGCGGGCAGGCGTTGACGCGAGCCGTTCTGACCCATGAGCTGGCTTTTTCCGATGCCACCTGGGACGAGCTCCATGATGTGCTGCACCGCCCCCGGTTCGATCGCTACTTTCCCCGTGCCGGGCAACGCAGCGCCTACCTGCACGCACTGGCCCGCGCCGCCCGCTGGCACGATGTCATCTCCATCGTGACCGACTGCCGCGACCGGAGGGACAACAAGTTCCTCGCGCTCGCGCTCGATGCCCGGGCCACCGTCATCGTCAGCGGCGACAATGATCTGTTGTGCCTGCACCCCTGGCGAGGTATTGCCATCATGCAGCCTGCCGAGCTTCTGATGCCCGGCCGGCCCTGAGCACCATGAAGACCATCTCCATCGCCGAAGCCAAGGCCCGCTTTTCCGCCCTGCTGGCACAGGTGGAGGGCGGTGAGGAAATTGCCGTCACCCGCCGTGGCGGGGTCGTGGCGCGGCTCGTGCCCGATCGTCCTTGCATAACGGCCGAGGCGTTCCGCGACTTCTGGTCTGCGGAAGATTGCGACCTGGAAGCGCCGCCTGATCTGCCCGCAGAAGGCGTCGCCACACTGGGCGATTGATCACGTCGATCGGCCCTACCTCATGGGGCCATTTGACGAGCCCGATGAGCGCCTCGCGAGGTACGCGCCGGCGCAAGGTACGTGCTGACCGATCGGGGCGTTCCGGTCGCCGACATTGCTCCGCATCGGGAACTTCGAGGCGTGCCTTCCGAAAGGGCCGCTGAAGAATTGCGCAGGATCAGCGAGTAGTTCGGGCCGGATCCGGACTGGTTGAAGCTGATCGAGGAAGGTCGCGATGCCGATCTGCTGGAATACTCCTACCAACGTGCCGCGGAGCCCGACAGCGCGCGAGACGGGAAATGAGGGTATTGCTCGACGCGGCGGAAGCCTACGGAACCGTCGTGCAACTGGTCGTCGCGCAGGGGCGAACCCGTCATGACTACCCGGCGCGGGCGCCCCGTCTCGCTGGTGCTCTCGGTCGTTAACGACATCGACGCACTGCAATGCCAGTTCGCGCGCCCCCTGAGCGAGCTGGCACCGCCATGGCGGCGGAGACTGACATCACCCAAGTGGTGGAGTCGACCAATAGCCACCCGATGACGTGCCCGCACCGCACGGGCGAGAGAATTGATCAAAATATTGAGCAATAACAACATAAACTAGTTATAATGGTGAGCATCATGCCTGCAACCGTCCAACTCTTCAGCCCCATCGAACACGTCATGCTGAAGCAACTCGGCGAACGGCTCGTGCTCGCGCGAAAGGCGCGCGGACTGTCCGCCTCTGCGTTGGCTTCGGAACTGGGCGTTTCGCGCAACACGCTGAAGGCGGCAGAGCGCGGCAAGGCTAGCGTGACGATAGGCACGTACGTGCGCATCCTCGGCGTGCTCGGATTGCTCCAGGACCTGGCACTGGTGGCTGACGGTGTAGCGTCAAGGGCAACCGACCCCCTGACGCGCCGACATGCCGAGCTCGAGTCCCAGGTGACTTCGGGCCAGCGAGACGCCCGTTCCCTGGTGGCAGTACCCGCGAGCATGGCCCGGGGTGCGAAAGTCGTGTTCCCGACGAATGCCTTCGGCGAGGCCCAGCCCTGGTAAGCCGGGCTGATGGCGGGACCCATCGGAACGAATGGCGCGCAAGAAGACCGAGGCCCTGACTCCTCCGGCTGTGTTCAAGCGCCTGCTGAGTGCCGCGGGCGACGAGCTGGTGCTGGTAGGAGGCCAGGCGCTGGCGTTCTGGGTGAACCGGTACGACCTCGCATTGCCCCCGGACGTGATGGCCATCTCGGCGGACACGGACTTCCTGACTTCTTCGGCCAACGACCGTGCCGCCGTACAGCGTATGGCTGCTGTGTTGCGTGGAAAGACGCAGTTTCCCAACTCACGCGCGCTGACGGCGCTCGTCGGTCAGGCTTACCTGGACGTGAACGACGACGAGTTCATCAACGTCGACGTCATCTTCAAGGTCATCGGCTTGCCGCCCAAGGCAGTTCGAGCCCGGGCAGTTCGAGTTACCGTGGACGAGATGGAGTTCGCGGTCATGCACCCGTTGGATGTGCTTCGCAGTCGGCTGGCCAATCTGTACAAGCTCGCGGACAAGCAAACCCCCAAGGGCGTAATGCAGCTGGCGTTGGCCGTCGATGTGGGTCGTGAGTTCCTGCGCAGCGCGGCGCGTGAGACGACACCTTCCCCGGACACCACTCGCAGCCCTTTGCAGCCGTTCGTCACTGAAATCGAAAAGATGGCTCGTGAGGATGCAGGACGGAAGGTGGCCAGACGGTTCCATATTCACGTGGCTGACGCCATCGACCCCTGTCTCATCCCAGCGGGGCCCTTCTGGACCCGAAAATGGCCAGAATTGGTCAAGTTGATGTCAGAGAGCTACGCTGGACAAATCACTCCGCGATGAATTTGATGACCCGGCGCAGTTCGCCAACCTGCACGGTCTCGCCGGCACGGAGCTCGCCACTCCTTCGACAAGCGTTTCGTCGGCGCCCGTCTGCCCTCGATCACCCGTCACGGCAAGGTCGTAGCGCGGCTTGTGCCCGATCGTCCTCGCATGGCGGCCGAGATCTTCCGCGCTTTCCCCGATGACTTCATGGCCGAGGGGCGCGACGCCCACGAGCAGAAGGAACGCGACTGACCGAGCCGGCTGAGCCGAGCGCGGACGCAGGAAAAGCGCCGGCAGCCGCGCGCGAAGCCCTCAGGCCGTCTTGTCCGCCACGAGCCCCAGATCTTCCACCATCTGCTCGCGGATGCGGAACTTCTGGATCTTGCCGGTCACCGTCATCGGAAACGCATCCACGAAGCGGATGTACTTCGGCACCTTGTAGTGCGCGATCTGGCCCTTGCAGAAGGCGCGCACCTCGTCCTCGGTGAGCTGCTGGCCTGGCTTGGCGATGATCCAGGCGCACAGCTCCTCGCCGAAGCGCTGGTCGGGCACGCCCACCACCTGCACGTCCTGCACCCCGGGGTGGCGATAGAGGAACTCCTCGATCTCGCGCGGGTAGACGTTCTCGCCCCCGCGGATCACCATGTCCTTGATGCGGCCGACGATGTTGACGTAGCCCTCGGCATCCATCGTCGCCAGGTCGCCGGTGTGCATCCAGCCCTCGTCGTCGATGGCTTCGCGCGTCCTGGCCTCGTCGCCCCAGTAGCCGTGCATCACCGAGTAGCCGCGCGTGCAGAACTCGCCGCGCTCGCCACGCGGCACCGTCCTGCCGGTCTCGGGGTCGACGATCTTGATCTCGAGGTGCGGCTGCACGGTGCCGACGGTGGTCACGCGCTTCTCCAGCGGCGTGGAAGTGGAGCTCTGGCAGCTCACCGGGCTGGTCTCGGTCATGCCGTAGGCGATGGTGATCTCCGTCATGTGCATGCGCTCCACCACCCGGCGCATCACCTCGATCGGGCAGGACGTGCCTGCCATGATGCCGGTTCGCAGGCTGGTGAGGTCGAACTCGGCGAAGCGCGGGTGATCCAGCTCGGCGATGAACATGGTGGGCACGCCGTGCAGGGCGGTGCAGCGCTCGCCCTGCACCGCCTCCAGCGTCAGCAGCGCGTCGAAGCCGTCGTTGGGGTAGACGATCGCGCTGCCGTGCGTCAGGCAGGCCAGGTTGCCCAGCACCATGCCGAAGCAGTGGTACATGGGCACGGGGATGCACAGCCTGTCGACCGGCGTGAGCCCCATGCATTCGCCGATGAAGAAGCCGTTGTTCAGGATGTTCCGGTGCGTGAGCGTCGCACCCTTCGGGAACCCGGTGGTGCCGCTGGTGAACTGGATGTTGATCGGGTCGGTGGCCTCGAGCGTCTTCTGCACTTCGGCCACGCGCGGGTCGGCCGCGTCGCCCGTCGCCAGCAGCTCCGAGAAGCGTGACAGCGGGATGTCGAAGGCCGCCTCGTCGGCGTCTTCCGGCCGGTCGATCCACCAGACGGCCTTCAGGTCGGGCAGCTTCGCGGCGCCCAGCTCGCGCAGCATGGCCAGGTATTCGCTGGTCTTGAAGCGCGGCATCGTCACCAGCGCCTTGCAGCCCACCTTGTTCAGCGCGTACTCCACCTCCGCCGTGCGGTAGGCCGGGTTGATGTTGACCAGCACCAGCCCCGCCTTGGCGGTCGCGATCTGCATCAGCACCCAGGCCACGTTGTTGTGCGACCAGATGCCGATGCGCTCGCCCGGCGCGAGGCCGGCGCGCAGCAGCGCGCTGGCGAGCCGGCTGGCATCGGCGTGCAACTGCCGGTAGGTGAGGCGGACGCCTTCGTGGCGGCTGACCAGTGCCAGCGCATCGGGCTGGCGGGCGGCCATGTCGTCGAAGAAGTCGCCGATGGTCTGCTCGATCAGCGGCACATCGGTACGGCCGCGTGCATGACTCTCGTGGGGTGCGGTGCTCATCCGGCTTGCCTCCCTGGATGCGGTGAGTCCGTTCAGGTCTTCATCGGAACGCACAGGATGTCGTGATGCCCGCTCCATCCTTCGACATCATCGATCGATATCTTCCTGTCCCAGTCGGTCTGTTTTCTCGACTCGTGGAACTCGTAGACATCATAGCCACGATCGATCAGGAACCGAACCTGTCTTGTCCGCTGCTCCCTGCTCAGCTTGCTGTAGATCTCGGTCTTTATATAAGGCCTGTATCGATCGATGATCTCGGCCAGGGATTCCATGACATAGAAATCGAAGCCTTCGGTATCTATCTTTATGAATCTCAGTTTTTCCAGCTCTTTCGAGAAGCACTGCTTCAATTCCTCGGCCAGATTTATCGTGGCGACTTCGAGCTTGAAGGCATGCCCATGCTTGAACTTGCTGATTTCGGCATGCCTGCCGCCATTGAGGAACCCCGGATCCGAATATTCGAAGGTCATGTACCCGTCGCTCTGGGCGGACGCCGCCATGACGGGATAGATGTTCAACGTCCCCCTGTTCAATCTCGCGGTCTTCTCGAGCATGACATAGGCATACGGATTGGGCTCCAGGGCCAGCACCATGCCTTCGCTGCCGACTGCCATGGCCATCGGCAGGACGGAGTCGCCAGTATGCGCGCCGATATCGATGCAGAAATCCCCTCTGTTCAGGAATTTCCTGTAATCGTCGAGCTCGGAACGACTGATGGATTTGGCCGTCTCCTTTGGATGCAGCCATTGCGCATATCTTATCGGCTGCTCCAGCCATTCGAAATCGAGGGTCTTGATCTCGTATCCGTATCGCCTCGGCCTGGCCCGGATTCCCAGTATCTCGATCAGGTTCTTCAGCTTCATCTGGAATCTGCCCGTATCGGCGGAGCCATCCGCCAAGCTCGCTGGGAATCCGGAACGGATTACTCGAGAACCGAATAATCCGGGATGGAATGTAGCATGGTCGAATGGTCCATGGACATCGCCACGAAAAGCCCGGATCAGCCGCCGCGCACCATCTGCAGGATCCTCGCGGTGTTCAGCCCGCTCGCCACCTCCTGCATCCGCGGCAGGTACTGCGCCTGCAGGCGGCGGCCGTCGGTCATGACGTGCTGGTAGGCGTCGCGCAGCATCTGCGTGCCGAGCGTGCGGCCGCCGGCGTAGTACTGGTTGGCGACGTGTCCCAGCGCGTAGGTGGAGGCGAAGCTCATGCCGCTGCTCACCGCCTGCCGACCCAGCCCGCCGAGCATGCCCCTGCCCGCCTTGCCGAGCAGTCCGCCGAGCAGCTTGCGGCCGGCCTCCTCCAGGTACTGGGATGTCAGGCCCACGCCCAGGGTGGCCAGCAGATCCCTGATGTGGCCGCGGTCCAGCTCGTAGCCGTAGCTCTTGCCGATCTGGTAGACCAGCCGCATCTGCAGCGGGATGATGGCGAGCGTGGACAGGTTCTCGGGCAGCAGCTCGATGGCGCCGTTCATGATCGACGCGTTGAGGATCCTGCTGTCCATCTCCGCCGCCGAGAGCGTGCCGGGGCGGCGCTGCGCGGCGGTGCCCGGCAGCGCATCGACCGCCGCCGGATGCGGCGCGGCCTCGCCCGACGCGGTGATGTCGGGCATCGCCTCGGTCGCTCCCTGGAGCGGCACGTCCGCGAGCGCATCGGCCTGCGCGGCGAAATCCGCCGGCGCCTGGCCGAGCGCCTCGCGCAAGCGGGCGAGGAAGGTCTGCTCCTGCGCGCTGGTCCGGCCGTCGGCATCGCACACGCACACCGCCATCTCGTAGGCGAGCTGGCGCGCCTCGGCGCTCGCGAGCTTCGGCAACACATCGTCCAGCCGCACCCGGCGCATCAGCACCTCCTGGTACAGACCGGGCAGGTTGATCTGCCGGTCCTGGGCCAGCCCCTGCGCCACCTCGCGGATCTGCTCGCGTTCGCGGTCGTGCTTGTGGTCGTCCGCGTACGCGGCCAGCAGGCAGATGGTGAGAACGGCGCGGATTTCCTCGGTGCTCATTGCGGTCCTCGGCGATCAGGGCAGCAGCGTGATGCGGTCGACCTCGAACTCGGACTTCCGCAGCCCCTTGTCGAACTCGCCCAGCAGCTCCACCCGGGTTTCGGCGCTCACGGTCTGGCCGACCGGGAAATCATCGTCGTCGATCTCGACGGTGATGCGGCCCGTCGCATCCTCGAAGGTGTAGCGATCCCCGCCATCGTGCGAAACGATGCGGCCCTGCAGCCGGGCATGCTGGTCGTCCCGGCCCTTGTCGAGCAGGTCCTTGACCGTCATCAGCGCGACGGCGCTGGGCCCCGAGTACGCGCCCTGCGATGCGCCGGATGCATTGCTCGGGCCAGTGTAGCCCGAAGGCTGGGCAACGACGGTGGCGGCGCCGAGGGTCAGGACGGCGGCAGCGGCGAGGATGGATACGGTATTGCGCATGGTTCGATTCCTTTTTTCCGTTTGCAGGGATCCGCTGATCGCGGAACAGCTGCATTGCAATTGTCGAACCTGAACGCAATCTGAAGACACGTCAGTCCGGCGGGAAGTCCAGCACGACACTCAGCCCCCGGCCGTCGAGCCCGTCCTCGAAGCGAAGGGATGCGCCATGCAGCGCCGCGATGCGCGCGACGATGGACAGGCCCAGGCCGTTGCCGGCCTGCCCGGTGCCCAGCACCCGGAAGAAACGCTCCCCGAGTCGCGCACGCTGTTCGGGCGGCACGCCCGTGCCGTCGTCACGCACCGCCAGGCGCGTGCCGCCCTGCGGCAGCCTCGTCGACTCGATCCGCACCCGGCCGCCTTCCCTGCCGTAGCGCAAGGCGTTGTCGATCAGGTTGCGAAGCGCGCTGGCGAGCAGCGCGGGCGCGGCGCGCAGCTGCGGCACCGACAGGGCCCGCTCGATACGCATGCCGGCGGCCTGCGCCTCCGGGTCCAGGCCGTCGAGCATGGCATCGAGGTCGACCGGTTCACGCACCAGGGGTTCGGCCTGCGGCTCGAGCCGGGCCAGCGCCAGCAGGCTTTCCACCAGCGCGGTGCAGCGATCCAGGTCGGCGCGCAACTGTCGCAGGTGGGAGCCCGGCAACTTCAGCTCGCGCTCGATCACCTGCACCCGCATGCGCAGCGCGGCGAGCGGCGTACGCAGCTCATGCGCCGCATCGGCGGTGAAGCGACGCTCGCTGTCGAGCGCCTTGGCAAGGCGCGCGAGCAACGCATTGAGGGCATCCAGGATCGGCTGCAGCTCGCGCGGCGGGTTCTCCGCCTGCACCGGCGTCAGGTCGTGCGGCGACTTGGCGTCGATGCGCATGGCCGTATCCTCCAGCGGCCGCAGCAGGCGCCGGATCAGGAACCAGCTCAGCAGGCCCAGCAGGCCCAGCAGGCCCAGCGCGGGCCAGGCCAGGTTCTCGGCCATCTCCTCGAGCAGCTCGAGCCGTTCCTCCATCGGCTGCGCCACCTGGGCGGTGATACCGCCAGGGCCGGGGCGCACATGCACGCGCCAGAATTCGTCCCCGACCCGGACCGTGGTCTTTCCCTCGCGCCGCGCACCGGGGACGAAGGCGGTTGTCGGCGTGTCGTCGCCGCGCAGGAGCACCTGGCCGTCGGCCGCCACGAGCTGGTAGTACATGCGCAGCCTCAGCACGTCGCCGCGCCCCGCGCGCGCGCCGCGCACCGCGTCGGCTGCCGTCTCTCCCTGGGGAGCCAGCTGCAGCACCAGGCGCGAACCCTCCTCCAGCGCGTCGTCGAAGACGTCGCTGGTGGCGAACCAGGCCACGCCGACCACGATCGCAAGGCTTGCCAGCCAGAGGCCGATGCTGGTGCCCATCACCGCCAGCAGCAGGCGTCGCCGCAGGGACCAGCCGCCGCGTCGGGTCGCGGGATCGGCCGGCCCCGGTCGACGCATGGCCGACCGCCATCGCCGGATCCTCATGCCGGCGCCAGTCCGTAGCCCTGGTTGCGCACCGTCACGATGAAGCGGCTGCCCAGCTTCCTGCGCAGGTTGTAGACGTGGACCTCGATGGCGTTGCTCTCCACTTCCTCGCCCCAGCCATAGAGGGCTTCCTCCAGCTGGGCGCGACTCAGGATGTGCGTGGGATGACGCATCAGGGCCTGCAGGACGGCGAACTCGCGCGCGGTGAGCGTCACCGGCGCGCCGTCCAGGGTCACCCGCTTGGCGGCCGGATCGAGCGCCACCGCGCCATGGCGCAGCTCGGGCGTGTCCTGTGCCGCGCCCCGGCGCAGGGCGGCGCGCACCCGGGCCGACAGTTCCTCCAGGTCGAAGGGCTTGACCAGATAGTCGTCCGCCCCCAGGTCCAGCCCCTGCACCCGGTCGGCCAGCGTGTCGCGCGCCGTGATCACGATCACCGGCAGCCGCGACCTGGGCGCGCCGGCGGCACGCAGGGCCTGCAGGACGGCATCGCCGTCGAGCCCGGGCAGGCCCCGGTCCAGCAGCACGCACTGGTACTCGTGCATGGCGAGCGCCGCGGCGGCCTGGTCCCCGCGCTGCAGCCAGTCCACCGCATAGCCGTCCATCTGCAGCCAGGACTGCAGGGAGCTGCCCAGCGAAGGGTCGTCTTCGATCAGCAGGATGCGCATCCGGGGACCCTGCACCGGAAAGATGAAGCGGAACTGATGTCCGGGCTCAGCCCTCCGCCGCCCAGCTGCCCCCCTTGAAGCCGGGATTGCCGAAGGCCATGCCGCCATCGACGGTGACGGTGGCCCCGACCACGTAGTCTCCCGCGCGCGAGGCGAGGAAGATGGCGGCGCCCGCCATGTCCTCGTCGCTGCCCACGCGGCCCGCCGGCACCCGGCGCGCGACGTTGTCGGCATCGTCGCGCGCCGCCTTGTTCATGTTCGAGGCGAAGGGCCCGGGCGCGATCGCGGTCACCACGATGTGCTCGCGGATCAGGCGCGCCGCCATCCGGCGGGTCAGGTGGATCAGGCCCGCCTTGCTCGCCGCATACGAATAGGTCTCGAGCGGATTGACGAAGATGCCGTCGATCGAGGCGATGTTGATGACCTTGGCCGGCCGCTCAGCGCTGGCGGACTTGCGCAGCGCCCCGGCGAGCGCCTTGGTGAGGAAGAACGGCGCCTTCATGTTCAGGTCGACGACCTTGTCCCAGCCCGATTCGGGGAACTCGTCGAATTCGGCCCCCCAGGCGGCGCCGGCATTGTTGACGAGGATGTCGAGCTTCGACTCGTGCCCGGCGTAGGCCGCCGCCAGCGCCTGCGCCCCGGCCACCGTCGAGACGTCGGCCGGCAGGGCGATGCAGCGACCGCCCCCGGCCGAGAGCTCGCGGGCCGTCGTCTCGCAGGCCTCGGCCTTGCGGGCCGAGATGTAGACGGTGGCGCCCTGGGCGAGGAAGCCGCTGGCGATCATCCGGCCGATGCCGCGCGAGCCGCCGGTCACCAGTGCCACCCGCCCTTCGAGGGAAAAGAGATCCTTCATCGCGATTGTCTCCGTTGGAATGGGGATGAGCCGCATGCTCGCGGCGCGAGGGCCGGCGGGACCGGCGCTACCGGCATTATCGGGCAGCCGGACCGGCCCGCAAGCCGGGGGATCCCCCAAGACCCTGATGAGACGGCCCCACGCTCGCTGTCGCTCGCTGCCCCCGAGGGGCTATCAGTGGCTTCGGGCGGCCGGGCGCCACTGATCCCGACTCGTGGATCAGAGCCGCTACAATGCGGATCTTCATTCGACCCCCCCGATACAAGGAAACTGCGCCATGCGCGACACGTTCAATTTCAGCGCCGGTCCCGCCGTGCTGCCCGAAGAGGTCCTGCGGCAGGTCGCCGAGGAGATGCTCGACTGGCACGGCTCGCGACAGTCGGTGATGGAGATGAGCCATCGCGGCAAGGAGTACATGAGCATCCATGCGCAGGCCGAGGCCGACCTGCGCGAGCTGCTCGGCATCCCCGCCGGGTACAAGGTGCTGTTCCTGCAGGGCGGAGCGACCACGCAGTTCGCGATGGTCCCGGCGAACCTGCTGCGCGGTCGCAAGTCGATCGACTTCGTCCACACCGGCGAATGGTCCAAGAAGGCGATCAAGGAAGCGAAGCTCTTCGCGACCGCGAACATCGCCGCCTCGGGCGAGGATCGCAAGTTCACCTATGTGCCGGCCCGGGCCGACTGGCGGCTCGATCCGCAGGCCGCCTATGTCCACATCTGCGCCAACGAGACGATCGGCGGCGTCGAGTTCGACTGGACCCCCGATACCGGTGATGTCCCCCTGGTCGCCGACGTCTCCTCGAGCTTCCTGTCGCGGCCGATCGACGTCGCCCGCCACGGCCTCATCTACGGCGGGGCGCAGAAGAACATCGGCCCGGCGGGCCTGACCATTGTGATCGTGCGCGACGATCTCCTCGGGCAGGCGAACCCGGGCACGCCCACGATGCTCGACTACAAGGCGCATGCCGACGCCGACTCGATGCTCAACACGCCGCCCACCTTCGCGGTCTACGTCGCGGGGCTGGTGTTCCAGTGGCTCAAGCGCCAGGGCGGGATAGCCGGCATCGAGAAACGCAACATCGAGAAGTCGCAGCTGCTCTACAAGCTGCTCGATTCCAGCGGCTTCTACAGCAACCCGGTCGACCCCGCCTCGCGTTCGCGCATGAACGTACCCTTCACCCTGCCCGATGCGGCGCTCGACGAGCCCTTCCTCGCCGGCGCCAAGGCGGCCGGCATGGTCCAGCTCAAGGGCCATCGCTCGGTGGGCGGGATGCGCGCGTCGATCTACAACGCGATGCCGATCGAGGGCGTGCAGCGCCTGGTGGAGTACATGCGGGAATTCGAGCGCACCCACGGTTGAGAACCCGTGAACGAACCCTCCACGCCCGCTCGTCACGCCAGGCCGGCCCCGCTCATCGTTGCAAATGCTCGCCATGTCACCCGACATGGCTGCGCTTTGCGCCTCGATCGGAACCACCCTGGCGCACCGCTCGGGCGCGTCCGGTTCAATCACGGGTTCTGGAAACCGCGAACGGCGCAACGGAAAGAGCACAAGGGGAACGACATATGACACGCGCCTTCCGGGTGCTGGTCCTCAACCAGATCTCGCCGTTCGGTCTCGAGCGGCTGCCGTCCGACATCTACCAGGTCGGCAAGGACATCGAGACGCCGGACGCCGTCCTCGTGCGCTCGGCCGACATGCACTCGATGACGATCCCCGAGAGCGTGCTCGCGATCGGCCGGGCCGGCGCCGGCACCAACAACATCCCGGTCGGCGGCCTGAGCCGGCGCGGCGTGCCGGTGTTCAATGCGCCCGGAGCCAATGCGAACGCGGTCAAGGAGCTCGTCATCGCCGCCATGCTGATGGCGAGCCGCAACCTGCCCGAGGCCCTGGGCTTCGTGCGCGAGCTCGACGCCACCGATCCGGATCTCGAGCGCCGTGTCGAGGACGGCAAGAAGCGCTTCTCCGGCTACGAGCTGACCGGCCGCACCCTCGGGGTGATCGGCCTGGGCCGGATCGGCGCCCTGGTCGCCCAGTCGGCGATCGAGCTCGGCATGGACGTCATCGGCTACGACCCGGAGATCACGGTCGACGCCGCCTGGAGCCTGTCCTCGCAGGTGCGCCGCGCCGGCTCGGTCGCGGAGCTGCTCAAGGCATCCGAGTTCGTCTCCGTCCATGTCCCTCTGCTCGAGTCGACCCGCCACCTGATCGACGCCCGCAACATCGAGCTGATGCGCCGCGGCTCGGTGCTCATGAACTTCTCCCGCGAAGGCATCGTCGACGACGCCGCGGCCGTCGGCGCGCTCGACAGCGGCCAGCTCGCCCGCTATGTCTGCGACTTCCCGAACCGGACGATCCATGGCCATCCCCGCACGGTGGCCCTGCCCCATCTCGGCGCCTCGACGACCGAGGCCGAGGACAACTGCGCGAGCATGGTCGCCGAGCAGTTGCGCGACTATCTCGAGAACGGCAACGTGCGCAATTCGGTGAACTTCCCGCTCGCGGTGATGCCGCGCAGCAGTTCATGGCGCCTGGGCATCGTCAACGCCAATGTCCCGAACATGCTCGGCCAGATCTCGACCGCGATGGCCGAGGCCGGGCTCAACATCGACGAGATGCTGAACAAGTCGCGCGGCGACATCGCCTACACGATCGTCGACTCGAACCAGCCGGTTCCCGACTCCGTGGTCGAGCGCCTGCGCGCCATCGACGGGGTGCTGCGCGTACGTTATCTGCCGCTGCCCGCCTGATTCGCGCGCAGCCGGATCAGGCCGACGTCGGCACGAGCATGCCGGTGGACGTCGCCGTCGCGAGCAGGCGGCTGCCGTCCTCCGAGAATAGGCTCCCCTCCAGGAACACCACCCGCCGGCCGAGCCGGCGGATGCGCCCCTCGGCAAGCACCCGTCCCGGGCCGACCTGCTCGAGGAAGCTCACCTTGATCTCCAGGCTCGCGACGTTCGACTTGCGCCCGGTGTGATGGATGAGCGCATGCGCCATCGCCGAATCGAGCCAGGCGGTCACGAATCCGCCCTGGGCGATCCGCCCCCCGGAATGGCAGAAGCTCGGCAGCACATTGAAATGGAGACGGGCGACGCCGGCTTCGGCATCGATCGAATCGATCTCCATGCCGCCGAGCGCCTGCAGGAGCGCATCGTTCGGGTTGTTCTGCATCGGTTCTTCAGTTCTCGAGGTTCTTGCGGTACTGGATGAAGCCGGCGTTCTCGGCGACGCGATCATAGAGCATCCGGCCCGGCGCATTGCTCTCGTGGGTGAGCCAGTACACGCGGCCCGCACCGGCCTCGGCGGCGCGCGCGTAGACGAACTCGATCAGGCGGCGGCCAACGCCCCGACCGCGGGCCTCGGGAACGGTGAAGAGATCCTGCAGATAGCAGGTCGGTCCGATCATCCAGGTCGAGCGGTGGAATATGTAGTGGACGATGCCGAGCAAGCGGCCGTCGTCGCCGAAGGCGCCTGCCGCGAACACCGGCTCGGCCGGATCATGGAAGCGCCGCCAGGTGGTGTCGACGACCGTATCGTCCAGCGAAATCCGGTAGAAATCCTGGTAGCCCTTGAAAAGCGGCTCCCAGGCGGCGCGGTCGCCCGGTCGCAACACAAGGCAGTCGATGTCCTGTCGCTCGCTCATGATCCCGTTTTCCCGACATGATCGAGCAAGGATAATATCCGCATCCCGCCGACGTATCCCCGACGGGGCAACAAGGAGTGAATCCATGACAGACAAGAATCCTCGATCCGAAGCCGTCCTCGCGCGCCGGCCGCTGGCGCTGCCCACGGCAGCCCTGCTGGCAGGCGCCCTCGCGCTGGCCGGCTGCGCCGGCATGTCCGAAACTCAGAAAGGCACCGCCGCCGGCGCCGGCATCGGCACTGTCGCGGGCGCGGTCCTCGGCGGCGCGGTCTCGGGCACCGGCCGCGGCACCCGGGGCGGCGCCATGGTCGGCGCGGCCGCCGGCGCCCTCGGCGGCTATGTCTGGTCCAGGCACATGGAGCAGCAGCGCCAGGCCATGGAGCAGGCCACCCAGGGCACCGGCATCGGCGTCACCCAGACGGCCGACAACCGGCTGCGCCTCGAGGTTCCGAGCGACGTGTCCTTCGCCACCAACAGCGCGACGATCAATTCCTCGCTCAAGCCGGTGCTCGATCGCTTCGCGCAGACGCTGAACGAGAACCCGGCCACGCATGTGTCGATCATCGGCCATACCGACAACACCGGCACCGACGCCATCAACGATCCGCTGTCGGTGCGCCGCGCCTCGAGCACGCGCGACTATCTCGTCTCGCGCGGCGTCGACGCCCGACGCATCGACATCGACGGACGCGGCTCCTACGAGCCGATCGCCGACAATACGTCGGCGGCCGGCCGGGCCCGCAACCGCCGGGTCGAGATCTACGTCGCCGAACCCGCCGGCTGAGCACCGCGACGGCAGGCGATGCCCTGCCCCTCGGGGCGGGGCGCGTCGAGCGGGGCCATCGGCCGTGCCGTCCCCGCCGCATGATTCCCATCCACCACGATTCGCGCGCCGACCGGCCCGCGACAAGGAGACAAGCAACATGGCAAGCACGCCGGCTCCGGCCAATCCGCGCTGGGTCAATCGACCCGAAGGTTCCACCTGGGGGGACTTCGGCCCCGATGACCAGCTGGGACGCCTCAATCTCATCGATGCGAACAAGGTCCGGCAGGGCGTGGCCGAGGTGCGCGAAGGCAGGACCTTCTGCCTGAGCCTGCCGCTCGACTACCCCGGCGGCAACACGCTGAACCCGCGCCGGCATCCGCCGCGCCTGCGCCCGACACACCAGGAAGGCGTGCCGCGCTGGATGTTCGAGGTCGGCCGCGTCGACCCCGATGCGACCGACGTGATCAACGACGACGTCGCCGTCATCCACCTGCAGTACTCCACCCAGTGGGACAGCTTCGCGCACGTCGGGAGCCTGTTCGACGCCAACGGCGACGGCCGGCCCGAACCGGTGTTCTACAACGGCTTCCGGGGCGGCGTGGAGCTGCCGCGCGAGGAAGGCAGCGGCGAGGCGATGCGCAGTGGCGTCAAGTCGCTCGGGGTGGAGAACTTCGCCACCCACGGCATCCAGGGACGCGGCGTGCTGATCGACCTGCGCGCGCATTTCGGCGACGATCGCACCCTGGTGGGCTACGACAAGCTCCAGCAGGTCATGAAGGCCGACGGCGTCGTCGTGGAGCCCGGCGACATGGTCCTGCTGCACACCGGCTTCGCGACCCGCCTGCTCGAATGGGGCGGCGACCCCGACCCGGTGCTCGTTCATACCGCCTGCGCCGCGCTCGATGGCCGCGATCCGGCGCTGCTGCAGTGGATCACCGACAGCGGGGTGGCGGCCCTGATCGCCGACAACTACGCGGTCGAGCATCATGGCGGCACGAAGCCCGCCGGGCGCTGCGCCACGCTGCCGCTGCACGAGCATTGCCTCTTCAAGCTCGGCGTCCCCCTGGGCGAGATCTGGTATCTCGGCGAGCTGGCGCAATGGCTGCGCGCGCACAAGCGCAACCGCTTCCTGCTGACCGCGCCGCCGCTGCGCCTGCCCGGCGCCGTAGGATCCCCCGTCTCGGCCATCGCCACCGTCTAGAGAACCCGATCACCGGCGCCCTGCGGGGCGCCGGCGGCCGCCCGCCCCCGTCCGCCCTCCGCCCATCGCCGCCGCCGCGCCGCCGATCGGGATCGGCCTGCGCCCGAAGCGTCGAATACCTACGCTTCGCGTGACCTATTTCACGCTTTGGCGCGGAGACTGCGGTGATCCGTATCATGATGCGAAGCTCGCGCTGGTTCGCGAGTGCAGTAGTAGTGGCGGTACTCGCGGCCTGCGGCGGCGGTGGTGGCGGCAGCGCCGGCGAGACCAAGTCCTTCATCTATGACATCGCCCCCCCGACGGCCAGTCCGCAGGACGATGCCGATGCCTCCCGGTTCCTCGCGCAGGCGACCTTCGGCCCGACTCTCGACGAGATCAACCGGCTGAAGTCGGCCGGCTTCGACGCCTGGATGCTCGACCAGATGAACCGCGGCTATGCCTCGCATGTGCAGATGCTGGACAGGCGCGTCATGCTCGATCCGGAGAAGGAGCAACCGGAACGCGACTGGGTCCAGGACAGCTTCTGGCGCGAGGCCATCGACGCCAGAGCCCAGTTGCGGCACCGCGTCGCCTTCGCGCTGTCGCAGATCTTCGTCATCTCGATGAACGACGGCGACGTCTCCCGCTATCCGCTGGGCGTGGCGAGCTATCTCGACATGCTCAACCGCAATGCCTTCGGCAACTACCGGACGTTGCTCGAAGAGGTCACCCTGCATCCGATGATGGGCATCTACCTGACCCATATCGGCAACCAGAAGGAAGACCCCGCGACCAACCGCACCGCGGACGAGAACTACGCCCGGGAAGTGTTGCAGCTGTTCTCGATCGGCGTGGTCGAGCTCGCGATCGACGGCACCCCGGTCCTCGATCCCCAGGGCGTTCCGGTGGAGACCTATACCAACGACGACGTGACCGGGCTGGCCAAGGTATTCACCGGCCTGAGCTGGGGCGGCGGCGACACTTCCCGCGGCCGGTTCATGGGCTGGGAGTCGGCGAACCGAAAGGAAATCCTGCCGATGCAGGGCTACCCCCAGTACCACTCCATGGCCGAGAAGCGCTTCCTCGGCGCGACGCTTCCCGCCGGCAGCGATGACGTCCTCTACGAGGTCAGGGCGGCGCTCGACGTGATCGCGGGGCATCCGAACGTGGGCCCCTTCATCGGCAAGCAGCTGATCCAGCGCCTTGTCACCAGCAATCCGAGCCCGGCCTACATCGCGCGCGTGGCCACCGTGTTCAACGACAACGGCCATGGCGAGCGCGGCGACCTCGCCGCCGTGGTGCGCGCCATCCTCTACGACCCGGAAGCTCGCGACCAGGCCGTCGCCCTGCAGCCGGGGTGGGGAAAGATCCGCGAACCGATCCTGCGGCTGACCAACTGGGCCCGCGCATCGAGAGCCCAGTCGAAATCCGACATGTACAAGATCGGCCGGACCACCGACCCGGCAAGCAGCCTCGGGCAGGCGATCTTCTACTCGCCGTCGGTATTCAACTTCTACCGGCCCGGCTACGTAGCGCCGAATACGCCCGCGGGAATGGCCGGACTGCTCTCGCCGGAGATGCAGATCACCGACGAATCCTCGGTCGCCGGCTACCTGAACACGATGCGCAGCGTGGTCAAGAACGGCGCCGGCAGCGGCAGCCCGCGCGACGTCCAGATGGACTACTACCGCGAGTGGGTGCCGCTGGCGGCCGATCCGGCCGAGCTGGTCCAGCGCGTCAACCTGCTGCTGCTGCATGGCCAGATGAGCAACGACATGCGCATCCGGCTGATCGAAGCGGTGGACTCGGTCAACCTGAACCGCAGCAATGCGCAGCAGGTCGAGGAGGCCCGCCTGAACCGGGTCCGCCTGGCGCTGTTCCTGACCCTGGCCTCGGCCGAATACCTGACGCAGAAATAGGCCCGGAGAGAAGAGCCATGAAATCGATCAACGCATCGCGCCGCGTCTTCCTGCGGACCTCGTCGCTCCTCGGCGCGCTGGTGCCAACGGCTGCGCCCTTCGCCCTCAACCTCGCGGCGATGGGATCGGCGGCGGCGCAGAGCGCGAGCGACTATCGCGCCCTGGTGTGCCTGTTCATGTTCGGCGGCAACGACAGCGGCAACATGGTGGTCGCCACCGATCCGTCGTCCTGGGACGAATACACCCGGATGCGCACCGGCGGCATGCGCCTCGGCATGCCCGGCAGCGACAACGGCCTGCTTCCGATCAACGCGGCGACGCCCCAGGCCGGGCGCAGCTTCGCACTGCACCCGAGCATGATCGACGCCAAGGCGAGCTTCGACGCCGGCAACACCGCGATCATCGCCAACGTCGGCCCGCTGATCGTGCCGACGACCCGCGCGGAGTACCGCGACCGCAGCGTACCCTTGCCGCCGAACCTCTTCTCGCACAACGACCAGCAGTCCACCTGGCAGACCCACCTGCCCGAAGGCGCGCAGTACGGCTGGGGCGGCCGCATGGGCGACCTGCTCGCGAGCATGAACCAGATCGGGACCTTCACCTGCATCTCGGCATCGGGCAACGCCGTCTGGGTGTCCGGCGAGAACACCGTCCAGTTCCGCGTCAACGCCAACGGCTCGAGCGCGATCGGCGGGCTCGACGGTTCGCTGTTCGGATCCTCGCGCGGATCGTCCGACTTCCGCTACTTCCTCACCCGTCCGCATGCCAACCTGCTGGAGGAATCGCACGCGAGCGTCACCCGTCGCTCGCTCGATGCGCAGGCGCTGCTCAACGAGTCGATGCTGCCGGTCGATGCCGTCGATCCGGTGCCCACCCTGCCGAACGGCCAGGCCAACGGAGTCGCCCGCCAGCTCCAGACGGTCGCCCGCATCATCGGCGCGCGCTCCGCGCTCGGCGTGCGCCGGCAGGTCTTCTTCGTGAGCTTCGGCGGCTTCGACACCCACAGCAACCAGCCCGGCACCCATGCGAACCTGATGGCGCAGCTGAGCCAGGCCCTCGCGTACTTCAACCAGGTCATGGCGAGCCCCCAGGTGAACGCCGCCAACGAGGCCACCCTGTTCACCGCGTCGGACTTCGGCAGGACCCTGACGAGCAACGGCGACGGCACCGACCACGGCTGGGGCGCGCACCATTTCATCAGCGGCGGCGCCGTGCGCGGCGGCGACATCTACGGCCGCTTCCCGAGCACCGCCCAGGACAACGACGACTACGTCGGCAACGGCCGCCTGCTGCCGGAACTGTCGGTCGACCAGTACGGCGGCACACTGGCGCGCTGGTTCGGGGTCTCGGAATCCGAGCTCGATGACATCTTCCCGAGCCTCGGGAATTTCGGGAGCCGGGATCTGGGGTTCATGCGGACTTGAAGTAGCTCTGCATCCGGCCATGGGCACGGACCGCCGGCCGTAGGCGCTCGGCGCGGCAACGCCCCGCCGGCCCGATCCCGCCATTTCCCGTTTGGATTGGAATCCCCCACAATTGCGGGTCCAATTCATCGAGGCATCCATGGCGTCGCTGTCCAGGGATTTCAGCCATGTTCCGAACTTCACGGACTACATGGCCATTGCGGTCGAGCTCGTGCTGCGGATTCCTGGCGAGAAGCTGAGGATCCTGGACATGCCCGCCGGCAACGGGATGGTCTCCGACTTCCTGCGCAAGCAGGGCCACGATGTCACCTCGGCGGACATCAACTCCGAGCGTCCCGACTACGCGTACGTCAACATGGAGCAGCCGCTTCCCTTCGAGGATGCCGCCTTCGACGTGGTCGTGTGCCTCGAGGGTGTCGAGCATGTGATCGAGCCCAACTCGTTCATCAGCGAGATGTGCCGCGTCGTGAAGCCCGGTGGCCACATCATCGTGTCGATGCCGAACGTCCAGGCGCTGTACTCGCGCCTCGAGTTCCTGTTCACCGGCACCATGTTCCAGTTCGACCCGCGATTCTCCCGCCATCCCCGAGGCAGGCTCGTCGACAGGGGACACATCTCGCCGCTGTCGCTCGCCCAGCTTCACTACCTCTTCGCGGAGCACGGTGCTTCCCTGGTCGAAGCGACGGGGGACAAGATCAAGCGCAAGGCGCTGCTGCCGATCTACGGCGTGCTGTGGGCGTTCAACATGCTCGCGGCCAAGCTCAGGACGCGCAAGCTGCCGCGGGTGACCGATACGACGGGCGAGAACCGCGAGCTGCACGGCCTGTACCGGTTCATGACCAGGGCGCGGCCGATGATGAGCCGGTCGCTGGTCACCTGCTGGAAGCGGGCGTAGCCCCCACGCGATACGAAATACGGCCAGAGCACGGGAGAATCCGATGTCCATCGAACGAGTCGCACTCATCACCGCGGGCGGTTCCGGCATGGGGGCCGCCGCGGCCCGCAGGCTGGCCAGTGACGGCTACCGCATCGCCGTGCTGTCCTCGTCCGGCAAGGGCGAAGCGCTGGCCAGGGAGCTCGGCGGCATCGGCGTGACCGGCTCGAACCAGTCGGGCGACGATGTGAAGCTACTCGTCGACCGCGCGATGGAGCGCTGGGGGCGTATCGACGCCCTGGTCAACTCCGCCGGCCATGGCCCGCGCGCGCCGATCCTCGACATCACCGACGAGGACTGGCACAAGGGCATGGAGGTCTATTTCCTGAGCGCGGTGCGGCCGATCCGGCTGGTGGCGCCCATCATGGCCGCGCAGGGCGGCGGCGCCATCGTCAACATCTCCACCGCCTGGGCGTTCGAGCCCGCCGAGATGTTCCCGACCTCGGCGGTGTTCCGCGCCGGGCTGGCGAGCTTCACCAGGATCTTCGCCGACACCCATGCCGCGAAGAACGTGCGCATGAACAACGTCCTGCCCGGCTGGATCGACAGCCTGCCCGCCACCGACGCGCGGCGCGACAGCGTGCCGATGAAGCGCTACGGCAAGACGGAGGAGATC
The DNA here is from genome assembly GCA_023954135.1 of Burkholderiaceae bacterium. Taxonomy (GTDB): domain Bacteria; phylum Pseudomonadota; class Gammaproteobacteria; order Burkholderiales; family Burkholderiaceae_E; genus JAMLIN01. The sequence continues at coordinate 49,488 of JAMLIN010000014.1, read as the reverse complement.
GCCGCCACCATCGCCTTCCTGCTGTCGGACGGCGCGGGCTACATCACCGGCCAGAACATCAAGGTCGACGGCGGCCTCACGCGCAGCACATAAGGGCTTACGACGCGGCCAACCTGCCCTGCGCCGATGCGGGGGCCTTCGTCGCCAGCCAGGCGTCGAGATCCTCCAGCACCCTGGCCCGGTCGGCGGCGCGTTCGTTGAAGACCTCGTGCCACAGTCCTTCGTACCAGTGCAGCGTGACCTTCCCGGCCGGGGCCCGCTCGGCGAAGCGCCGGCTGCCGGCGGGCGCGACCAGCGCATCGTCGCCGGCCACCAGCATCAGGGTGTCGACCGCCAGGGTATCGGCCGCCGCGATCGACCGGCGACCGGAGTCCACCAGCCAGCTCACGAGCCGCGCGCTGATCCGGTCGTGCACCAGCGGATCGGCCAGATAGGCCTCGACCACCGCCGGGTCGTGGGAGATCCTGCGCGGATCCAGCCCGTTGCCGAGGGTACGGCCGGGCGCGATCCGAAGCATCACCGCCACCAGCATCCTCTGCAGCCGGTTGAGCCCCGGGTCGAGTCCGGGCGAGGACAGCACCAGACCGGCGACCCGCAGCCGGCGCAGCACCACCAGCTCGGCGGCGAGCGCGCCGCCCATGCTGTGTCCGAGCAGTACCGGGGGCCGGCCGAGCTCGCCGGCGAAGCGCCCGACGAGGTCGCCGGCGTCCTCGGCCAGCGCACCGGCGCGCGGAATGCTGCCGCGCGCGCCCGGCGAGCGCCCGTGGCCATGGTGGTCGTGCGCCCTGACCTGCCAGCCGCGCTCGGCGAGCCAGGCGGCGAGCGCCTCGTAGCGGCCGCAGTGCTCGCCGAGGCCGTGCAGCAGGTAGACGCCGCCGCCATGGGGCTCGGGCGGCGACCAGTGGCGCCCGAACAGGGATTCGCCATCGGGCATGCGCCAGCTGCGCTCTTCGCAGCGGATCTCGGTCATCGATCAGGGCTCCTGCGGGAAAGCTCCATCGTTCGTCGCGCGGCGATCGTCGCCATCAGCCGCCCTCCATCTCGGCCTTCTCCTCGGCCGTGGCTCGACCCGCCGGATCGCTCGCGGACTCCGGCGCCGGCTCGATGGCCAGTCCGGTACGCCAGCGGGCCAGCAATGCAGCGTGCCGCTCGTTCGTCTCCCTGATCGCGCGAGCCTTGACCGGGCCGAAGCCGCGGATCGACTGCGGCAGCGAGGCGATCTCGACCGCGAGGCCGAGACGGGCGGGATCGAGCCCCGGCAGGATGTCGACCTCGAGCAGTTGCTCGTACTCGTCGATCATGGCCCGCTCCACGCGGCGCTCCTCGAGATACCCGAAGGGATCGAGACGGGTGCCGCGCAGGCGCTTGCCGCGCGCGAGCAGGCGCATCACCGGCAGCATCCAGGCGCCGAACGCGATCTTGCGCGGCCGGCCGGTGCGCGGATCGACCCGCGAGAGGATCGACGGCGACAGATGCAGGCGCAGCGACCAGTCGCCCTCGAAAGTCTCCTCGAGACGCTGCCTGAACGCGGGATCGACATGGAGCCGCGCCACCTCGTACTCGTCCTTGTAGGCAAGCAGCTTGAACCAGGATCTCGCGACCGCCGCGGCGAGCCTCGGCTCGGCCGCGTCGCCCGCGACCTCCCGTTCGCGCCGCGCGACCTTCGCGACCAGCGCCCGGAAGCGCTCCGCATAGGCGGCATCCTGGTAGCCGACGAGGAACTCGGCGCGCGGTTCGACCAGCGCCGCGAGCGCTTCGGCCGGCGGCAGCGGCACCTCGCCCGCCTCGCCCGCCTCGGCCGTCGACGTCGAGAGCCCGGCGATCTCGTGCACCCGGTCGGGCAACCCGGCCAGGCGCCGGCCCCATTCGAAGGCGGCCAGGTTGTTGTCGACCGCGACCGCGTTGAGCTCGATCGCCCGCTCGATCGCCTGCCGCGCGAGCGGAATCCAGCCCTTCTGCCAGGCGAAGCCGAGCAGCAGCGGATTGGCGTAGATCGCATCGCCCATCAGGCGGGTGGCGATCTCGGTGGCGTCGATGAAACTGATCGAATCGGCGCCGGCGGCATTCACCAGGTTGGCCGCAAGCCCGCTCCTGGGCAGCCGCCAGTCCGGGTTGCGCAGGAAATCCGACGTCGGCGCCACATCGGAATTGACCACCACGCGCGTCAGGCCCGGCCGCATCCGCGTGAGCGCATCGTTGCCGGCGGCGACGACGAGATCGGCGCCGATCACGACATCGGCTTCGCCGGTGCCGATCCGGGTGCCGTGCAGCTGCTCCGGGCGCCGGGCGATCTGCACATGCGAGGTGACCGCGCCGCCCTTCTGGGCGAGCCCGGCCATGTCGAGCACCGAGACCCCGCAGCCCTCGAGGTGCGCCGCCATGCCGAGCAGCTGGCCGATGGTGATGACGCCGGTGCCGCCGACCCCAGCCACCAGCAGGCCGAAGATCGGCCGGTCGGCATCGAACCCGGCCCGCGCGGGCTCGGGCAGCGCCGGAAACTCGAGGCCGGCGAGATCCTTCGCCCGCGGCTTGCGCAAGCCACCGCCTTCGATCGTCACGAAGCTCGGGCAGAAGCCCTTGAGGCAGGAGTAGTCCTTGTTGCACGAGGACTGGTTGATGCGCCGCTTGCGGCCGAACACGGTCTCGACCGGCTCGACCGACACGCAGGACGACTGCACGCTGCAGTCGCCGCAGCCTTCGCAGACCAGCTCGTTGATGAACACCCGCCGCGCCGGATCGGGGAAGCCCGGCTTGCCGTCGACCACCCGCTTGCGGCGACGGCGCTTCTCGGATGCGCAGGTCTGGTCGTAGACGAGGACGGTGCAGCCGGGCGTCTCGCGCAGGCGCTTCTGCACGAATTCCAGATGATCGCGATGGAAGACCTCGACGCCGGCGATCGCGCCACGCCCCTCGTAGCGCTCGGGCTCATCGGTGGCGATGACGATCTCGCGCGCCCCTTCTGCGCGCAGCTGCGCCACGATGGACGGCACCGTGAGCGTGCCGTCGACCGGCTGGCCCCCGGTCATGGCGACCGCATCGTTGTAGAGGATCTTGTAGGTGATGTTGACACCGGCGGCGATGGAAGCGCGGATCGCGAGCAGGCCGGAGTGGAAATAGGTGCCGTCGCCGAGGTTGGCGAAGATGTGATTCTCCTCGGTGAAGGGCGCCATGCCGATCCAGGGCACGCCTTCTCCGCCCATCTGGGTGAAGGTGCCGGTGCGACGCTCCGGCATCCAGTTGGCCATGTAGTGGCAGCCGATGCCGGCGAGCGCGCGCGAGCCTTCCGGCACATGGGTCGACGTGTTGTGGGGGCAGCCGGAGCAGAAGGTCGGCGTGCGCAGCGCGATCGCGTGGGGCGCGGCCAGCGCGCGATCCTTGGCCTCGATCAGCCGCAGGCGCGCCTCGATCTGGCTGCGGGTATCGGCATCGAGCGCGAAGCGCTCGCCGAAGCGGCCCGGGTCGAGCAGGCGGGCGGCGATCGCCCGCGCGATCACCGCCGGCGACAACTCATGATGGGCCGGCAGCAGCCAGCCCCCCTGGGGCATCGACCATTCGCCGCCGCGCCCGTCCTTCTCGTCGAACTTGCCGTAGACCCGGGGGCGACGCCCGTCGGGCCAGTTGTAGAGCTCCTCCTTGATCGCGTACTCGAGGATCTGGCGCTTCTCCTCGACCACGAGGATCTCGCCCAAGCCGTCGGCGAACTCGCTCGCCGAGGCCGCCTCGAGCGGCCAGACCACGCCGCACTTGAAGACGCGGATGCCGATCCGCGCGCACGCGGCTTCATCCAGGCCGAGCTCGTCGAGCGCCTGACGGGTATCGAGATAGGCCTTGCCGCCGGTCATGATGCCGAACCAGGCGCGCGGCGAATCGATGACGACGCGATTGAGCCGATTCGCCCGCACATAGGCGAGCGCCGCATACCACTTGTAGTCGAGCAGCCGCGCTTCCTGCTCGAGCGGGGAATCGGGCCAGCGGATGTTGAGCCCGCCCGCCGGCATCTCGAAATCCTCGGGCAGGACGATGCGCACCCGCTCCGGATCGACCTCGACCGAGGCGGACGCCTCGACCACCTCGGTGACCGTCTTCATCGCGACCCACAGGCCGCTGTAGCGCGACATCGCCCAGCCGTGCAGGCCGAGGTCGAGATATTCCTGGACCGACGAGGGATAGAGCACCGGCAGGCCGACGGCCTTGAAGATGTGGTCGGACTGGTGGGGCAGGGTCGAGGACTTGGCGCCGTGGTCGTCGCCGGCGAGCGCGAGCACGCCGCCGAAGCGGGAGGATCCGGCCGCATTCGCATGGCGCAGGACGTCGCCCGAGCGATCGACCCCCGGGCCCTTGCCGTACCACATCGCGAAGACGCCGGCGTACTTCGCCTTGCCCGAGAGATTGAGCTGCTGGGTTCCCCAGATGCTGGTGGCGGCGAGATCCTCGTTCAGCCCCGGCTGGAAGACGATGCGGTTGCGCTCGAGATGCTCGCGCGCCTTCCACAGGGCCTGGTCGAGGCCCCCGAGCGGCGAACCGCGATAGCCGGACACGAAGCCCGCCGTATCGAGGCCGGCCGCCGCATCGCGTTCGCGCTGCAGCATCGGCAGGCGCACGAGCGCCTGGGTGCCGGACATGAAGGCCCGGCCGCGCGGCAGCGCGTACTTGTCGTCGAGGGTGACTTCCTGGAGCGCCCGGCGCAGGGCGTCGGACATCGCGGGAGACAAGGGTGCATTCATGTCAGGTTCCCGTAAAAGATTTTGTCTTTCGTCACACCAGTCGCCCCGGTCGGGAGCGCACTTCGTGGCGGGCCGCTTGTGGCGACCGCCATTGGGACCATCTTACCGAAGCCTGTGCCGATCGGCGTGTGCGGAAACCCCGTCATGGCGGACCGGCGGCCTACAATGGCCCGACCGAAGGAGACCCGATTGACATTCACCAGCAAGATGCGGGCCATATGGTCGCGCACCGACAGCATGCTCTGCGTCGGACTCGATCCGGCCCCCGCGAAGTTCCCGGCCGCGCTCGCCGACGGGCCGGACCGCATCGCGCGCTTCTGCATCGCGATCGCCGATGCCACCGCCCCCTATGCCTGCGCCTTCAAGCCGCAGATCGCCTACTTCGCCGCCGAACGCGCCGAGGACCAGCTCGAAGCGGTCTGCGCCCATATCCGGCGCGCCCATCCGGACATTCCCGTCATCCTCGACGCCAAGCGCGGCGACATCGGCGCGACCGCCGAGCAGTACGCCCGCGAAGCCTTCGAGCGCTACGGCGCGGATGCGGTGACGGTCAATCCCTATATGGGGCACGATTCCATCGAGCCCTGGCTCGAACGGGCCGACAAGGGGGTGTTCCTCCTGTGCCGGACATCGAACCCCGGGGGCGACGACCTGCAGTCGCTTGCGCTCGCCGACGGATCGCGGCTCTACGAGCGGGTCGCCGAGCTCGCCGCCGGGCGCTGGAACCGCAACGGCCAGCTCGGGCTGGTGGTCGGCGCCACCTACCCGGCCGAGCTCGCGCGGGTGCGTGAGCTCGCACCGGCGCTGCCCCTGCTGGTGCCCGGCATCGGCGCCCAGGGCGGCGACGTCGAGGCGAGCGTCGCGGCCGGGCGCTGCGCGGACGGCTACGGCATGCTGATCAATTCCTCGCGGGCGATCCTCTATGCCGGCGCCGGCGAGGATTTCGCCGCGGCGGCCGGCGAAGCCGCGCGCCTGACCCGGGACGCGATCCGGCAGGCGCATCGCTGATCGGTGGCTTCGGGCGGCCGGGCGCCTCCGATGCTCGTGACGGATCGCCGGATTCGGCTATCCTGACCGGGTGTCGACTCGACGCGGGGCTTGGGATGCGGATCCTGCTTGCCGAAGACGATGGCGTGCTCGCCGATGGCCTGTCGCGTTCGCTGCGCGCCGGCGGCTACGCCGTCGATACCGTCAGCTCGGGAACCGACGCCGATGTGGCGATGGTCGCCCAGTCCTACGACCTGCTGATCCTCGACCTCGGCCTTCCCCGCATGCCGGGGCTCGAGGTGCTGCGGCGCCTGCGCTCGCGCAACGACCTGCTGCCGGTGCTGATCCTCACCGCCGCCGACTCGGTCGACCAGCGGGTCCGCGGGCTCGACCTCGGCGCCGACGACTACATGGCCAAGCCCTTCGCGCTGTCCGAGCTCGAGGCCCGGGTGCGCGCCCTGGTGCGCCGCCGCATGGGCAGCTCCAGCAGCCGGGTGCGCTACGGCCCGCTCACCTACGACCAGATCGGCCGCGCGGTATACATCGACGAGCAGTTGCTCGAGCTGTCGGCGCGCGAGATCGGCCTGCTGGAGATCCTGCTGCAGCGCGTCGGACGCCTGGTCAGCAAGGAACAGATCGTCGAGCACCTGTGCGAGTGGGGCGACGAGATCAGCTACAACGCGATCGAGGTCTACATGCACCGCCTGCGCAAGAAGCTCGAGGGCGGCGGCGTCAAGATCGCCACCGTCCGCGGGCTCGGCTACTGTCTCGAGCGACTGCCGGAAACCGGCACCGCGTGAGATGAACGACCCCCACGCTCGCTTTCGGGCGGCCGGGCGCCGCTGAGATGAGCTTCAGGGGCCGGCTGGCCGCCGCCATCGGCGACCTGATCGCGACCCGCGAGACCGAGGTCGCCGAAGCCTCGCCGCCGATCCGGCGCGCTGCGGCGAGCGCGACGATGGGAGCGACGGCGACGCCATCTCCGGCGCGCCGGCGCCGGGCGCGAGCGCAACGGCTCGCCGGCGACCAGCGCTCGCTGTTCGGCGAGATCCTCGACTGGATGTTCGCCCCCCTGCTGCTGCTCTGGCCGCTGTCGGTGGCGATCACCTTCCTCGCGGCGCGCTCGCTCGCCGATGCCCCCTTCGATCGCTCGCTGCGCGACCGCGCGGTGGTGCTCGGCCAGCAGGTGCTGTTCATCGAGGACAGCAGCCGGATCAGCCTGCCGCGCGCCGCATTCGAGTTGCTGCGCGCCGACGATCGCGAGCCGGTGATGTTCCAGGTGACCGATGCCCAGGGCAATCTCGTCGCCGGCGAACAGGGGCTGCCGCCGCCCTCGATCTACGACTTTCCCGAGCCGGGGCGGGTCAAGCTGCGCACCGCCGACCACCGGGGCACCGAGGTCCGCATCGCCTACACCTACGTCAGCCCCGTGCGCATGAGCCACAGCGCTTCGCGGGTGCTGGTGCAGGTGGCCGAGCCGCTCGACCAGCGCAACCAGCTCGCCAACGAGATCATCAAGGGCGTGATCTTCCCGCAGTTCCTGATCCTGCCGCTGGCGGTCGCCCTGGTGTGGTTCGGGCTCTCGCGCGGGCTCGCGCCGCTGAAGTCGATGCAGCAGCGCATCCGCGCCCGGCGGCCCGACGATCTTTCGCCGCTCGACATGCACGACACGCCCGAGGAGCTCGTGCCGCTGGTCGATTCCTTCAACGACCTGCTGCGGCGGCTGAACCAGAACCTCGCCACCCAGCGTCGCTTCCTCGCCGATGCGGCGCACCAGATGAAGACACCGCTCGCCGGCATACGCACCCAGGCCGAGCTCGCCGAGCGCCAGACCGATGCGGCCGAGCGCGCCCGCAGCCTCTCGCAGCTCTCGCGCAGCTCGGCACGGGCGGCGCACATGGTGGACCAGCTGCTCGCGCTGGCGCGCACCGAGAACATCGAGTCGGCCGCGCCCTTCGAACGCACCAACCTGGCGGCGATCGCCCGCGATGCGGTCGCCGATCGCGCGCCGCTTGCCGTCGAGCGCAACATCGACATCGGCTTCGAATCCGATGGCGATGCCTGGGTCACCGGCCGGCCGGTGCTGCTCGCCGAGATGCTCGACAACCTGATCGACAATGCGCTGCGCTACACGCCGGGCGGCGGCATCGTCACGACCCGCATCCGCCGGCTCGACGACGGAATCCTGCTCGAGGTCGAGGACAACGGGCGCGGGATCGCGCCGGTCGATCGTGAGTTCATCTTCGAACGTTTCTACCGGGTACTCGACGCCCAGACCGAAGGCAGCGGTCTCGGACTGGCGATCGTGCGCGAGATCGTCGCCCAGCACGATGCCTGGATCGAGGTACGCGACGGCCTGCCCTGGCCGCCCGAGCGTGGCCGCGGGACCGGTACGGCCTTCGTGGTCCACTTCCCGGCCGCGCCGGTCGCCGGGCAGCAGCAGTCGTTCGATCGTTTCTTGAGTTGATGATTCCTTTTCGATAAGCTCGTCGCCGGATGCGAACGCGGCACCGCGCTCGTACGACGAAAAGTCCGGTCGCGCAGCGAATCCGACCGGCGCCCCTGGAGACAGACCCCTTGACGACCGATTCCCGCAGGGCACTCGCCAGCCACGGGCTGCCCGCAATCGTTGCCGGATTCATCGTCGGCGCGGCTTCGTGGACGTACCTGCCGCCGGCGCAAGCGGCCGAGCCCGTGCGCCCGCCCCCGTGCGCCGAGATGGCCCAATGGGCGGCGAAGTTCAATCGCGACGACGAATGGCAGCCCAGCCCGATCGGCAATCGCCATCGTTTCGCACGGCTCTTCGCCCAGGAGGAAACCACGAAGCACTTCGGAAAGCCGATGGTGTCGTGGACCGAGTCCGACGTGCGGGCGGTGCGCGAATCCGTGCTCGCCTGTCGCCGCGAGACCAAGGACCGCGATCTGTCCGGTCGCTACAACCAGATCCAGAGCGCGCTGAACAATCGCGTCGCCAACTTCGCCAGGGAGTCCGGGCCCGCGCGCGAGCGCGCGACGGCTGCCATGACGACGCTGGCCACGGTGCCGCCCTCGCCGGCCCTGCTGCGCCTGAAGCTTGCGCTTGCGGACGCGGGCAGCCCCGAAGGCCATCGGAAGTTCCAGCAGGCCTCCGGCTCGCTGCCGCCGCAGGCGATGCAGGCCGCGGCTCCGGCCCGCGAGCTGGCGGCGGCCATGGCTCACCTGACCGCCGAGGACATCGCCGACATCGTCACGATGCCCGCGGGAAAAGCCGCCGCGGCAATGCGCAAGACCGTCCTGGACGGCATGGTCGCCGACATCGGGAAGATCCCGGCCGACCCCAACGGGCTGCTGGCCATCCAGCAGGCGCGTCAGAGCATCGCCAGGGACTACGCCGACGTGTTCGCGCCGGCTGAACGGGAGCAGATCGACAAGACGATCGCGGCGCGCCATGCCGCCATCGGCGACGAGATCACGACCGCGGTGATCGCGGAGATCGGGAAGTCGTCGACCGGCCTGAACGACGCCTTCGCCGACATCGAGGCCCGCTCGGCCCCGCAGCTGGCCGGACTGCTGTCACCGGCCCAGTCCACGCGGATCCGCGAGGCGGCCGACGCACGACGCGGCACGGTGGCGGAATCGCTCCACAAGAGCTTCATCGCCGATCTGGCGAAGCTGCCCGAGGACGAGGCCTCGCTCGAGCGCATCGACGAGGCGCGCGACGCGATCGGCAACTGGCCACCGCCGGCGGCCGACCAGGCTGCGCGGTTCCGCAAGGCCGCCGAAGACCGGCGCGCGACGATCCTGGCCGCGGTCAACCGCAGGGAAGCCGGCCGCGTGGCCGGCCGCGTCTACCACTCCTCGAACGGCCTGCAGAAGCTCGAGTTCGTGGATCGAAGCCGGGTCCTGATCAGCAGCGGCGAACAGACGATGCCGGCCAGCTACGTCGAGGAGAAGGACGGCCGCATCTCGATCACCGGCCCCGACATGGCGGTCACCCTCGCACGGGAAGGTCGCGTGCTGCGGGGCTGGACGACGCCCCTGGTCCGGGTCAAGTAGCGCGTTCTCCGGCCTCGCCTCGCCCCGATCGTCGCGCAGGCGCGCGCCGCTTTACAGAACCGGCCGCTGGCCATAGAATCGCGGGCTCTGGCGGATTAGCTCAGTTGGTTAGAGCGACGGAATCATAATCCGCAGGTCCGGGGTTCGAGTCCCTGATCCGCCACCACACACGCCGAGCCCGCCCATCGACCCGATGCCGGCGGGCTTTGCACTTTGGCGCGCCGCAGCCGGACGGGGTCCCGCCCCGGCCGATGCCCTGCCCGGCGGGCTCCCGGCGAGAGGCTCATGACGCGCAAGCTCTTCATCAAGACCTTCGGCTGCCAGATGAACGAGTACGACTCGGACCGGATGGCGGAACTGCTCGGCGATACCGAAGGCGTGGAGCGCACCGAGCTCATCGATGAAGCCGACATCGTGCTCTTCAACACCTGCTCGGTACGCGAGAAGGCGCAGGAGAAGGTGTTCTCCGACCTCGGGCGGGCACGGCAGCTGAAGGAGCGCAAGCCGGGGCTGGTGATCGGCGTGGGCGGCTGCGTCGCCAGCCAGGAAGGCGCGGCGATCGTCGCCCGCGCGCCCTATGTCGACGTGGTCTTCGGGCCCCAGACCCTGCACCGGCTGCCCGAGCTGATCGGCGAGCGGCGCCGCAGCGGGCGCCCGCAGGTCGACGTCAGCTTCCCCGAGATCGAGAAGTTCGACCGCCTGCCCCCGGCGCGCGTCGATACCGCCTCGGCCTTCGTCTCGATCATGGAAGGCTGCAGCAAGTACTGCAGCTTCTGCGTCGTGCCCTACACCCGCGGCGAGGAGGTCTCGCGCCCCTTCGAGGACGTCCTCGTCGAAGTGGCCGGACTCGCCCAGCAGGGCGTGCGCGAGATCAACCTGCTCGGCCAGAACGTCAATGCCTACCGGGGTCCGATGGGAGGCCCGGCCGGCGACGGCGAGCTGGCCGACCTCGCGATGCTGCTCGAGTACATCGCCGAGATCCCCGGCATCGAGCGGCTGCGCTTCACCACCTCGCATCCGAACGAATTCACCCCGCGCCTGATCGAGGCCTACGCCCGGATCCCGAAGCTGGTGAACCACCTGCACCTGCCGGTCCAGGCAGGCTCGGACCGGGTGCTGGCGGCGATGAAGCGCGGCTACACCACCCTCGAGTACAAGTCGACGATCCGCAAGCTGCGCCGGATCCGCCCGGACATCTCGATCTCCTCGGACTTCATCGTCGGCTTCCCCGGCGAGACCGACGCGGACTTCCGCCAGACCATGAAGCTGGTCGAGGACGTCGGATTCGATTCCTCCTTCAGCTTCGTCTACAGCCAGCGGCCCGGCACGCCGGCAGCCGACCTCGCCGACGAGACTCCGCAAGCGGTCAAGCTCGAGCGCCTGCGCGAGCTGCAGGCGGCGATCGAAGCGAACGCCGCCGCGATCTCGACCGCGATGGTCGGGCGGATCGAGCCGGTCCTCATCGAAGGACCGTCGAAGAAGGATCCGGCCGAGCTTTCGGGCCGCACCGAGAACAACCGGGTGGTCAACTTCGCCGGCCATCCCCGGCTGATCGGCTCGATCGTCGACATGCGGATCACCGCAGCGCTGCCGCATTCGCTGCGCGGCGAGGTAGTCTCCGCCTCATGAGAATCCTGCGCGCCGTCGCGGCGCTCACCGTCGCCATGATCCTGGCGCCCCTGGCGAGCGCGCAGGTCGTTTCCCAGGGCCTGGCGGCGCCCGCCGGCACCCTGGGGCGCCTGATCGCCGAGAGCCGGGAGAACATCGTCCGCGGCGACGCGGCCGCGGCCTACGCGGCGCTTTCGGCCCGGCTCGATCTCTACGCGGGCGATCCCGAGTTCGACTATCTGCTCGGCATCGCCGCCCTCGACACCGGCCACCCCGGCGAGGCGCTGCTGGCGCTCGAGCGCGTCCTGCTGGTCGAACCCGACCATCTCCAGGCCCGCGCCGAGCTCGGCAGGGCCTACCTGGCCGCCGGCGAGCACGAGAACGCCAGGGCGGCATTTCGCGATGTGGCATCTCGCGACATTCCGCCGGAAGCCCGCCGCCTGGTCGGAGCCTATCTCGACGAGATCGCCCGTCTCGACGCCCGCCACCGGGTAGCGGTGACCGGAACGGTGGGCTTCGACATCGGCTACGACACCAACGCCAATGTCGGCAGCGCCAGCGAGCACTGGCTGCTGGGCGACGGCACCCCGGTGGTCCCGCTGCCGGTCAGCCTGCCGAAAAGGAGCATGGTTTTCGGCATCGACGGCGCAATCTCGATATCGGGACCGATAGACGGTCGGTGGCGATGGATCGCCGGTGTGAGAAGTTCCACACGCCGTTTTCCCTCGGCGGATACACTGGATCAGTTACAGGTGGATCTGTCGGCGGGGGTCACTCGCCGCCAGGAATGCCACCAGCTCACGGTCCTCGGCCAGTACCAGGACCTCCGACTCGATGGCGACGCCCTGCGCCGCGTAACCGGTTTGGTCGCCCAGTGGCAATGCAATCCGACCCGTCAGTCCAGTTTCGGCGCCTGGTTCCAGGCGGCATCCCTGTCGTTCCCCGGCCAGTCGGTGCGCGACGCGACCCGTCGCACCATCGGCGTGTCGGCGGCACGGCTGCTCCAGTCCCGTGCCGACACCGTGCTCTCGGGGGCGATCCACTTCGGCGACGAGCGGGCCGACGCCGCCTGGCCGAACCTCGCCCATCGCTTCGTCGGCGCGCGCGTCTCGCTGAACACGCCGCTGGCGGCGAACTGGCGCGGCGAGATCGGCCTGTACTGGGAATCCCGGCGCTTCGACGGTCCGGAGCCGCTGTTCGGCCGTACCCGCAACGATCGCCAGACCGAGTTGCGGCTCGGCGCCGAGCGCTGGCTCGGCAAGGGCTGGGCGGTCCAGCCGCAGCTGAGCCTCGTGCGCAACGCCTCGACGCTGGCTCCCAACGACTTCCGGCGCAGCCAGTTCATGGTCCGCAGCACCTACCGGTTTTGAGGACGACTTGGCGATGAGCAGGAACCGGTCGATCATGCGGGTCGGGCTCGCGAGCCTGCTGCTCGTGCTCGCCACGCTGCTGGCGGGCCCGGCGCAGGCCGCCGACGGCCGCCTGCTGGCGGCGGCCGGCGAGGTGACGGTCGATCGCCCCGAAGCGGGCGGCCTGCGCTCGATCCCGGTCGATGCGGGCTTCGAGCTCCAGTCCGGCGACACCATCCGCACGGGCGCCCAGGGGCGCGCCCAGATCCGGCTTTCCGATGGCGCGATCTTCTCGCTGCAGCCACGCACCGTCTTCCGGATCGACGAATACCGATTCGATGCCCAGGAGCAGCGCGGCTTCTTCTCGCTGCTGCGTGGCGCGCTGCGCACCGCCACCGGGCGGATCGGCAAGCGCGATCACGACGACTATCGCCTGCAGACCCCGACCGCGACCGTCGGCATCCGCGGCACCCAGTACATGGCGCAGGAAACCGTCTGCGACCCCGGCTGCTGGCCGGGCGACCGGGCGGGCCTGCATGTCTCGGTCACCGAGGGCCGGATCGCGGTGACGAACGATTTCGGGTCGATCGAGATCGGCGCCGGCGAGGCTGCCCGCGTCGCCCCCGCATCGGCCCCGCGCCGGGCCGCCCTGCCGCCGCAGCTGCCGCCACAGCAGATGCTGGCCGACGGGGAGGACGATTCTTCCGACGGCGACTCGGCCGGCTCTTCGTCCGGCCCGGTCGCGCAGGGGTCGGCATCGGCCGACGATGGCACGGGGCCGGGTGGGCCGCCTGCGGCGGATGCGGGCGCGAATATCGCGGGTACCGCGGGAGCGACGAACGCCTCGGCTGCCCCGTTGCGGACCGCCGAAGCGACGGGCACGGACGGGCCGGTCGCCGGCCCGCAGACCCGCCGCAAGCCGGCCCGGCGCCAGAACGGCGGCGACTGGGACGACACGCTCCTCGCCCGCATCGACAACACGGCAGCCGGCGATGAAGGGAACTCCGCAGCCGGCGACGGCGCGGGTGAGACCGACCCGCTTTCTCCGGGCGACTCCGGACGCGTCTTCGACATCGACTTCGCCCCGAACTCGGGACGGGACGACTCCGGCGACCTGCTGGCGGTGAACGAGGCCGTGGGATCGACCGATCCGTCCGGCAACGGCAACGGCAACGGCAACGGCAATTCTGGCGACGGCGAGCCGGGGACGGGGGCACCGGGCAACGGTGGGCCAGGCGACGGCGGACCCGGCAATGGCGAGCCGGGTGACGGCGGGCCGGGCAATGGCGAGCCCGGCGACGGTGGACCGGGCGACGGTGGACCGGGCAACGGCGAACCCGGCGATGGCGAGCCGGGTGACGGTGGACCGGGCAGCGGCGAGCCGGGCGATGGTGGACCGGGCGATGGTGGACCGGGCGATGGTGGACCGGGCGACGGTGGACCCGGCAATGGCGAACCCGGGGATGGTGAGCCGGGTGACGGTGGACCCGGTAATGGCGAACCCGGCGATGGCGAGATCCCCCCGGGCGGGGAGACCACGACCGGCCTGTGGCGGGTCGACCTGCGCCAGTTCCTGGGCAGCCAGCCGATCGCCTCGCTGGCGGTCGCCGACGGTCGCCTGCAGTTCGATGCCGAGCGCCGGCTGACCTCGATCGGCTACTGTCCGGGTTTCCTCTGCCTGTCTTCGGGAAGCACCCGCATCGCCGAGGCCGGCGCCGATCAATGGGTCAGCTGGGGCCGCTGGACCGAGGGCAACGCGATCATGCAGATCGTCGGCGTGCCCTTCGCGATCCCGTACAGCGCGAACACCGGCATGCACTACCTCGTCGGCAGCCCCGCGCTGACGGCACCCACCGCCGGCGAGTTCACCTATGCCCTCGCGGGGGCGACCGCGCCGACCATGTCCGGCGGCCAGTGGGCGCCCGGCAGCTTCACCGGTAATGCTTCGGTACGCTTCGATCCCGGGCAGGCGGCCCGGCTCGGCCTCGAGGGCAATGTGACGTTCGACGAAGCCAGCTTCCGGTTCGCCACTCAAGGCGGTGCCGCCAATCCGGGCGCCAGCGAGGTGACGTTCGATTCGCGCCACGCCTTCGATGCCACGATCGGCGCCTCCCAGACCGGCGGCGGCAGCGATTTCTGCGGCCGCGGCGACTGCTCGACCCGCATCAGCGGAGGCCTGTTCGGGCCGACCGGCGAAAGGCTGGGCGTGGGCTATACGATCAACGGGGCGAACGGCTCGACTACAATCGACGGTGTCGGCGTGTTCACGCGCCAGTAAACCCGAACGCCCCAGGCGCCCGAACGACCGCTTGAAGCCCCGCCCGATCGAATTCACCGCCGAGCCGGCGGACAACGAACGGCTCGCCAATCTCTGCGGCCCGGTCGAGCGCAACATCCGGACCATCGCCGAGTCCTTCGACGTGCGCGTCTCGCGCCGCGGCCAACGCTTCCGGATCGAGGGCGAGCCGGCCGCCGCCGGCCGGGCCCGCGACGCGCTCGCGCGTTTCTGGCAGGCCGCCGTGCACCCCCTTTCGATCGAGGACATCCAACTCGGCCTGGCCGAGCAGCGTCCGGCCTCGGCCGATGCCGAGGAGGACGAAGGCCCGATCCTCCATACCCGGCGCGCCGACCTGCGCGGGCGCACGCCCCGCCAGCGCGACTACCTGCGCAACATCCTGTCGCACGACATCACCTTCGGCATCGGCCCCGCCGGTACCGGCAAGACCTATCTCGCGGTCGCCTGCGCGGTCGATGCGCTCGAGCGCGACGCGATCAAGCGCATCGTCCTGACGAGGCCGGCGGTCGAGGCGGGTGAGCGGCTCGGCTTCCTGCCGGGCGATCTCGCCCAGAAGGTCGATCCCTACCTGCGTCCGCTCTATGATGCGCTGTACGACCTGCTCGGCTTCGAGCGCACGGCCCGGATGTTCGAGAAGCAGGCGATCGAGATCGCACCGCTCGCCTACATGCGCGGGCGCACGCTCAATCATTCCTTCATCATCCTCGACGAGGCGCAGAACACCACGCCCGAGCAGATGAAGATGTTCCTCACGCGGATCGGCTTCGGCTCGCGCGCGGTGGTCACCGGGGACTCGACCCAGGTCGACCTGCCGCGCGGCCAGCCGTCGGGGCTGATGCAGTCGGTGGGCATCCTGCGCGACATTCGCGGGATCGCCATCAGCACCTTCGATTCCGCCGACGTCATGCGCCATCCGCTGGTCGCCCGCATCGTCGATGCCTACGAGAAGCACCAGCGAGAGATCGATGCCGCCGAGCCGCCCGCGACGCCCTAGCCTCTGGCTCGACATCCAGTCCGGCGACGGCGAAGCGGCGCCGATCGAGCGGGCCCGCCTGCGCCGGCTCGCGCTCGCCGCTCTCGAACGCGACGCCAGCCTGACCGTGCGCTTCGTGGGCGAGGCCGAAGGCCGCGAGCTCAACCGCCGCTACCGCGGCCGCGACTACGCCACGAACGTCCTGACCTTTCCCTACGACACGCCGGATCGGCTCGAGGCGGACATCGTCATCTGCACACCGGTGGTGCGCGCCGAGGCGCGGGCCCAGCGCAAGCGCTTCGAGGATCACCTGGCCCACCTGCTCGTCCACGGGGCCCTGCATGCACAGGGCCACGAACACGAGGACGAGGACGAGGCGCAGCGCATGGAAGCGGCGGAGGTGGCGATACTGCGCCGCTTTCGCATCGCCGACCCCTACCGCGATCCCGACCGATGAGCCCCGCCCGCGGTTTTCCGTCCCCGGCGGATCGGTTACTCTCCAGAACCATCGAGGCCGCCAGCCAGACCGATGCCCGACCCATCCGACCGTAGCGAAGAAGTGCGCCCGCTGATCGAGCGCCTCAAGTCGCTGCTCAACCGGGCGCCGGACGACCGGGCCCAGCTTCTCGACGTCCTGCGCAAGGCCCATGAACGCGACCTGATCGATGCCGACGCGGTCTCGATGATCGAGGGCGTGCTGCAGGTGAGCGAGCTCTCGGCGCGCGACATCATGGTGCCGCGCTCGCAGATGGACGTCATCGACATCTCGCAACCCTTCGAGCAGTTCCTCGAGCACGTCATCGAGACCGCGCATTCGCGCTTTCCGGTCGTCGAGGGCGACCGCGACAACGTGCTCGGCATCCTGCATGCGAAGGAGCTGCTGCGGCTGGTCGCGAGCCCCGACACCGATGTGCGCGACCTGCTGCGCCCGCCGGTGTTCGTACCCGAGAGCAAGGCGCTCAACGTGCTGCTGCGCGACTTCCGCGCCAACCGCAACCATCTCGCCGTGGTCGTCGACGAATACGGCGGCGTGGCGGGGCTGGTGACGATCGAGGATGTGCTCGAGCAGATCGTCGGCGACATCGAGGACGAGTTCGACTTCGACGAGGAAAGCGACCATATCCTCGCGGTCGAGCGCGTGCCCGGCGACCGGCGCTACCGGGTGCGCGCGATCACCGAGATCGCCCAGTTCAACCATGTGCTCGGCACGCAACTGGACGACGACGACTTCGACACCATCGGCGGCCTGGTCACCGGGAAGCTCGGCCGGGTGCCGCGGCGCGGCGAAACCGTCGAGCTCGCCGGCCTGCGCTTCGAGGTCCTGCGCGCGGATGCGCGCCAGGTGCAGCTGCTGCTGGTCACGCGCATCGGCAACGGCGAAGCGGCACCGGAAGGCGCGGCATCCTGAGCCCCGCGCGGCCGTCATCGTCGCAGCCCGCGGCGGGCGGGGGAATCGTGCCCGCGGGCGCGGCCGCGCTCGGACTGGGGCTGGTGAATGCCGCGAGCTTCTCGACCGCCCACGGCTGGTGGCTGCAGATCGTCGCGCTCGCCGCGCTCCTTGCGCTGCTGGCGACACCCCATCCGCGCCCCATGGCTCGCGCGGCGATCACGGGTTTCGTGTTCGGGCTCGCCAGCTTCTGCGCGGGCGTCGGCTGGCTCTACATCAGCATGCATCGCTACGGCGGACTGGCGGCGCCGCTGGCGGCCGCGGCGGTGGTCCTGCTGTCGGCCTATCTCGCGCTCTTCGGCGCGCTCGCCCTCGCCCTCGCGCAATGCCTCGCGCCGGCCGGCCGGCCCGGCGCCGGCGCGACCCTGGCGCGGATCGGCGCGCTCGCCGCCTGCTGGATGCTCGGCGAGCTCGCCCGCGGGTGGCTCTTCACCGGCTTTCCCTGGCTGTCGCTCGGCTATGCGCAGGTCGACGGCCCGCTCGTGAAGATCGCCGCCGGCATCGGTGTCTACGGCCTGGGCGGTACGGTCGTCGCCATCGCCGCCGCGCTCGCAACGCTCTGGCGCTTGCGCAACCACGACGCCGGGGCGACGCTGCTCGCGACCGGCGTGACCGGCGCCGCGGCAGTCTGCCTCGCCGGCTTCGGCGGATCGGCATCGATCGAGCCATCGGGCCCGGCGGTGACGGTACGCCTGCTGCAGGGCAACGTCGAGCAGGGCATGAAGTTCGATCCGCAGCGGGCGCGGCGCGCGATGAACGACTACACCGACGATGTGCTCGCCGGCAACGCCCTGCTCACCGTCCTGCCCGAGACCGCCTGGACGACGACCTGGCGAGGCACGCCACCGGCGGTGAGCGAGCGCCTCTTCGCGCATCTCGCCCGCAGCGGCGGCTTCGTCGCGATCGGCCTGCCGGAACGGGCGCCGGATCCGGCGGGCGGGGCCGCCGGAATGCTGAGCAACTCGGTCGTGGTGCGCGGGCCGGACGGCGAGCCGGTGGGCCGCTACGACAAGCGCCAGCTCGTGCCCTTCGGCGAATACATACCGCCGGCTTTCGGCTGGTTCGTGCGCATGATGAACATCCCGCTGGGGGAGTTCGCGCGCGGCGCCGACCGGCAGCCGCCGGTGCGCATCGGCGGCCAGGACTTCGCCTTCGACATCTGCTACGAGGACCTCTTCCCCGGCCTGCTGCGCGAGCAGGTCCGCGGCGGCGCAAGCGTGCTGGTCAACATCAGCAACATCGCCTGGTTCGGCGATTCGCACGCGCTCGGCCAGCACCTGAACATCTCGCGCCTGCGGGCGATCGAGCTCGGCCGGCCGATGCTGCGCGCCACCAACACCGGCATGACCGCGTCGATCGACGCCTCGGGCCGGGTGCTCGCCGCGCTCGAGCCGGTCACCCGCGGCGCGCTCGATATCGAGGTGCGCGGCGCCGCCGGGCTCACGCCCTATGTCCGCTTCGGCCACTGGCCGGCGACGGGCATCGCCGCCTTCTTCCTGCTGGCGCTGGCGGCCCGGCGCCGGCGGGAAGCGCGAAAAAGCTAGAATCGCAGTTTGCGATCCCCGGGGCCACCTCACCCCCTGCCCGCCATGCTTTCCTTCCAGAGAATCATCCTGCGACTCCAGGAGTACTGGGACCGTCAGGGATGTGCGCTGCTGCAGCCCTACGACATGGAGGTCGGTGCGGGCACCTTCCACACCGCGACATTCCTGCGCGCGATCGGACCGGAACCCTGGCGGGCCGCTTACGTCCAGCCCTCGCGCCGCCCTAAGGACGGCCGCTACGGCGAGAATCCCAACCGGCTGCAGCACTACTACCAGTACCAGGTCGTGCTCAAGCCCTCGCCGCCCGACATCCTCGATCTCTACCTCGGCTCGCTCGAGGCGCTGGGCATCGACCCGAAATCGAACGACATCCGCTTCGTCGAGGACGACTGGGAGTCGCCGACGCTCGGCGCCTGGGGCCTGGGCTGGGAAGTCTGGCTCAACGGCATGGAAGTGACCCAGTTCACCTACTTCCAGGAGGTCGGCTCGCTCAAGTGCCTGCCCGCCACCGGCGAGATCACCTACGGCATCGAGCGACTCGCGATGTACCTGCAGAAGGTCGAGAGCATCTTCGATCTGCAGTGGACCGATTCGATCAGCTATCGCGACGTCTTCCACCAGAACGAGGTCGAGCAGTCGAAGTACAACTTCGAGATCGCCGATACGGCGATGCTGTTTCGCCACTTCGACGAGTACGAGGCGCAGGCCCGCGTCCTCATCGAGGAAGCGCTTGCCTTGCCCGCCTACGAGATGGTCATGAAGTGCTCGCATACCTTCAACCTGCTCGATGCGCGCGGAGCGATCTCGGTGACCGAGCGCGCCGCCTACATCGCCCGGGTCCGCGCCCTCGCGCGGGCGGTCGCGCAAGCCTATTACGACTCCCGCGAACGCCTCGGCTTTCCCATGCTCGCGCCCGATGCGAACGCCGTGCGCACGCCCTGAACCCCGTCGATCCCTCCCATGACCGCCGCGCCACTGCTCGTTGAACTGCACACCGAAGAACTGCCGCCCAAGGCCCTGCAGCGGCTGGGCGCCGCATTCGCCGACGGCATCGCCGCCGGGCTGCGCGCACGCGGGCTCACCGCCTCGCCCGCGCACCGCAGCTTCGCGACACCGCGCCGGCTGGCGGTGCTCGTCGACGATGTGCTCGCCCGCGCACCCGATCGCGACGTCGAGCTCAAGGGCCCGTCGGTCAAGGTGGGGCTCGATGCCGACGGCTCGCCCAGCCAGGCCCTGCGCAAGTGGGCCGAACGCCAGAACGTCGCGCTCGACGCGCTCGAGCGCCGCGGCGAAGGGAAGCAGGAGAGCTTCTTCGCCCGGACCCGGCTTGCCGGCGACCGGCTCCCGGATGCCCTGCAGGAGATCATCGAGCAGGCGCTGGCGAAGCTGCCGATCCCGAAGCTGATGCAGTACCAGCTCGCCGACGGGCAAACCACAGTCTCCTTCGTGCGCCCCGCCCACCGACTCGTCGTGCTGCACGGCGACGAGGTCGTGCCCGCCACGGCGCTGGGCCTGGCGAGCGGCCGCGAGACCTTCGGCCACCGCTTCCTGTCGAGCGGCCCGCTCGCGATCACCCGCGCGAGCACCTACGAAGCGCAGCTCGAGGCCGCCCACGTCGTCGCCGGGTTCGATGCCCGCCGCGGGCGCATCGAGCAGGCCCTGCGCGCGCAGGCGGCGCGGGCCGGCGCTTCGCTCGGCGATCCCGCCGATGTCGCCCCGCTGCTCGACGAGGTGACGGCGCTGGTCGAATGGCCGCAGGTCTACATGGGCGAGTTCGAGGCCGAGTTCCTCGCGGTTCCCCAGGAATGCCTGATCCTGACGATGCGCACGAACCAGAAGTACTTCCCCCTGTTCGGCGCCGACGGCAAGCTGGAAAACCGCTTCCTGATCGTCTCGAACATGGTGGTCGCCGACCCGTCGCAGATCATCGAGGGCAACCAGCGGGTGGTGCGCCCCCGGCTCGCCGATGCGCGCTTCTTCTACGAGCAGGACCGCAAGCGCAGCCTCGCCGAGCGGGTGTCGCAGCTCGAATCGGTCGTCTATCACGCCAGGCTCGGCACCATGGCCGATCGCGTCGCCCGCATCCGGAACATCGCACGCGACATCGCGGTGCGCATCGGCGCCGACCCCAAGCTCGCCGAGCGGGCCGCGACGCTCGCCAAGTGCGACCTGCTGACCGGCATGGTCGGCGAGTTTCCCGAGCTCCAGGGCGTGATGGGCCGCTACTATGCCTGGCACGACGGCGAGCCCGACGGCGTGGTCGAGGCGATGGCCGAGCAGTACCGCCCGCGCTTTTCGGGCGACGACCTGCCGGCCTCCGAGACCGGCACCGTGCTCGCGCTGGCCGACAAGCTCGAGACGCTGGCGGGCCTGTTCTCGATCGGCCAGTCGCCCTCGGGGGACAGGGATCCGTTCGCCCTGCGCCGCCATGCGCTCGGCGTGATCCGCATCCTCATCGAGCGCCATCTCGACCTGCCGCTGCCCGAGCTGATCGGCTTCGCGTTCAACGCCTTCGGCAAGACCGGCCAGGATGCCCGCGACGAGCTCGAAACCTTCTTCCACGACCGGCTGGTCGGCTACCTGCGCGAACAGGGCTTCGACGGCGCCCAGATCACCGCCGTGGTGGCGCTGCGCCCGGCCCAGCTCGCGGCGGTGCCGGCGCGGCTCGCGGCGGTGCGCGAGTTCGCCGCCCTGCCCGAAGCGCAGGCGCTGGCCGCTGCCAACAAGCGCATCGGCAACATCCTGCGCAAGGCGGGCGGCGTCATCGGCGCGATCATCGACCATTCCCTGCTCGCCGAGCCGGCCGAGCGCGAGCTCGCCGACGCGGTGGAGTCGCTCGATCCGCGCATCGAGGCGGCGATGTCGCGCCAGGACTTCACCCAGGCGATGACGCTGATGGCCGGCACCCGCGCAGCCGTCGACCGCTTCTTCGACGACGTCATGGTCATGGCCGACGACGAGCGGGTGCGCAACAACCGGCTCGCGCTGCTCGCCCACCTGCACCGGCTCATGAACCGGGTCGCCGACATCTCGAGGCTGGCGGCGACATGAAGCTCCTGATACTCGATCGCGACGGCGTCATCAACGAGGACAGCGACGCCTTCATCAAGAATCCGGACGAGTGGCGTCCGCTGCCCGGCGCCGCGACGGCGATCGCAAGGCTGAACAAGGCCGGCTACCGGATCGCGATCGCGACCAACCAGTCGGGAATCGCCCGCGGCCTGTTCGACCTCGACACGCTCGCGGCGATCCACTCGAAGCTGCACCAGACCATCAACGATGCGGGTGGGCGCATCGAGGCGATCTTCTTCTGCCCGCATGCGGCCGACTCCAACTGCGACTGCCGCAAGCCGCGCCCGGGGATGATCTTCGACATCCTCAAGCGCTTCGGCGCCGATCCGCAGGAAACCGTGGTGGTCGGCGACGCCCTGCGCGATCTCCAGGCCGCGCATGCGGCGGGCTGCCGCAGCATCCTGGTGCTCACCGGCAAGGGCACCCGTACGCTGCAGGCGGGCAACCTGCCGCAGGGCACGACGGTCCGCGTCGATCTCACCGCGATCGCCGCCGAACTCGCCGCCTGATGCTCGCGCTCCGATCGGCCCTGCTGCTGCTGTTCCAGCTCGTCACCGTAGTACCCATGGCCCTGCTGTGCCTGCTCGCGGCGCCGCTGCCGCTGCACTGGCGCTACCGGATCACCGTATGGTGGCCGCGCATGGTGATCTGGGGCGCGAGGACGATCTGCGGCATCCACTGGCGCATCCTCGGCGCCGAGAACCTGCCCGATGGTCCGGCGATCCTGCTGTCGAAACACCAGTCGACATGGGAGACGCTCTTCTATCCGAGCTGGATGCCGCGCGAGCTCTGCTACGTGTTCAAGCGCGAGCTGCTGTACATTCCATTCTTCGGTTGGGGCATCGCACTGCTGGACATGATTCACATCGATCGCCGCAAGGGCGCCGACGCATTCGAGCAGGTCGTCCGGCAAGGCACGCGCAAGCTCGCGGAAGGACGATGGATCATCATCTTCCCCGAAGGCACCCGCACCCGCGTCGGCTCGCAGGGCCGATACAAGTCCGGCGGCGCGAGGCTCGCGACACGTACCGGCGCGCCGGTAGTCCCCATCGCCGTCAACAGCGGCGAAGTCTGGCCGCGCAAGGCCTTCATCAAGCGACCCGGAATGGTCACCGTCTCGATCGGCGAGCCGATCCACCCCGGCAAGCTCAGTCCCGAAGAACTCGGCGAACGCGTCGAGACCTGGATCGAATCGGAAATGCGACGTATCAGTCCCCATGCCTACGCATCGGCCGGCGAGGCAGCCCGCGCATGAAAGGCCGGCGCAGCAAACCGCTCTCCGGCCCCGGCGCCCTGCAGCTCGCGCTGCCCTTCGAAGCGATCGCCCCGGTACCTGCGCTGCCCCCGGGCGCCGGCCAGCGCAGCGCGATCCTCGAAGGCCAGCGCGTCGACTACCTGCTCAAGCGCAGCCGTCGCCGCACGCTCGGCTTCCAGATAGACGAGCGCGGGCTGACCGTCTCGGCGCCATCGTGGTTCCCCGTGCGCGAGCTCGACGGCGCGCTGCAGGAGAAATCCCGCTGGATCCTCGCCAAGCTCGTCGAATGGCGCGAGTACCAGCAACGGCGCGAGCGCCTCGCGATACGCTGGGCCGATGGCGAATCCCTGCGCTATCTCGGACGCACGCTGCGCATGGAGATCTGCACCCGGACCGACGGCGTCATGCACGACGGCGCCGCGCTGCGCATCGGCCTGCCGCCGGGCGCAGGCAGCGGCCAGATGCGCGATCGCGTCCATGCCTGGCTCCAGGCCGAGGCAACCCGGATCTTCGGCGAGCGGCTGCCGGTCTTCTGCGCGCGCCTCGGCCGAAAGCCAGCCCGCTGGGGGCTTTCGTCCGCCCGCACCCGCTGGGGCAGCTGCACCGCCGACGGCGTCATCCGCCTGAACTGGCGGCTCGTGCACTTCCCGCTCGAGCTGATCGACTACGTCATCGCGCACGAAGTCGCCCATCTCAAGGAGCTCAACCACAGCGCCGGCTTCTGGTCCACGGTGGGCGAGCTGATGCCCGGCTACCGCGAGGCGCGCGAGCGGCTGCGGGCATTGCACGAGGAAGGCGCCACGCTTTGATACAGGTCGCGCAAGGAGGGTCAAACCCATGAGAATCCTGCACACGATGCTGCGCGTCGGCGACATGGAACGCTCGCTCGACTTCTACACCCGCATCCTCGGCATGAAGCTGCTGCGCAGCACCGAGCGCCCCGAGCAGGGCTACTCGCTTGCTTTCGTCGGCTACGGCAGCGAACGTGACACCGCGGTGCTCGAGCTCACCTACAACCACGGCGTCGACAGCTACGAGCTCGGCACCGCCTATGGCCACATCGCGATCGGCGTGGCCGACGTCGCCGCCACGTGCGAGCGCATCCGCGCCGCCGGCGGGCGCATCACCCGGGAAGCCGGCCCGGTCAAGGGCGGCGCCACCGTGATCGCGTTTATCGAGGACCCGGACGGGTACAAGATCGAGCTGATACAAACAGGATCAACAACTTGAGACGGCGGCCGCCATTCAGACGTCCAAATGCCGATCCGCTTCGCAGCCCAGAACTCGTCCATCCATCATCACCCCATTGGCCGTAGCAGCGCCGGATAGCCCTTCTCTCGCAGTTCAGCGACCACCTTGTCCGTGGACTTCCACGGGTCACCCTTGAGCCGTGCCACCAGCTCGTTCCAGACGCGCTCGAAAGCCCGCAGTGCATCGGCCTCGTCGAAACGAATGCCCGCCGACAATAGAGGTGCAATGTCTTCCGTCAAGTTGCGCGTGAGCTTTTCCAGCATGCGCTGCTCGGCCATCGCGCGTGTGATGGCCTTTCCCTCGAGGGCGAGGTAGTGGTCGAAGCTGGCCACCAGCTTGTCCATGTCGAACGCCAACTGCTCCAGGCCCTGGGCCAGGTCGAACAGGTCGCGGTTCTTGCGCCGCTGCAGCAGCGCGCGCAGCTTGGTGCCGAACAGTTCCTCGGCCGTGAAGGATGCGATCTCGGCCTGACCCTCATACCAGCCATTCTCCACCGCGAATGGATAGGAACGCACACCGAACAGAGACTCGTGCTCCCGCGTATTGATCTCGATCTTCAGCTTGAGCATCGATTGCGGGTCGGCTTCGGGCGCGAAACGGAACAGCAGGTGCATCGAGTGTCCCGCCTGCTCACGGTTGCACGGACCGAGCCATGCCAGCGCTTCACGGATCGCATCGACGGTGGGGCCGATCGGCTCCGGCCGCATCTGCACGAGGTCGATGTCTTCGGAGTAGCGCAGCGGTTGCGTGAACAGCAGTTTGTTGATAGCCGTACCGCCACGGAACGCAATCTTGCCGAGCAACGCCGGCGCATTGAACAGATCGCACAGTGCGCGGCAGATGACCAGATCCTGCTCGATCTGGCGAAAATCGGGCCAGGGCGCGTTTGCACTCCAGGCTTGAAGATAGGCTTGCGGAATCAAGCATCGACCTCCACCGGCTCATTGAGGACAAGTCGCCAGCCAGGGGCTTTTTCGTGGAGGCCAGACAGACCCTCCAAGGACTTTACGGACGGGTCCAGCAGCGCGGCCGTCTTGGCCTTGCGAGCGAACGGCCGTAGTGCCTCGGCCTGCGGCGCATGACCGGCCCATTCCAGCAGATAGCCCAGCCGGCGCACCGAGGAGTTTTCGTAGTGCGCCGCGATCCGCGCCAGCTCGACGGGCCTGGCCTGCCCGCCGAGGTCTTTGGCAATCTGCGCCAGGCCATTGATGCCCGCAGCCTTGTGGAAGTAGCGGGCGCAGTCCAGCAGCGTCAATTCCAGGCCGGCGACCTTGGCAAAGCCGGCCTCGCTCTTGAGCGACCCCAGCCAGTCGGCCCGGTTGACCTGGGCGAATGCCTCAGGGCCTTGATAGACGAACTCCAGCCGTTGCCGGTCGACCTCGAAGCCACGCATCTGCCGGGGCACGATGACCTGGAACACCATCGCCGCCTGATGCGACGCTCCATGGAACGCCGCGGCGCGCAGCAAAGCCACGCGGTAGTCCAACCGCAGGTACTTCATCAGCGGATCGATCCAGCGCACCGGGTCGGGCGCACCGAACGCCCGGTCCTCCGGGCGCAGGATCAGGTAGAAGCCGCGCCGGGGATGGGCAAGGCGCTTCTTCTTGACCTGCCGCATCAGCGCGACGCTCAATGCGTGCGGCGACAGGCCGAGCGCAGCCTGGGCCTCCTCCCGCGTGAAGTAGGCCCGACCTTGGGCAAGATGCCCCTCGAAATAGGGTTCAATGGAGGGCATTCCCGAATCATACGCGAAAGTTGACATTTTTTGTATAGTATTGCGTATGATTTGGGATCCCTCAGGACACCGCCTGCCTGATCCCGCTCCATCACGAATTCTGACGATATGGCAGGATAGGCATCCTGCCAACGTCGCCGATCGAGCCGCGGAAACCCGGTCGATTCCCGATGGGGTGGCGCGGCACGACCGAACGAGAACAACTTGATCGAGACAGGGCGCGGGCGGATCTTCTACGGCTGGTGGATGGTCGCGGCCTGCCTGCTGATCGCGACGCTGAGCTGGACGCTCGGCGTGTTCGGGGTCAGCGTCTACCTGTACGCGATCACCCGGCTTCACGGCTGGTCGATCGGCGTGGTGTCCTCGGCGATCACGGTGTTCTACCTGACCGGTGCCTGCCTGTCGATGCCGGTCGGCAGCCTCATCGGCCGCAAGGGGCCGCGCGGCGTCTTCACCATCGGCGCCCTGGCGATGGGCACGAGTGTCGCGCTGCTCGGCCGGGTCACCGAGCCCTGGCATGTCTACGCGATCTTCGCGCTGGCGGGCGTCGGCTATGCCAGCCTCGGCACCACGGCGCTCACGACCACCCTCGCGCCCTGGTTCGAGCGCCACCAGGGCAGGGCGGTGACGATCGCGCTGCTGGGCGCGAGCTTCGGCGGCATGCTGGGCCTCCCGCTGCTGGCGACGAGCATCGAGCTGCTCGGCTTTCCGCGGGCGACCCTGCTGGCGGGCGCGGCCGTGATCGCCCTGGTGCTGCCGCTCGCCTGGCGGGTGCTGCGCCACCGGCCGCAGGATCTCGGCCTGCTGCCCGACGGCATGAAGCCGGACCCGAAGGCGCCGGCAGCCGCGGAGCCGCGCCGGTGGAACCGGGCAAGCGCGGTCGCGACCCTGCAGTTCCGGACCTCGATCGCCGCCTTCGGCCTGGCGCTGATGGTGCAGCTGGGCTTCCTGACCCATCACGTCGCGGTAGCCGCGCCGACGCTCGGCGCGACGGGCGCCGCCGGGCTGGTCTCCGCCACCGCGATCGCCGCCTTCATCGGCCGCCTCCTGCTGGCGCGATTCTCGGACGCCATCGACGTCCGCCTCGCGGCGGCCGCGATGTTCGGCCTCGGGACGGTATTCCTCACCCTGCTGGCGTTCGCCGCCTCGCCGACCGCGCTGGTGCTGGCGAGCCTCGGCTACGGCATCACCATCGGCAACGTGACGACCCTCTCGCCGATCATCGTGCGCCGCGAGTTCGGCTCCGCCTCCTTCGGCGCTATCTACGGCGTGGGCGCGATGATCATCGGCCTGCTCTCCTGCCTGGGGCCCAGCCTGTACGGCTGGCTGCACGACCTCTCGGGAAGCTACCGGCTGCCCTTCCTGGCCGCCGCCGCGATCGAGGTGATGGCGACGGTGGTGATCCTGTATGGAAGGCCGCGCGCATGAAACCCGATCACGATCCTGAAACCCTGATGCGGACCTATCTCGAGCAGGTGGTCGCTCAGGGACGGCTGGAGCTGATCGAGCAGATATCGAACGCCGACATGGTCGACGAGGCCAACGAGGCGTTCGGCGGCCCGCCGGGTCGCGCCGGCCTGGTCGCCCACGTCAAGGGTTTCCGCCGCCACGTCACGGAACTGCGGGTCGATGTGCAGCGCATCGTCGCCGGCGACGACACGGTCATGGCGTGGTGGTCGTTCACCGGGCTGCACACCGGCCCCTGGCTCGGCCGGCCGCCCACCGGGGGGCCGATCCGCGGTTCCGTGTTCAGCTTCTTCGATCTCGTCGACGGGCGCATCGAGCGGTACCGGCTGTTCCTCGTCGCCGAGCTCCCGGAGCGGGTGGTCATCGATACGTCGCGCCCGCGCCACGGCGCGGCAAGCTCCGCATGGGAATGATTTCGCCCGTTCTGAGCCCGTTCTGATCCAGAAGCTTCGGTCATTCCCACCTCACGGAACCTTCGAGATCTCCATCCGGGCAACCATCTTCCTCGTCGATGAAAGCACGAACCGCTGCAGGCGCTCCGCAAGAACCCTTGCGGACCGAGGCAGCACGGGTTCGATGTCCTTCACTGCCTCGTCGAAAGCGCCCGGTATCTTCCGCGCCACATCGATCGCCTGTTGCGCGATGAATTGCGGTCGCATGCCCAGTTCCTGCGCCATGCCCTCCAGATGCGCCTTCGTCAGCAACGCGGGCCGGTATTCACCGCCCACGGCAAACGCGAACTCGCGTGATAGCCCCGGGTAGATACGGGTGCACATCAGGTCGTAGAAAGGCGCCAGCGTCACACCTTTGCCGGGCCGGTGATGGATGGCCAGGTTCTTGGCGTGGCCGTCATCGTTGCCGACATGGAGGTTGAAGAATACCCACCTGACGAAGTGACGCAGGTCTACCGCTGGTTGCGCACTGTAGCGGCGGATCAGATCGGCGCAGGTCGCGATACCCGGCCCGCCCTCCTTCTCGTATTTCCGCTCCGAGACCGTGCCGGCAAGCTGGCAGAGGTCGTACTGGATCAGTCTCGCCAGCGTTCCGTCGGGTTGCACGACCCGATCGAAACGCCGCACCACGCAGGACCGCGCATGTGGCTCGTAGAAGACTTCGGCCGTCGGCAACCCGCAGTGCGCGGCTGCCCGCATCACGATGGTCTCGTTGGCGGCGGAGTGCCAGACCTTCGCGAGGCGCCTGATGTCGGGCTTGAGAATATGTGTCGATGGCGAGGTGCCTCGGGGCAGTCGCGGCACTCCGTCATCGAGGATGGCGATGCCGGTCTTGTCCTGGGCTCCGGCGAGCGAGATCCGCGCATCGGCGGCCCGGACGTCGATGGCCGAGGCCGACCTCCCGCCAAGGCTGGCGGCAATCGCCATCCAGCTCGTGGGCTCATAGGAAGCGGGCTCCGGACTTTCGCCACCCGGAACGATGATGTACCCACCCGCGATATCGCCCGCCACTTCCAGTAGCAGCGAGAACAGGGTCGATGCCTTGCGTTCCCGTACCAGGTATCGGCGTAGCTCGCCCTCGGGCAGGAGGTTCTCGAAGAAGGCCTGTACGGAGTCCGAATCGTTGCGACCCGGCTGCAGATCGATCGTGGCGAGCGTCATCCTTCCGGGACGCTTCAGCCAGTCCGGCGAATACTCGAACGCAAGAGGCGAGGTATCGTGAATCGCGCCGACGAGCTCGCTACCGTAGTAGACGTCCAGACGGTCCGGGCGCTTCGTCACGACAGCCGAGCCGCCCTGGGCTGCACCACGATCTCCAGCCCGAGCAGATCCAGGATATCCAGGACCTTCTGCAGCTGGACGGTCGGCTTGCCGTTTTCGAGCTCGACGATGAAGCGATTACCCGTGTTGCCGAGGCCGGCGATGTCGAGCTGCGTCAGGGCCAGACGCTTGCGCCGCTCGCGCACGATGGCACCGAGTTCCGCCGCCGAGCGGACGATCCGGTCCTGGTCAGGCCGATGACCATTCGACAGCTGCCGGGGTGTCTGGGGCATGAAGCGCTCCGAAGTTACCTATCGGTAATACTCATCCCTCGCTTCCCGAAAATCAAGGAGAAATTACCCATCGGTAATTCCATCGAACCGAATCAGCCGGGAACCCACCCTCAGACCACTCCCAGCCGCGACTCCGCAAGCCGGTCCGCCACCCGGTACCAGGTCTCCTGGTCGATCTCCTCGGCGCGGCGGGTCGGCTCGAGCGTTTCATCCTCGATGCCGCGCTCGCGCAGCCAGGGCAGCAAGTGGCCGCGCAGCATCTTGCGGCGCTGGCCGAAAGCGACCGCCAGCAGTTCGGACAGCGCGCTCATGCTGCGCACCCGGGCCGGGCGCGGTGTCATCCGCAGCACCGCGGAGTCCACCCGCGGCGGCGGGTCGAATGACTCCGGCGGCACGTCGAAGAGCCAGTCGCATTCGTAGCGGGCCTGCAGGAGGATGCCAAGGCGCCCGTAGTCGGCGCCGCCGGGGCCGGCGACGATGCGCGCAACGACTTCCTTCTGCAGCATGAAGTGCTGGTCGACGACGATATCCGCCACGTCCGCCAGGCCGAGCAGCAGGGGCGTGGAGATGTTGTAGGGCAGGTTACCGACGATCCGCAGGCGGCGATCGCCGGCGAAGCCGCGCCAGTCGAAGCCGAGGACGTCGGCCTGGTGCAGGGATAGCCGGTCGGCGCCATGGCGCGCCGTCAATGCGGCGGCGAGATCGCGGTCGATCTCGATCGCGTCGATATGGCCTATGCGCGCGAGCAGGGCGTCGGTCAGCGCGCCCGGCCCGGGGCCGATCTCGACGATCGCGTCGTCCGATCGCGGCCCGATCGCCTCGACGATGGCATGGATGACGCCCTTGTCGACCAGGAAATGCTGGCCGAAGCGGCGCCGCGCCAGAACGCCGCCCCGGGTCCGCCGCGCCGGCGCCGGTCGGGAGGGGCTGGACCGTCTCATCTGGATGGCCCGTTCACAGGTTCCTAATCTTCCCGGATCACGACGTACGCGCTGTCGCGCAGCTGCTCGACCCATATCTCGTAGGCTTCCTCGGCGCGCTGCTCGCGCACCGCCTGACGCGCCGCCTGGCGCAGACGCTCCGGCGAGGCCTGGTCGTTGCGCCGGCCCAGCACCTGGACCAGGTGCAGCCCGAAGGGCGTTCGGACCACGTCGCTGATCTGGCCGGGTTCGAGCGCGTTCATCGCCCGCTCGAACTCGGGCACGGTATCGCCCGGATAGACCCAGCCGATGTCGCCGCCGCGGCCCGCGCTGCCGTCGCTCGAATACTGGCGGGCCATGTCCTCGAAGCTGGCGCCGCCGTTGAGCACCCGCTCGCGGATATCGGCAAGGCGGCGCAAGGCCTCGGCCTCGGGCAGCAGCTCGTTGGGCTGCACCAGGATATGGCGGACATGCGTCTGCACGACCGACACCGGCGCGGCCGAACCGGCGTCCCGGCGCCCGAGCAGCTTCAGCACGTGGAAGCCATTGGGGCTGCGCACCGGATCGGCGACCGCGCCCTCCTCGAGTCCCCGGACGGCGTCGACGAAGAGTTGCGGCAGCCGGCTCGCGTCGCGCCAGCCGAGCGAGACCGACTGCCCCTCGGGCAGCGGCCCGGCGAACTCGGCGGCGAGATCCCCGATGTCCTCGCCCTTGCGCAACCGCGCGACCAGCTCCGCGGCCCTGTCGCGCTGGCGGGCCACCTCATCCTCGGGGGCATTCTCGGGAACCCGCAGCAGGATCTGGCCGACCTCGTACTCGACCGGGGTCTCGGCCCCCTGCGCGCGGCCCTGCCCGGTCGCGAGCCAGGCATCGACGTCGGCCTCGCTGACGTTCACCTTCGAATCGACTTCGCGCTCGCGCAGCCGGCTGCGCAGGTATTCCCCGCGCAGCTGCTGGCGAAACGCCTCGAAGCTCATCCCTTCCGCGGCGACCCGGTCGTGCAACTGCTCGACGCTGAGCCGGTTGTCGGCGGCGAAACGGTCCACCAGTCGGTCGAGCTGCGCATCGGTGACGCGGATGCCGCGCTCCTCGGCCATCTGCAGCTGGATCCGCTCGATGATCAGCTGCTCGAGCACCTGCCGCTCCAGCACGCCGGGCGGCGGCAGCGCGGTGTTCTGGCGCCTCAGCTGGCCGAGGATCTGCGCAACGCGACGCTCGAGCTCGACCTGGGTGACCACGTCGTCGTTGACGATCGCGACGACCCGGTCGACCAGCGTCGGCCGCTGCGCGATTGCCGCATGCTGCGGGAGCAGCGTGGTGACGATCGTCGCGATCGCGAGGATCAGTTTGGGGATGGCGGTCATTCGTACCCGAAGAATCGGCCTGGCTGGGCGGGACGGTCGCTGGGCGACTGGTAGCCCCGGATGTTCCGCGTGAGTATATCGAAGGGGTCCGAGCCCAGATGGCCGACGCCACGGAACTCGAGCTGCAGGAAGAACGCGGTGGTCTTCTCGAAGGCGGCGGTGGTGAATCGCTGCACGACGAAGCGGGCGATCCAGCAGTCGCGCCGGTACTCGAAGCCGAGCACGCTTTCCACGAAGCCGGGCTCGGCCGGGATGATCCTGAGGGTCAGCGGATCGCGGACGGTCTTCGCCCAGGAATAGTTCAGCCGGCCCATCGCGACCCAGCGCCTCGAGACCGGCCAGCGCCAGGAGGTGTCGAACTGGCCGATCTCGTCGCGCAGGTAGCGCACCCCCACGTTGACCACCTTGCCTGCCTCGGGCAGGTAGCGCCACGACAGGGACATGCGCGGCACCCGGGACTCGCGCACGCTCCACTGCAGGCCGCCATCGAGCGTCATGCCGTTGCCGAAGTCGCCCGAAGCGGCGAGCAGCACGTCCGAACGCCGGTCGGTCGGCACGCCGACCCCGCGCAGCGCCACCCGCTGCGGGTTGAAATACAGCCGCTGGCCGAGCGCGACCCGGAAGCGCTCGGCCCCGGTGGCCGGTTCGATGAAGCGCGAGATGACCGCCGTCGTCAGGTGGTTGGCATCGGCGATGCGATCGCTGCCGACGAAGGTGTTGGTCGAGAAGAGCTGGGCGAAATTGAAATCGGCGACGCCGGTGTCGAAGACCGGAAACTCCGACTGGTCGCGATACGGGGTACGCACATAGAAAAGCCGCGGCTCGAGCGTCTGCAGCATCGGCCTGTCGAACACCCGGGTATCGCGCTCGAAGACCAGGCCGGCGTCGACCGAGAAGGTGGGCAGGACGCGGTCGAGCCGATCGTCACCCAACGGGTTGTTGTCGAGATCGTAGCTCGACAGGTGCAGCCCGACCTTGGGCACGATGAAACCGCCGGGAAGCATCACGGGATAGCTGAGCTCGTTGTCGGCGAAGACCCGCAGCCCCTCGACCGCCCCTGCGAGCGGCCGTACGAAGCGGGTGGCATCGAGCGTCGTGGTGAAGTCGAAGCCGAGCCATTCGCGCTTCGTGTATCGGGCCTGGACCTGCGGCTCGCGCTCGTAGGGGGGCGCGAGCCGCGCCTCCAGGATGTTCTGCCACTTGCTGACGCGCCCGAGCACCGTCCAGTCGCCGAAGGCGCGCGCGAGGTAGGCGTCGCGCGCCAGGGAGCGCTCCGAGCTGTCCATGATCGAGCGGGAGTAGTCGACGAAGTAGTTGTCGTCGGATACGCCGTTGAGGTTGACCTGACCGGCCCAGCCGCCGAGGTTGGTGATCCGGGTGAGCCAGGACCACTGGTAGCGCTTCTCGCCCGTGACGTTGTCCCTCGCGATGTACTCGCCATCGAAGGTGCCGTGGTAGCGGGGATCGAGGTAGCGGTACTCGGTGCCGAGCATCACGCCGCGCTTGGCCATGACGCGCGGATAGAGCGTCATGTCGCGATTGGGCGCCATGTTCCAGTAGTACGGGACCATGAGCTCGGCGCCGGTCTTCGAGCTCATGGAGAAGCTCGGCGCGAGCACGCCCGAACGACGCTGGTCGCCCAGCGGAAAGCCGAAGTACGGCACCCCGAGCAGCTGCACGTCCTTGAAGTAGAGCCTCGCCCCGCGGCCGCGGCCCTCGCCCCGCTCCTCGTCGATCGTCAGCTCGTCGGCGCGCAGGTACCAGTCCGGATCCTCCGGCTGGCAGGTCGTGTAGGTGGCGTTGACGAGGCCCACCCGACGCCCGCCGAGGAAGTCGAGCCGGTCGGCTTCGCCGCGACCGTCGTAGAGCGGCAGCTCGTAGGTCGGGGCGCGGAAGCTGCCGGTGCTGGAATCGAGCCGCAGCTGCAGGCCCTCGCCCACGAAGACGCTGCCGCCGCGGACCACCCGCACATTGCCGACGGCGACGAGTTCCTCGTCATCCTCGTACCAGGTGATGCGATTGCCGCGCACCACGGTTCCGGCATGGCGGATCTCGGCCTCGCCCTCGAGCGTGAGCTCCCGGTCGGGGCGGCCGCTGGCCCGGCTGCCGCGCGCGAAGATCGGCCGGCCCGATTCGGTGGGCTCCGGATGACTTGCGCCCAGCGCGGGCTCGATGCGCAGTTGCAGCGGGCCGGGGCCATGCGACTGCGCCTGCGCGGGGGCGACGACGAGCGCCGCGACGAGCGACAGGGAAGCGAACGCTGCCTCCCGGCTGACGGATGCGGCAGGCGCAAATCGGGCCTGCCGGCGCAGCGACCGTCGCAGGCGCGGCGGCGGGTCGAGGCGACGACGCGTAAGGGGACTGGTCACGCGGTTCGGTGGCTGGCCAGTGGCTCGGGGTACGGCAACGATCGATTATTATACGGAGCGCCGGCTCGCTCCCGACGGGCATGTGCATGCCGGCGCAGACGAATCCCGCAGGCGAATCCCAACCCTCCATGCGATGAGTCCCGACGCCCGCCTCGACGAACTCTGTACCTGGCTGGCCCGGCTCGGCAACGACCACCGCCTGCGCATCGACTCGATCCGGCCGGCATCGAACGACGCCAGCTTCCGACGCTATTTCCGGATCGACCGGGAACGCGAAGGCAGCGTGGTCGCCATGGACGCGCCACCGCCGGCCGAGGATTGCCGCCCGTTCATTCGTGCCGCGGAAATCTTCGGGTCGGCCGGGGTACGGGTGCCGCGGATCCTCGCCGCCGACCCCGGGCACGGCTTCCTGCTGCTGGAGGATTTCGGCGCCACCACATACCTCGAGCGCCTGGCCACCGACGGCGGGCGCGATGCCGATCGCCTCTATCGCGACGCCAGCGCGGCGCTGGTGAGGATCCAGGCGGCGGGCCGGCCGGGCAGCTTCCCGCCCTACGACCGGGCGCTGCTCGAGCGCGAGCTCGCGCTGTTTCCCGAGTGGTACGTCGCGCGCCACCGCGGCATCGCGCTCGACGACCAGGAACAGCGCCGCCTGCACGAGGGCTTCGAGCGCCTGGTCGATGCCATCCTCGGACAGCCGGTCGTGCATGTGCACCGCGACTACCACAGCCGCAACCTGATGGTCCTCGAGCAGGACGGACCGGGCATCCTCGACTTCCAGGACGCGGTCGAAGGCCCGATCACCTACGACGCCGTCTCGCTGTTTCGGGACGCCTACGTCGACTGGCCCGAGGACCGCGAGATCGACTGGGTGGTGCGCTACTGGGAGGCCGCCCGCGCGGCCGGGCTTCCGGTGGCCCCGGATTTCGGCGACTTCTATCGCGACTACGAATGGATGGGCGTGCAGCGCCAGCTGAAGGTGCTCGGCATCTTCGCGCGTCTTTCGCATCGCGACGGCAAGCATCGCTACCTCGACGACATGCCGCGGGTGCTGGGCTACCTGCGCCGCACGGTGGCCCGCTACGGGGCGCTTGCCGGGCTGGCCCGGCTGATCGACCGGATCGAGGCGGACGAGCCGCGTGTCGGCTACACCTTCTGAACGCCCTTCGCGGGCGATGATCCTCGCGGCCGGGCGCGGCGAGCGGATGCGCCCGCTCACCGACACGGTCCCGAAACCGCTTCTCGAGGCCGGCGGCCGCTCGCTGATCGCCCGCCACATCGACGCCCTGGTCGGCGCGGGAATCACCGACATCGTCATCAACCACGCCTGGCTCGGGGCGCGCATCGAGGCGGCGCTCGGCGACGGCTCGCCCTTCCGCGCACGGATCCGCTATTCCCCCGAGGCGAGCGCGCTCGAGACGGCCGGCGGCATCGCGACCGCCCTGCCGCTGCTCGGCGACGCCCCCTTCGTCGTCGTCAACGGCGACATCTTCTGCGACTTCGACTTCCGGCGCGTGCCGGGCATCGTCGCCCGGATGCGGGAGGCCGACCTCCTCGCCTGGTGCGTCCTGGTGGCCAACCCGGCCCACAACCCGGCGGGCGACTTCGGGATCGATGGCGAACGACTGCTCGCGGACGCCACGCGGAAGCTCACCTTCGCCGGCATCGGGGTCTATGCGCCGGCGCTCTTCGCCGACATCGCGCCCGGTACGCGGGCGCCGCTCGCCCCCCTGCTGCGCGCCGCCGCCCGCCAGGGGCGCGCCGGCGCCGGAATCCATGCCGGACGCTGGACCGACGTCGGCACGCCGGCGCGGCTGGCCGAGCTCGATGCGCAGTTGAGGGCCTGATCCACGGATTCCCGGTGCACAATGATCGACACCATGACCAGCACACCCACAGCACAGGCGCCCGCGGCGGGCGCGGCCACCAGGGCGGCCCGCCGCAAGGCGGTGATCGAGGCGATGCGCGCGGCCGGCGGCGGGGTCGCGATCCTGCCGACCGCCCCGGAACGGATGCGCAATCGCGACAGCGACTATCCCTACCGCTGGGACAGCTACTTCCACTACCTCACGGGTTTCCCCGAGCCCGAAGCGGTGCTCGTCATCGTCGCCGACGGGGAGCGCGACGAATCGATCCTGTTCTGTCGCGAGAAGAACGAGGAGCGCGAGATCTGGGACGGCTTTCGCTACGGGCCGCAGGCCGCGGCGGCGCATTTCTGCTTCGATCGCGCGCTGCCGATCGGCAGCCTCGACGAGGAGGTTCCGAGGCTGCTCGCCAACCGGGGGGCGCTGTTCCATGCGCTGGGCGCCGACGAGACGCTCGACGCCAGGGTCCGGCTCTGGCTCGGCGAGGTGCGCGCCCAGGCGCGCGCCGGCATCGGCTCTCCCACCCGCGCGATCGACCTGCTTTCGGTGCTCGACGAGATGCGCCTGCGCAAGGACGAGCTGGAGCTCGACACCATGCGCCGCGCCGCGCGCATCTCGGCGGCCGCCCATCGCCGCGCGATGCGGGCAAGCGCCCCAGGCCTTCTCGAGTACGAGATCGAGGCCGAGCTGCTCTACGAGTTCCGCCGCCAGGGCTCGCAGGCCCCGGCCTACGGTTCGATCGTCGCCGCGGGGCACAACGCCTGCGTGCTGCACTATCGCGCCAACGATGCCCTCCTGCGCGACGGCGACCTGCTGCTGATCGACGCCGGCTGCGAGCTCGACGGCTACGCATCGGACATCACCCGCAGCTTCCCGGTCAACGGCCGCTTCAGCGGGGCCCAGCGCGCGCTCTACGACATCGTGCTGGCGGCCCAGCATGCGGCGATCGCGGCCACCCGTCCCGGCGCGCGCTTCGACGATCCGCACGATGCGGCACTCGCGGTGCTCGCCCAGGGCATGATCGATACCGGACTGCTCACCGGCAGCCGCGACGGCGTGATCGAATCCGGCGCCTATCGCCGCTTCTACATGCATCGCACGAGCCACTGGCTCGGCATGGACGTGCAC
Source organism: Burkholderiaceae bacterium (assembly GCA_023954135.1). Classification (GTDB taxonomy): domain Bacteria; phylum Pseudomonadota; class Gammaproteobacteria; order Burkholderiales; family Burkholderiaceae_E; genus JAMLIN01. The sequence continues at coordinate 12,094 of JAMLIN010000014.1, read as the reverse complement.
GATTGCGGCGAATACCTGGAGCCGGGTGAACGACATGCCGACGGCAACCGGCCCTCGCGGATCCTGCGCCCCGGCATGGTGCTCACGATCGAGCCGGGCATCTATGTCCGGACGGCGGACGACGTACCGCCGGCGCTGCGCGACATCGGCATCCGGATCGAGGACGACGCGGTCGTCGATGCGCAGGGCTGCGAGATCATCACGGCGGACGTGCCCACCGATCCCGACGAGATCGAGGCACTGATGCGCGGTTGAGAACCCGCGGATAGACCATGCCGTTCGGATCGCAGGCACGCATTCTCGTCACCGGCGGCGGCCCTGTCGCGATGGCGCTTGCGCTGTGGCTGCGCCGCCAGGGGATCGGGCCGTCCCGGATCGACTGGCTGCGCCAGGAACGCCCCCTGCCCGAGGCCGTCGCCGCGCGCCCGATCGCCCTGTCGGCCGGCTCGGTCCAGTTGCTCGAGCGCGTGATGCCGATGCCGCGCGCCGCGGCGATCCATGATGTCGACGTACGGATCGATCATCATCCGGGCAGCCTGCGCATGGCGCACGGCGAGCACGGGCTGCCGGCGCTCGGCCAGGTGGTGCGTTACGGCGAGCTCGTCGCCGCGCTCGGCTCGGCCTGCCGCGCGGCGGGCTTCGATGCAGCGAGCGGGACGGCAACCGAAGTCCCCGGCGGGGTGGCGGCGGCCATCGAGATCTGCGCCGATGGCGATACCGGCGCGGATGCCGAGCGGCGCGAGTTCGGACAGTGCGCCCTGCTCGCCGAGCTCGAGGCGGAGCGCGAACGCCCCGGAGTGGCCTTCGAAGCTTTCCGCGCCAACGGCCCGCTCGCCCTGCTGCCCCTGCCCGAGCCGCATCGCCATGCGCTCGTCTGGTGCGACAGCCCCGATGCCTGCGAGAGCCGTGCCCGGATGCCCGCGGCCGAATTCGAGGCCGCTCTCGGCCGCGCCTTCGGCGGCAGCCTCGGCCGGCTGCGCCTGGTTTCGCCGCGCCATGTCGCGCCGCTGGTGCGCAGCCTGCGTCGGGAAACCTTCGACGGTCGGCGCATCATGATCGGCAATGCCGCCCAGGCGCTGCATCCGGTGGCGGGCCAGGGACTCAACCTCGGCTTGCGCGATGCATTCGAGCTTGCGCAGATGCTGGGCGATGCCGGCGACGATGCCGCCGCCCTGCGCGCCGCCTGCGCGGCCCATGCCAGCTCGCGCAGACACGATCGGCGCATCATCATCGGCGCCACCGACCGGCTCGCGGTGATGTTCGCCACGCCGGCGGTGCGCGCGGCCGCATCGGCGCTGCTCTCGGCCCTCGACCTGGTGCCGCCGGCCCGACGTGGCATTGCAAGAGGCTTCATGTTCGGCTGGCGCTGAGTCACCCTGCGCTGCACATTTCTTGGGCAGCGGCTTTCCGCTAGAATGTCCGCGACCGGCACGCGCGACCTACTGGCGCGACACGCCAGCCCGCCGGCGAACGCGAACCACCACCAAGAATCCGTCCGACCCACGATGCAGCTCGGCCCGTTCACGCTGCCGAACCCGGTATTCGTCGCGCCCATGGCCGGCGTCACCGATCGGCCGTTCCGCCAGCTCTGCCGGCGGCTCGGCGCCGGCTACGCCGTCTCGGAGATGGCCGCATCGAATCCCCGCCTCTGGCACAGCGTCAAGACGTCCCGGCGCATCGACCACGCCGGCGAGACCGAGCCGCGCGCGGTGCAGATCGCCGGCGGCGATCCCGCCATGATGGCCGAGGCGGCGCGCTTCAACGTCGATCGCGGCGCACAGGTGATCGACATCAACATGGGCTGCCCCGCCAAGAAGGTCTGCAATCTCGCGGCCGGCTCGGCGCTGATGGGCGATACCGGCCTTGCGCTGCGCATCATCGAGGCGGTGGTCGGCGCTGTCGATGTTCCGGTCACCGTCAAGATGCGCACCGGCCCGGCGCCGGATTCGCGCAATGCACCGATGCTCGCGCGAGCGGCCGAATCGGCGGGCGCCGCCATGATCGCGGTGCACGGGCGTACCCGGGCCTGCGGCTACCGGGGCAACGCCGAATACGACACCATCGCCGAGATCAAGTCGCTCCTGCGCATACCGGTGGTCGCCAACGGCGACATCGACAGTCCGCAGAAGGCCGCCGAGGTGCTCGCCGCCACCGGCGCCGATGCGGTCATGATCGGCCGTGCCGCCCAGGGCAATCCCTGGATCTTCGCCGACATCGTCGCCTGGCTCGCCGACGGTACGCGCCGCCCGCCACCCGGGCCGGCGGGCTTCGTGCGCGTGCTCCACGAGCACCTGCTGGACCATTACGCGTTCCACGGCGAATTCACCGGGGTGCGCACCGCCAGGAAGCATGTCGACTGGTATCTCGCCGGCCGTCCGGGAGCGGGCGAGTTCCTCGCGCGCTTCTTCCGGCTCGAGTCGGCCGAGGAACAGCTCGCCGCGATCCTCGAGCTGGCCGATACGCCCACTCCCGAATCCGGCCAGGCACCGGACAGCGACCGGAGGCTCGCGGCATGAGCAGGAACAGCAACAGCATCGACGAGGCCGTCACCCGCAATCTCGAGCGCTACTTCCGTGATCTCGAAGGCGCGCGGCCCCAGGCCGTCTACGACATGGTGATCCAGGCGGTCGAGCGCCCGATGCTCGAGGTCGTCATGCGCCACGCACAGGGCAACCAGCTACGGGCGAGCGCCATGCTCGGCATCAACCGGAACACGCTTCGCAAGAAGCTGATCAACCACGGCATGCTCGGGCAATAGCCCGCGGCGGACCACAACAGGCAGACCATGCAGATAATCGAACGGGCACTGATCAGCGTTTCGGACAAGACCGGCGTCGTCGAGCTCGCGCGCGCACTGGCCGATGCCGGCGTCGCGATCCTCTCGACCGGCGGCACCGCGAAGCTGCTCGCCGACAATGGCATCCCGGTGACCGAGGTCTCCGACCACACCGGCTTTCCCGAAATGCTCGACGGCCGGGTCAAGACCCTGCATCCGAAGATCCACGGCGGCCTGCTCGCCCGGCGCGACCTGCCGGCGCACATGGCCGCCCTGGCCGAGCACGGCATCGATCGCATCGACCTGCTGGTGGTCAACCTCTATCCGTTCTCCGCCACGGTGGCCCGGCCCGACTGCAGCTTCGAGGACGCGATCGAGAACATCGACATCGGCGGGCCGACGATGCTGCGCGCGGCGGCCAAGAACTTCGGCGGCGTGGCCACGGTGGTCGACCCGGCCGACTACGACGAGATCGCCGCCGCGGTGCGCGGGCCCGGCGGCATCGATGCCGGACGCCGGCTCGCCCTGGCGAAGAAGGTCTTCGCGCATACCGCCGCCTACGACGCCGCGATCACCAACTACCTGACCGCGCGCGACGACGAGGGCGACGGCGGCACGCGGATCCTGCCCGACGTCTACACCCAGCAGTGGCACAAGGCGCAGGAGATGCGCTACGGGGAGAATCCCCACCAGGCCGCCGCCTTCTACCGCGACGCCCAGCCCGCCCCCGGCACGCTCGCGCACTATCGCCAGCTCCAGGGCAAGGAGCTCTCGTACAACAACATCGCCGATGCCGATGCGGCCTGGGAGTGCGTCAAGAGCTTCGACTCGCCCGCCTGCGTCATCGTCAAGCATGCCAATCCCTGCGGCGTCGCGATCGCGAGCAGTTGCGGCGAAGCCTATGCCAAGGCATTCTCGACCGACCCGACCTCCGCCTTCGGCGGCATCATCGCCTTCAACCGCCCGCTCGACGCCGAGACCGCGGCCGAAGTCGCCCGCCAGTTCGTCGAGGTCCTGATCGCGCCGGGATTCGCCGACGGCGCGCGCGCGGTCTTCGCCGCCAAGCAGAACGTGCGCCTGCTCGAGATCCCGCTCGCGCCGGGCGGCAACATCTTCGACTTCAAGCGCGTCGGCGGCGGTCTTCTCGTGCAGACGCTCGATGCCCGCAACCTGGCCCCCGACGAGTTGAAGGTGGTGACCGAGATCGCCCCGACCGAGGCCCAGCTCGCCGACCTGCTGTTCGCCTGGCGCGTCGCCAAGTTCGTCAAGTCCAACGCGATCGTCTTCTGCGGTAACGGCCAGACCCTGGGCGTCGGCGCGGGCCAGATGAGCCGGATCGATTCGGCGCGGATCGCCTCGATCAAGGCGAGCAACGCCGCCCTGTCGCTGGCGGGCTCGGCGGTTGCGTCGGACGCCTTTTTCCCGTTTCGCGACGGGCTCGATGTCGTCGTCGACGCCGGCGCCGGCTGCGTGATCCAGCCTGGCGGCTCGGTACGCGACGCCGAGGTCATCGCGGCGGCCAACGAGCGCGGCGTCGCGATGGTCTTCACCGGCGTGCGGCACTTCCGGCATTGACGCCCGATACCGCCCGCACTGCCCCGGACATCGTCCTCGGCGTCGATCCGGGATTGCGGCGCACCGGCTTCGGCCTCGTACGGCGGCAGGCGGGACGGCTCACCTACATCGCCAGCGGCACGATCCGCACCCCGGACGCGGACCTCGCGACCCGGCTCGGCGTCATCCATGCCGGCCTCGCCGAGATCATCGGACAGTACCGACCCGGCGAGAGCGCGATCGAGAAGGTGTTCGTCAACGTCAATCCCGCCTCGACCCTGCTGCTGGGCCAGGCGCGCGGCGCCGCGATCACCGCCCTGGTGGCCGCCGGCCTGCCGGTGCACGAGTACACCGCCCTGCAGCTCAAGCAGTCGGTGGTCGGCCACGGCCATGCCGGCAAGGGACAGATCGCCGCGATGGTGCAGCGCCTGCTGATGCTTCCCGGTCCGCCCGCGGCCGATGCGGCCGATGCGCTCGCCTGCGCGATCTGCCACATCCATGCCGCGAAGTTCGCGCTCGGGGCGACCGCCGCCGCGGGCGCCACCGGCCTGGCGATCCGGCGCCGCGGCGCCCGGATCCGAGGCGGCCGGGTGGTGTAAGCTCGCGGCCATGATCGGACGACTCTCAGGCAAGCTGCTCGCCAAGCGGCCGCCCGCCCTGCTGGTGGATGTCGGCGGTGTCGGCTACGAGATCGAGGCGCCGATGAGCACCGTATTCGAGTTGCCGGCGATCGGATCGCCGGTCACGCTGCTCACCCATCTCGTCGTGCGCGAGGACGCCCACCTGCTCTTCGGGTTCGGCACCGAGGCCGAACGCGATGCCTTCCGCCAGCTGATCCGCATCTCCGGCGTCGGCGCCCGGATCGCCCTCGCGCTGCTCTCGGGCATGTCGGTCGACGAGCTCGGCCGGGCGGTCGCCACCCAGGATGCCAGCCGCCTGACCCGGGTCCCGGGCATCGGCAAGAAGACCGCCGAGCGCCTGCTGCTCGAGCTCAAGGGCCGCTTCGCCCCGCCCGCGGACGGTGCGGGCCACACGCCGCCCGACGCGGCGCTCGCCGATGTGGTGCACGCGCTGGTCGCCCTCGGCTATTCCGAGCGCGAAGCCGACGCTGCGGGTCGCAAGCTCCCGCCCGGCGTGGATGTCTCCGACGGCATCCGCCAGGCGCTCAAGTCGCTGGTGAAGGCATGATCGAGCACGACCGCCTGATCACGCCGGCGCCGGGCTCGCCCAACGAGGAGGTCGTCGAGCGGGCGCTGCGGCCGCGGGCGCTGGCCGACTACATCGGCCAGCCTCGCATCCGCGAGCAGCTCGACATCTTCATGGCGGCCGCGCGCCATCGCGGCGAGCCGCTCGACCACCTGCTCCTGTTCGGCCCTCCCGGGCTCGGCAAGACCACGCTGGCCCATATCGTCGCCGCCGAGATGGGGGTCAACCTGCGCCAGACTTCGGGGCCGGTGCTCGAGAAGCCCGGCGACCTCGCGGCGCTGCTGACCAACCTCGAGCGCAACGACGTGCTGTTCATCGACGAGATCCACCGGCTCTCGCCGATCGTCGAGGAGATCCTCTACCCGGCGCTCGAGGACTACCAGATCGACATCATGATCGGCGAAGGCCCCGCCGCCCGCTCGATCAAGCTCGATGTCGCCCCGTTCACCCTGGTCGGGGCGACCACCCGGGCCGGGATGCTGACCAATCCGCTGCGCGACCGCTTCGGTATCGTCGCGCGGCTCGAGTTCTACAGCGAGGAAGACCTCGGCCGGATCGTGACCCGCTCGGCGGGACTGCTCGAGGCCGGCATCTCGGAGGCCGGCGCGCGCGAGATCGCGCGCCGCTCGCGCGGCACCCCGCGGATCGCCAACCGGCTCCTGCGCCGGGTGCGCGACTACGCCCAGGTGCGCACCGGCGGCATCATCGACGACACGGTCGCCGATACCGCCCTGCGGATGCTCGACGTGGATGCGGCGGGGCTCGACCTGATGGACCGGGCGCTGCTGTCGGCGATCCTCGAGAAGTTCGGCGGCGGGCCGGTGGGGCTCGACAACCTCGCCGCCGCGATCAGCGAGGAGCGCGAGACCATCGAGGACGTGATCGAGCCCTACCTGATCCAGCAGGGCTTCCTGCAGCGCACGCCGCGCGGGCGCGTGGCCCTGCCGGCCGCATGGCGACACTTCGGCCTGGCGGCGCCCCGCAGCTCGCCGACCGGCGGCCTCTGGGACGATGGCGACGCCGCCGCGTCCTCATGATGCCGGACTTCGTCCAGCGCCTGTACGAGGCAACCCCGCGAACCTTCGTGACCACCACTGTGGTGGCGGTCAACGTCGCCGTCTGGATCGTGACGGTGCTGCTGGGAGTCGACTGGATGTCGCCGAGCCCGCAGGCCTTGTTGCTGCTGGGCGGGAATTTCCTGCCGGCGACCCTCGAGCAGCCCTGGCGGCTGATGAGCTCGACCGTGCTGCACGCCGGCGTCATCCACCTCGGCTTCAACATGTGGGCGATGCTCAACATGGGCCGGATCGCCGAGCGCTTCTACGGCAACGGCCAGTTCGCCATCATATACCTGTTCGCCGGCCTGTTCGGCTCGCTGGCGAGCATGTTCTCGTCGGCGCGGATCGCCGTCTCGGTGGGCGCCTCCGGTGCGATCTTCGGTGTCGCCGGGGCCCTGCTCGCCGCCCTGTTCACCAAGCCGCACAAGCTGCCGAAGGGCCTGGTCGCGTCCATGCGGCCCTCGCTGGTCATCTTCGTCGGCTATTCGCTCTTCATGGGCTTTACCGCCACGATGATCGACAATGCCGCCCATATCGGCGGGCTGGTCGCCGGCTTCGCGCTCGCCACCGTGATGTCCGAGCGCTTCGACTGGGAGGAATACCGGCTCCACGGGGCGAGGCGGGCCCTCTTCGCCGTCAGCGCTGCGGTCCTGCTCGCCGGCCTCGCCTGGCAGATGGTCCCGCGGCCGGCGGGCATGGTGCACTGATTTCTCCCGGAACCCCGCGATTGATAGAATCACCGATCGACGAATTCGTTCCTCCCGACGGCGTGCCATCCGAAGCCTCGAACGCCGCCGCCCGATCGGTCTTCGACTGGCCGATCCGCGTCTACTATGAAGACACCGATGCAGGCGGCATCGTCTACTACGCGAACTATCTTCGCTTCTTCGAGCGGGCCCGTACCGAATGGCTGCGCTCGCTCGGCGGCCCCTCGCATTTCGAGATCGCCCGGGCCCGCGACGAGGTCTTCGTGGTCCGCGGCATGCGCATCGAGTACCTCCGGCCGGCCCGGCTCGACGACGTGCTGAACCTCGGGCTGGCCGTCACCGGCGCACGCCGCGCCTCGGCCACACTGCACCAGTGGGCCTGCCGCCAGGGCGAGGACGAAGTCCTCGCCGACGCCGAAGTCCGCATCGCCATGATCCGGCGCAGCGACGGCCGCCCGGTCGGCCTGCCCGACTGGCTCACCCAATCCATCCAACCGGGGACCGCCCGATGAACCAAGACCTGTCGATCATCTCGCTCGTGATCGATGCGAGCCTGCTGGTGCAGGCCGTGATGCTGCTGCTGGTGCTGATCTCGATCGCTTCCTGGACCGTCATCTTCCGCAAGTTCTTCACCCTCAAGGGGGCCGCCCGCGCCGCCAACCGCTTCGAGGACGAGTTCTGGCGCGATCGCGAGCTCGGCCAGCTCTATCAGCAGATCCGCGAGTCGCGCAAGGATCCCGGCTCGATGGCGCGGATCTTCGATGCCGGCATGAGCGAGTTCCTGAAGGCGCGCCAGCAGACGCCGGGCGATCCGCAGTCCATCGTCGACGGCTCGCGCCGCGCGATGCGGGCCTCCTACCAGCGCGAGCTGGACATGCTCGAATCCGGCCTGCCCCTGCTCGCCACGGCGGGCTCGGTCAGCCCCTACATCGGCCTGTTCGGCACGGTCTGGGGGATCATGAACGCGTTCCGGGGGCTGGCCAATGTCCACCAGGCGACCCTCGCAGCCGTTGCACCCGGTATCGCCGAGGCCCTGGTCGCCACCGCGATCGGCCTGTTCGCCGCGATTCCCGCGGTGATCGCCTACAACCGCTATGCACACGACATCGACCGCCTGTCGAGCCGCTTCGACAGCTTCATGGAAGAGTTCTCCAACATCCTGCAGCGCCAGGCGCGCTAGCGCCCGGCCCGCATCGACCCGGAGGTCACCATGGCTGCGACAGGTCCACGCAACGGCAACCGGCGCTCGCGCCGGATGGTCAGCGACATCAACGTCGTGCCCTACATCGACGTCATGCTGGTGCTGCTGGTGATCTTCATGGTCACGGCACCGCTGCTGCCCCCCGGGCAGATCGAGCTGCCCACCGTCGGCAAGTCGAACGTCCTCGCCGAGCCCTACATTGCGATCGAGATCGACGCCCAGCAGCAGATGTCGGTCAAGCTGCGCAATTCCGACGATCCCTACGAAGCCCAGGCGACCCGCGCCGACCTGTTCGGGATCATCTCCAACCTGCGGCTCGAGAATCCGATGCCCGTGGGCATCGCGGCCGACAAGGCCGTGCCCTACGAGGCGGTGATGTTCGTGCTCGACGGGCTCAAGCGCGCCAATGTCGACCGGGTCGGGCTGCTCGGCGAGCCGGAGGGCCGGTGAGCAGGAAGCCGTCGCTCGCCGAGCGCTTCCCCAACCGGCCCCGGCCCTCGCGCTCGGGCCGGATCAAGGCATTCGGCCTGGCGCTGCTGATCCACCTCGCCCTGGCGGCGATGCTGGTGGTCGGGATATCGTGGAAGTCGAGCGAGCCGCCACCGGTCATCGCCGAGCTCTGGACCCCGGCGCCCGCCATCGAGCAACCGGAACCGACGCCCCAGCCGCAACCCCGGCCGGAGCCGGTCCCCGAGCCCCAGCCGGCGCCGCCACCGCCACCGCCGCCGCCATCCGAGCCCGCGCCGGACCCGCAGATCGCGATCGAGAAGGCCAAGCGTGAGGAGGAAGAGAGAAAGCGCAGGGCCGAGGAGGAGCGTCAGCGACAGCTCGCCGAAGAGAAGCGCCGGGCCGAGGAAGAGCGCAAGCAGCGGCTCGCCGAGGAACAGAAGCGCCGCGCCGAGGAGGAACGCCAGCGGCAGCTCGCCGAGGAGAAACGCCGCGCCGAGGAAGCGCGCAAGCAGAAGCTCGCCGAGGAGGAAAAGCGCAAGGCCGAGGAGGCACGAAAGCAGAAGCTCGCCGAGGAACAGAAGCGCAAGGCCGCCGAGCAGGCGCGCCGCGCCGAGGAGGAGCGTCGGCGCACGGAATACCTTGCGAGCCTGCAGCAGGCCGCCGGCGGCAGCGAGACCGGCGCCACCCAGGGCGCACCCAGCGGCGGCGCCAGCGGTGCGCGCGGCAATGCCGGCGGCACCGGCATGGATGCGGGCTACCAGGCTCAGCTTCGCTCCGCCATCCGCGCGAATACGAACTTCCTCATTCCGCCCGATCTCGCCGGCAATCCCAAGGCCGAGTTCGCGGTCCGCCTGCGCGACGACTGCAGCGTCGCCTCGGTGACCCTGCGCAAGTCGAGCGGCCATGCCGGCTGGGACAGCGCCGCCGAGCGCGGCATACAGCGCACCGATCCCTTCCCGCGCATGGCGAACGGCACATGCCCCCCGAGCCTCACGATCATCCGTGGCCCGCGTGACAACTGACGGGCCGCGAAACGGCCATCCGGCACGCCGCGGACGTAGCCCGGGGAGCGTCCGCTATAATCCCGGCAACTCTCTCTCCCTCCGTTCGTCGCATGTCGCGGCGAACGCGTCGCTTCCGACGACCCGAGCAACGACCGATCGCCGAATCATGAACCGTACCCGTGTTCTATTCCGATGCGCCGCGGCACTCGTCCTCGCCGGCGCCATCGCCACCGCCCATGCGCAGGAAATGCGGCTCGACGTCTCCGGCGTCGGCGCCAGCCAGTACCCGATCGCGGTCGGGAGCTTCGCGGGTGAAGGCCAGCTGCCCGAGGACATCGCCGCGGTGATCCGCAACGACCTCGCCGCCAGCGGGATGTTCCGCATCATCGAGACCAGCGCCGTCATCTCGGACAGCGCGACACCCGATTTCGCGACGCTGCGCGCGCAGGGCGCCGACTCGGTGGTCGGCGGCTCGTATACCCGTCTGGCCGACGGCCGCTACGACATCCGCTACCGTCTTTCGGACAGCGTGCGCCAGCGCGGGCTGGGCGGCGAATCGATCGTCGCCGGCGCCGGCGACCTGCGCTACGCCGGCCACCGTGCGGCCGATTTCGTCTTCGAGAAGCTGACCGGCCAGAAAGGCATCTTCTCGACCCGCATCGCCTTCATCACCAAGCAGGGCGGCCGCTACCGGCTCAAGATCGCCGACTGGGACGGCCGCAACGAGCAGACATCGCTCACGTCGCCGGAACCGATCATCTCCCCATCCTGGTCACCCGACGGAAGCCGGCTCGCCTATGTGTCCTTCGAATCGAAGAAGCCGGTCGTCTACGTCCACACCCTCAGCACCGGGCAGCGCAAGGCGGTCGCCAACTTCAAGGGCAGCAACAGCGCGCCGGCCTGGTCGCCCGACGGCAACACCCTGGCGGTCGCCCTCACCCGCGACGGCCTCTCGCAGATCTACCTGATCGCGGCCGACGGCAGCGGCGAACCGCGGCGACTGGTTTCCTCGAGCGGCATCGACACGGAGCCCTTCTTCTCGGGCGACGGCAAGGCGATCTACTTCACCTCGGACCGCGGCGGGTCGCCTCAGGTCTACCGCGTCGCCACCAGCGGCGGCGCGGTCAACCGCGTCACCTTCGACGGCAACTACAACGTCAGCCCCCGGGTATCGCCCGACGGCCGCAAGCTCGCCTTCGTGTCGCGTCGCGACGGCGGCTTCTACGTCATGGTCAAGGACCTCGGCAGCGGCGCCGAGACCCGCCTGTCCGACCGCGGCCAGGAGGAGTCCCCGAGTTTCGCCCCCAACGGCCTTTGGGTCATGTACGCTACGCGCGCGAACGGACGCGACATGCTCATGGCCGCGTCCGTGGACGGACGCGTCAAGCAGCGGATGAGCTCGGACACCGACGACATCCGCGAGCCGACCTGGGGTCCGTTCGGCCCCTGAAGCCGGGCCTCCCGACCCGCCCCACGGTCAAGCAACAGCAACCTGGATCCCGATGGAGAATCCCGCAATGAACCCTACCCGGACCCTTCTGACCCTTCTCGTCTGCGCCGGCCTCGCAGCCTGCGGCTCGAGCGTCGAGCTCGACGAGAGCAAGGATGCCGTCGTCGAGTCGCGTGACACCGGCGCCGCCGGGGCCGGTGCCGGCGGTATCGGCGACTCGAGCCGGACCGTCCAGCAGATCGATGCGGGCCAGCAGCAGCAGGACCCGCTCAACGATCCCGCAGGCGTCCTCGCCAAGCGCAGCGTCTACTTCGACTTCGACAGCTTCGTGGTGCGCGACGAGTACCGCCCGCTCGTCGAGGCGCATGCCCGCTACCTGACCACCAATCGCGGTCGCCGCATCGCGATCCAGGGCAATACCGACGATCGAGGCAGCCGCGAGTACAACCTCGCCCTCGGCCAGAAACGGGCCGAAGCGGTGCGTCGCTCGCTGGCCGTCCTGGGTGTCGGCGATCAGCAGATGGAAGCGGTAAGCTTCGGCGAGGAGCGCCCGCGCGCGTCCGGCAACGACGAAGCCGCCCACGCCGAGAACCGCCGCGCGGACATCGTCTACCAGTAAACAGGAGCAGTGCCGCGGGGGGCGGGGGCCCCGGGGTGCGGGGGCCCGGCCGCGCCCGCCGCACACCCC
>JAMLIN010000013.1 GCA_023954135.1 Burkholderiaceae bacterium | reverse complement strand
TTGTCCTGCACCCGGATCCGAACCCGTCTCAATCCGGGCGCACGACCGCTACTGAACCGGGTTCTTGAGCGCGGCAGGCATCGGAAAGGCGAGCACCTCGATGCCCTCCTCTGCCAGATCGGCGGCCTCGCGAGGCGTCGCCTCGCCGCGGATGGCCCGCGCCGGTTTCTCCTGATAGTGGATCCGCCGCGCCTCTTCGGCGAACCGGTTGCCGACATCCTCGGTCGATTCGATCACCTGCCGCGCCATCTGGATCCAGAGCCTCTGCAGCTCGAGCTGGGCGGATGATGGAGACGGGGGCGAGGCGGCGTCGGGCTCCGTCTTGCCGACGGCATGCGTCGGCCTGGCCTCGCCGCGACCACGATTGATGCGTGGCGCCGACAGCAGCTTGCGTATCCCGCCGCTGCCGCACACCGGGCACTGGATCAGGCCGGCCTCGACCTGCCGGTCGAAGTCCTCGGCACGGCCGAACCAGCCCTCGAAGACATGGTCGTGGTCACAACTGAGATTGAACACTTTCATCGACGTGGCTCGACTCCCGACGGGCACACCGCCATCATTCTATTGTGTTTCGCCATCCTCCCTCCCGCCTGACTCCCGGACTGCCCGATGAAAGGTCCCAGAACCGTATCGATCGCCGACTGCCTTGCCACGCTCGATCGCTACGACGCCATCCTCGATGCCCGTAGCCCGGCCGAGTTCGCCCTCGACCACATCCCCGGCGCCGCCGGCGCCCCCGTGCTCGATGATCTCGAACGCGCCGAGGTCGGCACCCTGCACGCCCGCGAAGGAGCTTTCGTCGCGAGGCGGCGCGGGGCGGCGCTGGTGGCCCGCAACATCGGCACCCTCCTCGAGACCCGGTTCAGCGCCATGCCGCCCGACTGGCGTCCACTCGTCTATTGCTGGCGCGGCGGCAACCGGTCCGGCTCGCTCGCCATCGTGCTCTCGCGCGTCGGCTGGAAGGTCGATGTGCTCGAAGGAGGCTATCGCTCCTATCGCCGCCAGGTCGTCGCCGATCTGGAGCAACTGCCGCAGCGGCATCGATTCATCGTGGTCGCCGGCCGCACCGGGGTCGGCAAGAGCCGGCTGCTGAGCCTGCTCGCCGAACGAGGCCTGCAGGTCCTCGATCTCGAGGCTCTGGCGGCGCATCGCGGGTCCATCCTCGGGCCGATACCGGACAACCCCCAGCCGAGCCAGAAAGGCTTCGAATCCCGCCTGTGGCAGGCGCTACGAAACTGTGACGACAGCCGGCCGGTATTCGTCGAATCCGAAAGCCGAAAGATCGGCAGCTGCCAGGTGCCGGGACCATTGATCACGCGGATGCGTTCCTCCGAGTGCATCGTCCTCACGGCATCGCCGGAGTTCCGGATCCGGCTGCTACGCGAAGACTACGAGCACTTCCTGGGCAACCCGGCCCTGCTGTCCGAACGCCTGTCCGCCTTCGTGCCGATCCATGGCAAGTCGCGCATCGCCCACTGGGATTCGCAGGCGTCGAATGGTGACTGGGACGGACTGGTCGGCGAGCTGCTCGCCGACCACTACGATCCCGCCTACGAGCGATCCATGGCCCGCAATTTCTCGCGGCTCGACGCCGCGTCATCCATTGCAGTGGACACCAGCGCTCCGAACGGGGAAGGAAAGGATGCCGGCGCCGATTGCGCTTCGTCGCTCGCCGATGCCGCCGACCGGATCGCCGCGCTCTACCCGGCGGCCGGGCGATCCTGATCCGGTTTCACTCCTCGTCCTCGTCGTCGCGGGACGATGTCAGCCTGTCCATGCGGACCTTCACATCCGCGCGGGCGCGAAGCAGCTCGAATACAGCCGCCGTTTCGGCCTGGCCGTAGAGGCTGGACGCCTGGTCCCGATAGGCCCGCAGGCGCTCATCGACCCGGGCCGCGTCAAGGTCCTCGACCTCGCTGATCCTGAAGATCGCATAGCCGCTCGAGCCCTGCGGCACACCGACGAAGCCGGGCAGGCTCTCCGGGTCGGCGCCGAAGATCGCCTGGACGGCCTCGGTGCCGAGCGAAGCCGCACTCATCCTGGAGATCTTCTGCGTCTCGCCGAAACCCTCGGCCGCCGCACCGGCCTCGCGCGCCTGCGCCAACGCCCGCTCGCCAGCCTCGCGCGCAAGACGGGCAGCCTCCAGCGCCTTGACCCGGGCAGCCACCTCGGCTTCGATCTCTTCGTAGGCGGGCATTCGCGCCGGCTGGTAGTCGATCACCCGCGCAGCCAGCAGGCTGCCGTTGCCGATGTCGATCGCCTCGGTGTTCTGTCGCTGCGAAAGGGATTGCGGGGCGAAGATCGCCCTGAGCACCGCCGGCCGATTCAGTGGCGAGGAAGGATCGCGGGCTCCGCTGCGACGAACCTCGTCGGCCGTCATCACCTCGAGGCCGAGCTGCTCGGCCGCCGGCGCGAGGCTGTCTCCCTGTTCGTAGACGCTGTTGCTGAAGTCCTCGGCCGCCTCGCCGTATCGCAGCCGGGCCTGCTGCGCGCGAAGTTCCCGGGTGATGTCCTCGCGCACTTCCTCGAAGGGCTTGATCGCCGCTTCGCGGATTCCCTCGAGCCTGACGAGGTGCCAGCCGAACTCCGACTCGACCGGGCCGGCGATCTCGCCGGCCTTCTCCAGGCCGAAGGCAGCATCGGCGACCTCGGTGATCATGTCGTCGCGGCGAAACCAGCCGAGGTCCCCGCCGGAATCCTTCGAGGCGGCGTCGTCGGATGTCTCTCGGGCTACCGTATCGAAAGCCTTGCCGGCATCGATCTCGGCCTTGAGCGCCTCGATCCTCGCGCGAGCCGCCTCCCTGCCCTCTGCGCCCGTGGCGACGAGAATGTGGCTCGCATGGCGCTCCTCGGGCGCGCCGAAGCTGCCCGGATTCTGGTCGTAGTACTCCCGTACCGCCTTCGGGTCGAGCTCGATCCGGGCGGCGACATCCTCGGCCCGCAACATCACGTACTCGACCTTCGCGAACTCGGGAATCTCGAATTCTCGCGGATTCTCCTCGAAGTACTTGCGGAACTCCGCTTCGCCCGACTCGGTGCTCGCGACGTAATCCTCGGCGCGAAAGACGCGCATGCTCACCGCCCGGACCTGCTCGTTGGTACGCAGCAGGCGCTCGACCACCGGCTTCGGGGACAAGGCGGTGAGCCCGATCGACTCCGGCAGGGCCCGGATCGCGAGCTCGCGGCGCTGCTCGTATTCGAAACCCGCTTCGCTCATGCCGCGCGCAGCGAGCAGGGTCGCGTAGCGCTCGCGGTCGAAGCGTCCTTCCTCGTCGGTGAGCCCGGGAATTCCGGTGATGAGCCGGCGCAGTTCGTCATCGGTGACGGAGATGTTCTCCTCGCGCGCAGCCCAGAACAGGGTATGGCGTGTGATCAACCCCTCGAGGATCTCGCGCTGCACCGCCGGCTCCTGCAGCATGGAGGGGTCGAAGGAATCACCGAGCGACTCCCTCAGGCGATCCATCTGCTCGCGCTGCGCCTGCTCGAACTCCGGCATGGTGATCTGCGTACCGGCGACCGTCGCGATCGAATCGCCGCCGGTCATCCGGTCGTACGCCGGCAAGCCGAAGAAAGCGAACGCCGGGAAGATCAGGATCACCAGGATCAGCTGCAGGATTCGCTGATGATTGCGGATCGACTCGAACATGTCCGTTTTCCTGCGTGGGCGGTCAGGCGAAATTAAAAGAAAAAGGGCGAACTCGCGTTCGCCCCTGGAATCGTTGGCGGAGTGGACGGGACTCGAACCCGCGACCCCCGGCGTGACAGGCCGGTATTCTAACCAACTGAACTACCACTCCTGATTGCAGAACCACTCGCGATCCGTGTCCGGCGACTCTGGTGGGTGCTGAGAGTCTCGAACTCCCGACCTACGCCTTGTAAGGGCGCCGCTCTACCAACTGAGCTAAGCACCCGAGCATCAGCATCGACTGCGATTCGCGAAGACCGCGATTATAGCGGTTCCGGCGCAGGGCGCAAGCGCGCTCAGTTGATCGCGTCCTTCAGCGCCTTGCCAGGACGGAACTTGGGAAGCTTGGCAGCCTTGATCTTGATCGTGTCGCCAGTCCGGGGGTTGCGCCCCGTGCGCGCCGCGCGCTTGCCGACCGCAAACGTACCGAAGCCCACGAGGGTGACCGTGCCGCCCTTCTTGAGCGTGGTACGGACCGCACCAACGAATGCATCCAGCGCACGGCCGGCTGCAGCCTTCGAAATATCGGCCTGCTTCGCAATGTGGTCGATCAGATCGGTCTTGTTCACTTAGAACCCCCTCGCATCATCTAGTCAGGTTTTCGTCGCGCGCGAAACGCCGTGCGCGAATGTCTCACGAGCCCTTGGTGATCGACCCAGGGGCATCGAAACCGATCGCGTATTACATCGCCCGGAAAGCCTTGTGTCAAGCGGATTTCCGGGCGATCGGCACTCGTGCCGCGAGCGTTCGATCAGTGAGCGAGCGTGCTCTCGGAATCCGGTTCCGGCTTGGGTGGAACACCTGCCGCATCGGGCTTGCCGACGAGATCGTCGGTCGGCTCCGGTGCTCGTTCGAGTGCGCGCTCGAGCACCTTGTCGATCCACTTCACCGGGATGATCTCGAGGCTGTTCTTCACGTTGTCGGGAATCTCGGCGAGATCCTTCACGTTCTCCTCGGGGATCAGCACGGTGCGGATGTTGCCGCGATGCGCCGCCAGCAGTTTCTCCTTGAGGCCGCCGATCGGGAGGACTTCGCCGCGCAGGGTGATCTCCCCGGTCATGGCGACATCGGCACGCACCGGAATCCCCGTCAGGACCGATACCAGAGCGGTCGTCATGGCGATGCCGGCACTCGGACCGTCCTTCGGCGTGGCACCTTCCGGAACATGCACGTGGATGTCGTGCTTCTCGTAGAAGTCGGGCGCGATGCCCAGACGATTGGCACGCTTGCGAACGACCGTCATGGCCGCCTTGATCGATTCCTGCATGACATCGCCGAGCTTGCCGGTGGAGGTGGTCTTGCCCTTGCCGGGCACCGCCACCGCCTCGACGGTGAGAAGCTCTCCACCGACCTCGGTCCAGGCGAGCCCGGTTACCTGGCCGATCTGGTTCTCGCGTTCCGCAACGCCGTAACTGAAGCGACGCACGCCGAGGAACTTGTCGAGACTCTTGGGAGTGATGCTCACCTTGCGGTCGCTCGGCTTGAGCACGAGCATGCGCACCGTCTTGCGGCAGGCCTTGCTCAACTCGCGCTCGAGCGCTCGCACACCGGCTTCGCGGGTGTAGAAGCGGATGATGTCGCGGATCGCGGCATCGCTGATCGAAAGCTCCTCGGGCTTGAGGCCGTTGTTGCGCATCTGCTTGGGCAACAGGTAGCGCCTGGCGATGTTGAGCTTCTCGTCCTCGGTATAGCCCGACAGCCGGATCACCTCGAGCCTGTCGAGCAGTGCCGGAGGAATGTTGAGCGTATTGGCCGTGGCCACGAACATCACGTCGGAAAGGTCGTACTCGACCTCGACGTAGTGATCGGTGAAGGTCGAGTTCTGCTCCGGATCGAGCACCTCGAGCAGCGCGCTCGCGGGATCGCCCCGGAAATCCATGCCCATCTTGTCGACCTCGTCGAGCAGGAAAAGCGGGTTGCGCACACCGACCTTGGCGAGGTTCTGCAGGATCTTGCCCGGCATCGACCCGATGTAGGTACGCCGGTGGCCCCGGATCTCGGCCTCGTCGCGCACGCCGCCGAGCGCCATGCGGACGAACTTCCGGTTCGTCGCGCGCGCGATCGACTGGCCGAGCGAGGTCTTGCCCACCCCCGGCGGCCCGACCAGGCAGAGGATGGGCGCCTTGACCTTGTCGACCCGCTGCTGGACCGCGAGGTACTCGACGATCCGCTCCTTGACCTTCTCGAGCCCGTAATGGTCGGTGTCGAGCACCTCCTCGGCATGCGCGAGGTCGGAGCTGACCTTGCTCTTCTTGCGCCAGGGCAGCGACACCAGCGTGTCGATGTAGTTGCGCACCACGGTCGCCTCGGCCGACATCGGCGACATCAGCCGCAGCTTGCGCATCTCGGCATCGGCCTTCGTGCGCGCCTCCTTGGGCATCCGCGCGCTCTTGATCTTGCGCTCGAGCTCTTCGAGGTCGGCGCCATCCTCGCCCTCGCCGAGCTCCTTCTGGATCGCCTTGACCTGCTCGTTGAGGTAGTACTCGCGCTGGCTCTTCTCCATCTGGCGCTTGACCCGCCCGCGGATGCGCTTCTCGACCTGGAGGATGTCGAGCTCGTTCTCGATCTGGGCAAGCAGGCGCTCGAGCCGCTCGACCACGCTGCGCGTCTCGAGGATCGCCTGCTTCTGCTCGAGCTTGACCGGCAGATGGGCGGCGATGGTGTCGGCAAGGCGTCCCGCATCGTCGATGCCGTTGAGCGAAGCGAGGATCTCCGGCGGCACCTTCTTGTTCAGCTTCACGTACTGGTCGAACTGGCCGAGGATCGCCCGGCGCAGCCCCTCGACCTCGGCACCGTCCACGTCGGCGGTGTCGATCGGCTCGAGCACGCAGCTGAAGTGGGATTCGTCGTCCATGACCTCGACGATCCTGGCACGCGCATCGCCCTCGACGAGCACCTTCACGGTGCCGTCGGGCAGCTTGAGCATCTGCAGGATGTTCGAGACGCAGCCGATCTCGTAGATGTCGTCAGCGGTCGGCTCGTCCTTGGACGCGTTCTTCTGGGCAACGAGCATGATGCTCTTGCCGCCTTCCATCGCGGCCTCCAGCGCCTTGATCGACTTGCTGCGTCCGACGAACAGCGGGATCACCATGTGCGGGAACACCACCACGTCGCGCAGGGGCAGCAATGGGAGGGTCTGGATGCTCACCGAGGATTCGGTCATTCGGTTCTCCATTGGGACTTCCGGGGGGACATGGCGGCGCCTCGCCGGAATTCAAGGTGATTCATGAGAATACGCCGATTGCACCCTCGGGCGCGCAGCATCACGGCAACGGCCGTGGCCATCGGCGGCGCACTGCCGGGACTCCCGAGCTTGACCGGGGCCCGGTTGGCCCGAAAGCGGAAAAAGCCGGCGAATTCCCGGCTTTCCCTGCATGGCCCGCGCCCGAACGCGATAACTCGCGCGCTAACCAGCGACTTTCTTTTCGTCGCTGTAGATGACCAGAGGCTTGCCCACGCCCTCGATGGTGTGCTCGTCGACGACCACTTTCTGGACGTTCTGCATGCTCGGCAGCTCGTACATGACGTCGAGCAGGGCCTGCTCCAGGATGGAGCGCAGGCCTCGCGCCCCGGTACGGCGCTTGAGCGCCCGCCGTGCCACTGCCGCGAGCGCGCTGGCGCGGAACTCGAGGTCGACGCCCTCCATCGCGAACAGCTTCTGGTACTGCTTGACGAGCGCGTTCCGGGGCTCGACCAGGATCTCGACCAGGGCGGTCTCGTCGAGCTCGTCGAGGGTGGCGACCACCGGCAGCCGGCCGACGAGCTCCGGGATCAGGCCGAACTTGACGAGATCCTCGGGTTCGACGTCCCGCAGGACCTCGCCGACGGTGCGATCGGACTCGCTCTTGACCTCGGCGCCGAAACCGATCCCCGAGCGCTCCGAGCGGTTGCGGATGATCTTCTCGAGCCCGTCGAAGGCGCCGCCGCATATGAACAGGATGTTCGTGGTGTCGATCTGGACGAAATCCTGGTTCGGATGCTTGCGCCCTCCCTGCGGCGGCACGGAAGCGACCGTTCCCTCGATCAGCTTGAGCAGGGCCTGCTGGACGCCCTCACCGGAGACATCGCGAGTGATCGACGGGTTGTCCGACTTGCGGGAGATCTTGTCGATCTCGTCGATGTAGACGATGCCGTTCTGCGCCCGGTCGACCTCGTAGTTGCAGCTCTGCAGGAGCTTCTGGATGATGTTCTCGACATCCTCGCCGACGTAGCCGGCCTCGGTCAGGGTGGTCGCGTCGGCGATCACGAACGGAACGTTGAGCAGCCGGGCGAGCGTCTGCGCGAGCAGGGTCTTGCCCGAGCCGGTCGGCCCGACCATCAGGATGTTGCTCTTGGACAACTCGACGTCGTCCTGCTTGCCGCGATGGCGCAGCCGCTTGTAGTGGTTGTAGACCGCGACCGACAGTCCGCGCTTGGCGGTGTGCTGGCCGATGACGTACTGGTCGAGGATCGCGCTGATCTCGGCCGGCGTCGGCAACTCGCCCTTCTGGCTGGTGCCGCTGCCTTCGGCACCCGCCTCGTCGCGGATGATGTCGTTGCACAGCTCGATGCATTCGTCGCAGATGAACACCGACGGACCGGCGATCAGCTTGCGCACTTCGTGCTGACTCTTGCCGCAGAACGAGCAGTACAACAGCTTCTCGCTCGAGCCTTTCTTGTCGGACATGGCTATTCCAGACTCCCGTCCGGCCTCAGGCGCCGTCGGCGCGGCTTGACAGGACTTTGTCGATCAGGCCATAGCTTACCGCATCCTCGGGCGCCAGGAAGTTGTCGCGGTCGGTGTCGCGGGCGATGCGCTCGATCGGCTGGCCGGTCATCTCGGCGATGATCGTGTTGAGACGTTCGCGCAGGTAGAGGATCTCGCGGGCCTGGATCTCGATGTCCGCCGCCTGCCCCTGCGCGCCGCCGGACGGCTGGTGGATCATGATGCGCGCGTTCGGCAGGGCATAGCGCTTGCCCTTCGCCCCCGCTGCGAGCAGGAACGCGCCCATGCTGGCGGCCATTCCCATGCACAGCGTCGAGACGTCGGGCTTGATGAACTGCATCGTGTCGTACATCGCCAGGCCGGCCGACACCGAGCCGCCAGGCGAATTGATGTACAGCGAGATGTCCTTGTCGGGATTCTCGGACTCGAGAAAGAGCAGCTGCGCGACGACCAGGTTCGACACCTGGTCCATCACGGGACCGACGAGGAAGATGACGCGTTCACGCAACAGGCGCGAATAGATGTCGTACGCGCGCTCGCCGCGGCCGCTCTGCTCGATCACGACCGGCACCATCCCGAGGCCGGTCGGCTCCTGCCGCTGGCTGGCGAGATGGGCATTCACCATGTCCTCGATCAGGTTGTTGCGGGTCATCGTCATGTCACTCCGTGGCGAATTGGTCGGGATCGTGAGCCGGTATCGTCAACTCGACCGGCATCAACCGGCGGCCATCAGCTCGTCGAAGGTGAGCGCCTTGTCGCTGACCTTCGCGCCCGCCAGTGCCCAGTCGACGACATTCTGCTCGATCACCAGCGCCTCGATCTCGGCAAGCCGGTTGCGATCGCTGAAGTAGTGCCGCACGACCTCCGCCGGGTTCTCGTAGGCCTGCGCGAACTCCTCGATCTGCGCCCTGATCTGGTCGGGCTTGGCCTGCAGCTTCTCGCGGCGGACGATCTCGCCCACCAGCAGGCCCAGCCGCACGCGCCGCTCGGCCTGCTCGGTGAAGGCGTCGGCCGGCACCGGGATGTCCTTGACATCGACGCCGCGGGCGGCGAGATCGTTGCGCGCGCGCTCGGCCAGGGCTTCGCCCTCGCTGCGGACCAGCGCCTTCGGAAGCTCGAAACCGCTCGCCGCCGCGAGGCTGTCCATCACATTGCTCTTGGTCCGCCCGCGCACCCGCTGGCCGACCTCGCGCTCGAGGTTGCGGCGGATGTCCTGGCGCATCGCCTCGACGTCGCCATCGGCCTGGCCGAGCTCGCGCGCGAAATCGGCATCCACCGTCGGCAGCACCGGTTCCTCGACCTTGCGCGTGGTGATCTCGAAGCTGGCGGTCTTGCCGGCCAGCTCCTTCGAGCCGTAGTCCTCCGGGAAGGCCACCGGAGCGGTCCGCGATTCGCCCGCCTTCATGCCGCGCACCGCGGCCTCGAAGTCCGGCAGCATGCGTCCCTCCCCGAGGACGAACGCAAAGCCTTCGGCGGTTCCGCCCTCGAAGGCGACATCGTCGATCTTCCCGACGAAATCGATCGTCGCCCGGTCGCCATCGGCCGCGGCCCGGTCGACCTCGCTCCAGGTGACCCGCTGCTTGCGCAGGATCTCGATGGTCTTGTCGATCTCGGCCTCGCCGATCTCGCAGCCCACCCGCTCGATCTCCAGCGATTCGAGCGTCGGCACCGCGATCTCCGGATAGACCTCGAAGGTGGCATCGAACCCGAGCGCGCCCTCGTCACCGCCCTCGCGCGGGGCGATGCTCGGCTCGCCGGCGACCCGCAGCGAATGCTCGGCGATGCCCTCGCTGAACGCCTTGCCCACCACGTCGCCGAGGACTTCGGCGCGCACCTGCCCGCCGTAGCTCTGGGTGACTATCTTCATCGGCACCTTGCCCGGGCGAAATCCGGGCATCTTGACGGTACGGGCCAGCTTGCGCAGGCGCTGCTCGACCTCGCGGTCGATATCGGCCATCGCGATGGTCATGGAAAGCTTGCGTTCGAGATTGCCGGTATTTTCGAGTTGGGTTGCCATGTCTGTCGTCTTGTCTGATCGGCCCCTGGCCTGTGCGCGTGTTGTGCGATGACTCGACCATCGGGCCCCTGCAGGCGCTTCCTCGCCCGCGATCCAGGCGAGCCCCTGCCACGAATACGATGGTGAGGCCCGATGATGCGACCCGGTGGTGCGGCCGAAAGGACTCGAACCTTCACGCCAGCGAAGGCGCCAGGACCTAAACCTGGTGCGTCTACCAATTCCGCCACGGCCGCCTACGGGCAGCCGGCTATTCTAGCGCATGCGCCATCCACGTCAGTCGCCGGCCGGCGCGGGAGGTTCCGGCTGCGGCCGGATCCGGTACCAGGCGACGTAGAGCGCGGGCACGAACAGGACCGTCAGGACGGTCGCGACGATCAGCCCGCCCATGATCGAGAACGCCATCGGGCCCCAGAGGACGTCGCGCGAGAGCGGGATCATCGCCAGCACCGCCGCCGCCGCGGTCAGGGCGATCGGCCGGAACCGCCTTACCGCCGATTCGCGCACCGCGACCCACAGCTCGACCCCGTGCTCGATGTCCTGACGGATCTGGTCGACGAGGATCACCGTATTGCGCATGATCATCCCGCCGAGCGCGATCGTGCCGAGCATGGCCACGAAGCCGAAGGGCTTGTCGAAGACCAGCAGCGCGGCGGCGACCCCGATGATGCCCAGCGGCGCGGTCAGCAGCACCATGGCCGCCAGCGAGAAGCGCCGCAGCTGCAGCATCAGCAACAGGGCGACGATGCCGAGCATCATCGGCATGCCGGCGGCGATCGACTCCTGGGCGAGCGCATTGTCCTCGGCCGGGCCGGCCACCTCGATGCGATAGCCGGGCGGCAAGTCGGCGCGCAAGGGATCGAGCAGGGGATCGAGCTGCCCGGCGACGTGCGGCGCCTGGGCGCCGTCGGCCAGCTCGGCGCGGACCATGATCACGGGCGTACGGCTGCGCCGCCAGATGATCGGCTCCTCCATGACCGTCTCGATGGTCGCCACCTGGGACAGGGCCACCGTCGTGCCCAGCGCGGTCGGCACCTGCAGGCCGCCCAGCGACTCGACCGAGGTTCTCTCCCCGGCCGGCGCGCGCAGGACCACCTCGATCAGCTGGTCGTCCTCCCGGTAGCGCCCGATCGTCGCCCCGGATACCACCGTGCCGACGGCTCGCGCAATCTGGCCGCTGCTCAGGCCCAGCCGGCGGGCCCGCGCCTGGTCCACGGTGATGCGCAGGGCCGGTGCCTGCTGGCCCCAGAGTTCATGGGGATCGATGACCGCCGGATGGTCCCTGATCGCGCCGACCACGCCGGCGGCGATCCGCTTGAGCGTTCCGACGTCGTCGCCCATCACCCGGAACTGGATCGGATAGGCGACCGGCGGCCCGAGCGGTGGCCGGAAGGCCCGTGCCCGCACCCCGGGGAAGTCCCGGTCGAGGATCTCGCGCAGGCGCTCGGTCGCCCGGTCGCGACCCGCCACGTCCCGGGTCAGGATCACGTACTGCGCATAATTGGGCCGGAACAGCTCCTGGTTGAGCGACAGGAAGTAGCGCGGCGACCCGTTGCCGACGTAGCCGACATAGGTGAGGACATCCTCGTCGGCATCGAGCAGGGCCTCGAGGCGCTTCGCCTGGGTTTCGGTGGCGGCGTGGCTCGAACCTTCCGGCAGCCACAGCTCGACCAGGATCTCCGAGCGGTCGGAATCGGGGAAGAACTGCTTCTCGGTGAGACCCATGCCGGCAACGCCGCCGGCGAACGCCAGCACGGTCAGGGCGAGCGTGAGCCATCGATGGCGCATGCAGGCATCGATGAGCCTGCGCAGCCGCCGATAGAAAGGCGTGTCGAAGACCTCGTGAGGCTCCTCCTTGCCGCGTCCCAGCACGTAGTAGCCGATGAAGGGGGTGGCGCCGACCGCCACCAGCCAGGAAACCAGCAGGGCCATCGTCACCACGGCGAAGATGCCGAACGTGTACTCGCCGGTGGCGGACTTCGCGGTCGCGATCGGCAGGAAGCCGGCGGCGGTCACCAGGGTGCCGGTGAGCATCGGAAAGGCGGTGGTCCGGTAGGCGTGGGTCGCCGCCCGGAAGCGGTCGAGGCCCTCGTCCATCTTGCGCGCCATCATCTCGATCGCGATCATCGCGTCGTCGACCAGCAGGCCGAGCGCGATGATCAGGGCACCGGTGGAGATGCGGTGCAGGTCGATCCCGAAATACGACATCAGCACGAAGGTTCCGGCCAGCACCAGCGGAATCGACAGGGCGACCACCGATCCGACCCGCAGACCCAGGCTCAGGAAGCTCACCGCCAGCACGATGGCGAGCGCTTCGGCCAGAACCTTCATGAACAGGCCCACCGCGCCGTGCACGATCCGCGGCTGGTCCGAGACCTTCGTGAAGGAGATGCCCAGCGGCAGGTCGGCCTCGATCCGGGCCATCGCCGCCGCGAGGTTCTCGCCCAGCTTGATCACGTCGCCGTCGCTGACCATGGAGACGCCGAGTCCGATCGCCTGCCTGCCGTCGAAACGCATCGTCCAGACCGGCGGGTCGACGTAGCCGCGCACCACCCGGGCGATGTCGCCGAGACGGATGAGCCGGCCGCCGACATCGAGGTTGAGCGATTCGATCTCGGCGACCGAATCGAACTGCCCGGTCACCCGCAGGGGCACCGAATGGGTTTCGCCGGAAACGATGCCACCGGGGGCAACGACGTTCTGCGCCTGGAGCTGCTCGGCGATCTGCTGGGCACCGATGCCCAGGGTGGCGAGCTGCCGAGACGAGACCTCGATGTAGATGCGCTGGTCCTGGATGCCGAAGAGCTCGATCTTCTGCACATCCGGAACCCGCAGCAGCTCCTGGCGGACGCTCTCCGCGACCCGGCGCAGCTCCTCCAGGTCGAAGCCGTCGCCCGTGATCGCGTAGATGGTCCCGAAGACGTCGCCGAACTCGTCATTGAAGAACGGCCCGATCACCTCGTCGGGCAGCATGGGACGGATGTCGCCGACCTTCTTGCGCACCTGGTACCAGATTGCCTCCACCTCGCCCGGCGGCGACGACTCCTCGAGCTCGAGGATGATCAGGGATTCTCCGGGGCGCGAATAGCTGGTGGTATGCCTGAAGTACGGCACCTCCTGCAGGGTCTTCTCGATCCGGTTGGTCACCACCTCGTCGACCTGGGACGTCGTCGCGCCCGGCCAGATGGTGCGCACGACCATCGCCCGGAAGGTGAAGTCGGGATCCTCGCGCTGGCCGATCTGCAGATACGACCAGGCCCCTGCCGCAGCGACGAGGACCAGCACGAACAGGGTGAGCTGCGGAAAGCGCAGCGCGAGCGCCGAGAGATTGAACCGCTCTCCCTCGCCCCCCGGTGTCGGGCTCACCGGCTGGCCTCGTCGAGCCTGACTTTCTGGCCGGCGTGCAGCAGGTTGGCGCCGGCGATCACGACCCGGTCGCCGGATCGCAGCCCGCCGGCGACGAGAACGCCGTCGTCGCGCATCTCGCCGATCTCGATCTCGACGCGCGACACGGTCGCATCCGGCCCCACCACCCAGACTCCCGGATCACCATCGTGAGCCACCAGGGCCGACAGCGGGAGGACGATGCCGCGGCGCGAATCCCGGACGGCTTCGACGGTGGCGCTCATGCCGAGCGCGATCCCCGAGGTATCGCCCAGCAGGGAAAGCCGCATCGGATAGCTGCGGGTCGCCGGGTCCGCCACCGGGGAGAGCTCCCGCAGCCGCGCCTCGAAGCTGCGCCCCGCGAGAGCGGGCAGGCTGGCGCGCCACCGGGCGATGCCGGCGATCGCGCCGAGATCGGCTTCCGGCACGTCGACGAGGAGCTCGAACTCGCCCAATGGCGCCACCCGGATCACCACCTGGCCGGCCGCGACCACCTGGCCGGCGTCGGCATCCACTCCGGTGACGACCCCCGGGTCATCGGCCCGCAGGTCCTGGAATCGCGACGAGTTGCGGGCGCTGGCCAGGCCCGCGCTCGCCTGGGCCGCGCGCGCCCTGGCGGCGTCGGCGGCCGCCTGCTGCCGATCGAGCTGGCCCTGGCTGACGTAGCCCTGCGCACGCAGCTCCCGGATCCGCTCGAGCTCGCTCTCGGCCAGGGACAGCTCGGTACGCGCCGCCTCCAGGACGGCCTGCGCCGAGTCGATCGCCGGCCGGACGTCCTGCGGGTCGAGCCTGGCGAGGCTCTGCCCGGCGCTCACCCGGTCGCCGATCGAGACCTTGCGTTCGGCGATCTTGCCGCCGACCCGGAAGCCGTAGCGGGTCTCGATCCGGGGCCGCACTTCGGCCGGCAGGCGCAGCGACTGGCTGAGGACCTGCTCGCCCACGACCAGCGTCCGGACCGGCCGCAGGATTTCCGGCGAGGACGGCGCCTCGGCCCGGCCATCGCAGCCAGCCAGCACGAATGCGACCATGAGCCCGGCGAGCCATCCGGAGACGGGGCGCGAAACGCGCGGGATCGGGCCATCGCCCCGGTCGCGCGCGCGTGGGATGCCCATCGACATGTGAGTGTCCTCGGGATGTTGGCGACTGCCGTGGATCGTGGAGAGAGCTCTCGGCGCCACGGGCCTTGTCGCCCGCGACGGAAATTAACTGACTCGTGAGTCAACAAGATATTGAAACCCGGGCCCGCCGTCAACCGCCGGCTCGCGACCTCCCCCTACAATCGCAGCCATGTCGCCTTCCCGATCCGGCCACGTCATCCATGGGGTCGACCACTACGAGAACTTCCCGGTCGCCTCGCGCCTCGTGCCGGCGCGCCTGCGGCCGGCGATCATCGCCATCTACCGCTTCGCCCGGCATGCCGACGACATCGCCGACGAAGGCGACGCCGATGCGGCGCAACGCCTTGCCGAGCTGCGGAGCCTGCGCGACGCGATCCTGGCCGATCGGCGTGACCACCCCGTCCTGCGCGAGGTCCTGGAAGCCGCCGATGCCCACCGGCTCCCCCGCGAGCCTCTCCTCGCCCTGCTCGATGCCTTCGAGCAGGACCTCACGGTCAGCCGCTATCCGGATCGGGCCGGCCTGCTCGCCTACTGCCGGCGCTCGGCCAATCCGGTCGGTGAGCTGGTCCTGCGCCTGTTCGGGCACTGGAACGAGACCACCCGCCCGGCCTCGGATGCGATCTGCTCCGGCCTGCAGCTCGTGAACTTCCTCCAGGACATCGCCATCGACTGGCGCCGTGGCCGGCTCTATCTCCCGCTGGAGGCGCTGGCCGACGCCGGGCTCGACGCCGATGCCGTGGCGGCCGCCGTCGCGAGGGGGCGCTCGAGCGAGGCGCTGTCGTCGGTCATCGCGACCGAGGCCGGCTTCGCGCGCGCTCTGCTGTGCGCCGGCGCGGATCTGCCCGCCCGGGTGCCGCTGCGGCTGGCGCTCGAGCTGCGGGCGATACTTGCAGGGGGTCATCGCATCCTCGACCGGCTCGCCGGCTCGCGATACGATCCGATCGCCGATCGCCCCCGCCTCGGCTGGCGCGACGCACCCGGACTGATCGCGCTCGCCATCCGCCTGCGCCGCTCCTCGATGGATGGCACCGACCGCCCCACGGACCCGACCGACCCGTGACGACCCCAGACCAGTATTGCCAGGAGAAGGCAGCCGCGAGCGGCTCGAGCTTCTACTACAGCTTCCTGTTCCTGCCGCCGCCGCGCCGCGCCGCGATCACCGCCCTCTACGCGTTCTGCCGGGAGGTCGACGACGTCGTCGACGAATGCTCCGAGCCCGACCTCGCCCGCACCAAGCTCGCCTGGTGGCGCGACGAGCTGGGCCGGATGAAGGCCGGGCAGCCCCAGCATCCCGTGACCCGGGCGCTGGCCCCGCAGGTCGATGCCTACCGGCTCGATGTCGGCGCGATGCGCGAGATCATCGACGGGATGGAGATGGACCTCGACCAGAACCGCTATCTCGACTTCGAAGGGCTGCGGCTCTATTGCCATCGGGTCGCCGGTGTCGTCGGGCTGCTGGCGGCGCGGATCTTCGGTGGCCATACGCCGGGCTCGACCGACGAGTACGCCCAGCGGCTCGGGCTCGCCTTCCAGATGACCAACATCATCCGGGACGTCGGCGAGGACGCCCGACGGGGGCGGATCTACCTGCCGCTCGAGGACCTGCGCCGCTTCGGCGTCACGCCCGCCGCCGTCCTCGAATGCCGTGACTCCCCCGAGCTCGCCCGGCTCCTCGCCTTCGAGGCGCAGCGGGCCCGCGACCTCTATCGCGAGGCCTTCGCCCTGCTCGATCCGCGCGACTACCGGGACCAGCGTGCGGGCCTCATCATGGCCGCGATCTATTCGACCCTGCTCGACGAGATCGAGCGCGACGGCTTCCGGGTGCTCGGGCAGCGCACCTCGCTCACGCCGATCCGCAAGTTCTGGCTGGCCTGGCGCACCTGGATGCGGGCGCGCCCGCCGGCGATCGGCGGGCAGTGAAGGCCGCGGGCCAGACGTGGGCGTGAAACCCGGACCGCGCATCGCGATCATCGGCGGCGGCTGGGCGGGTCTCGCCTGCGCCCTCGCCCTGCGCCGGCACGGCCCACGGCTCGACGTGTTCGAGGCGTCGCCGCTCTGGGGCGGGCGTGCCCGGGCCGCCCATGTCCGGCTTGCCGACCGGGAAGTGACGCTCGACTGCGGCCAGCACCTGCTGGTCGGCGCCTATCGCGCCTGCCTTGCCCAGATCGCCGAGCTCGGCCCCGATACCGCAGCGAAGCTGCGCCGCCAGCGCCTGCGCCTCGTCTCGTCCGCCGGACTCGACCTGCGCCGCCTCGCCCTGCCCGGACGGGCCGGCCTCGGCGCCGGCCTGCTGCTCGCCCGCGGCCTGTCGGTGGCAGAGAAGCTAGCCGCGCTCCGCCTGATGGCAAGCCTCGGCGCATCGGACTGGCGACCGCCCGGCGCGATCGCCAGCGTCGCCGAGCTCCTCGCCGCCCACCGCCAGCCGCACAGGCTCGTCCGGCGGCTCTGGGAGCCCTTGTGCATCGGCGCCCTCAACACGGCGCCGGAAGAGGCCTGCGCCGCGAGCTTCGCAGCGGTCCTGCGCGATACGCTTGGCGGCCCGGCCGATGCGTCGGACTTCCTGCTGCCGACCGCGCCGCTGGCCGACCTGCTCTCCACGCCGGCGGTCGATTCGCTGCGCGAGGCCGGCGTCGGGCTGCATCCAACGCATCCGGTCGCGTCGGTGGTCCCCGAGGACGGCGGCTGGCGGCTGGTGATGCGAGGCGCCAGGCTGGGGCCCGACCACCGCTACGACCATGTCGTGATCGCCACTGATCCGCTGGCCGCCGCGAGGCTGGTCGACCCCCTCGATGCCGGCTGCGCGCAGCAGCTGGCCGGCTTCGGCTTCACCCCCATCGCCACCGTCTATCTCGGATGGCACGAGCCGGTCAGCCTGCCGCCGGCCATCATGCTCGACGAGGACAGGGAGGCCGGAAGTCCCGGCCAGTGGCTGTTCGATCGTGGCCGGCAGGCGGAGCTGCGGATAGGGGCGATCGTCATCAGCGCGCGTGACCGCGTAGGCGATCTCGATGCGCAGGCGCTCGGCGCCGCGACGGCGGCGCAGGTCTCTCGGCAACTCCGTCTGCCGCCACCCGCGGGCATACGCGTCCTGACCGAGCAACGCGCCACCTGGCGCTGCACCGCCGATCGGCCGCGACTCGCGATCGACGCGCTGGCCGATGGCGCACCGGGCGTGTGGCTGGCCGGCGACTATCTCGAGGACGACTACCCGGCGACGCTCGAGTCGGCGATCCGCTGCGGTCGCCGGACGGCCGGGCTGATCAGCACAGCCATTCTCGCGGGCTCGCCTTCGGGCGCAGGGCAAGGCGGGGCGCCGCAGACAGTGTGGTGACACGGCAAGGCACCCCAACGCGGTCATGCGTTCGAAGGCGAGCCCGTATCAGTGGCGCCCGGCCGCCCGAAGCCACTGATAGCCCCCTCGGGGGGCAGCGAGCAATAGCGAGCGTGGGGGCAGTTTCACTTCAGTCCCAGGCCTGAGAGAGGGCCTCGTCCACCTGCTCGACCGCGATCGTGCGCAGGCCTTCGATCGGCCGCTTCGGAGCATTGGAGCGCGGAACCAGGGCGACCGAGAAGCCGAGCTTGGCGGCCTCGCGAAGCCGCTCCTGGCCACGGGGCGCAGGCCGGATCTCGCCGGCCAGCCCCACCTCGCCGAAGACGGCCAGGCCGCGCGGCAGGGGCCGGTCGCGCAGGGACGAGACCACCGCCAGCAGGACGGCGAGATCGGCGGCCGGCTCGGCGATCCGCACCCCACCGACCGCATTGATGAAGACGTCCTGGTCGAAGCAGGCGATGCCGGCGTGCCGATGCAGCACCGCCAGCAGCATGGCGAGCCGATTGTGCTCCAGCCCGACGCTCAGCCGACGGGGATTCGGGACATGAGCGGTGTCGACGAGCGCCTGCACCTCGACCAGCAGCGGCCGCGTCCCCTCCTGGGTCACCAGGACGCAGGACCCCGGCACCTCGCGCTCGCGCTGGGTGAGAAAGAGCGCCGAAGGATTCGACACCCCACGCAGGCCACGATCGGTCATGGCGAAGACGCCGAGCTCGTTGACCGCGCCGAAACGGTTCTTGAAGGCGCGCACCAGCCGGTACGAGGAATGGGTGTCACCCTCGAAATACAGCACCGTGTCGACGATGTGCTCGAGCACCCGCGGCCCGGCCAGCGTCCCTTCCTTGGTCACGTGGCCGATCATGACGATCGCGACGCCCGTCTGCTTGGACAGCCGGGTCAGCTGGGAGGCGCACTCCCGTACCTGCGCGACCGATCCCGGAGCCGACTGCAGCTCGGCCGAGTAGACGGTCTGGATCGAATCCACCACCACCAGAGCCGGCCGGCGCCGCTCGATCTCCCCGATGATCCGCTCCAGCGCCGTTTCGGCCATGAGGGGCGCATCCGAGGCCTCGAGGCCGAGCCGCCGCGCCCGCAACGCGATCTGCGAGGCGGATTCCTCGCCGCTCACGTAGAGCACCGGCCGCTCGCGCGCCATGTGCGCCAGGGCCTGCAGCAGCAGGGTCGACTTGCCGATGCCCGGATCGCCGCCGATCAGCACGACCGAACCGTCGACCAGGCCGCCGCCGAGAACCCGGTCGAACTCCTCGCTGCCGGTCGACGCGCGGCTCACCTCCTCGGCGGAGACATCGGCGATCGCGACGACGGGCTGCGTGGGAGCGATGGACTGGAAGCGGCTCGCCGCCGCCCGCGGATCGACGATCGTCTCCTCCAGCGTGTTCCATTCGGCGCAGTGCGGGCACTGGCCCTGCCACTTGGCCACGACACCGCCGCAGGCGCTGCAGACGTACTGGACCTTCGGGCGCGCCATCAGCCCTCGCCTGGATCGTCGGCCGGTCCTGCGACCCGGACGGGCACGCGCGGCGCCAGCGCGCACATGAGCTCGTAGCCGATCGTCCCGGCTGCCCCGGCGACCTCATCGATCGGCACCCGGTCCCCCCAGAGCTCGACCGGCGTGCCGATACCGGCATGCGGGACGGGCTCGAGGTCGACGCAGAGCATGTCCATCGAGACGCGGCCGACCAGCCGCGTACGAATGCCACCGACCATGACCGGGGTACCGGTCGAAGCATGGCGGGGATAGCCGTCGGCATAGCCGCAGGCCACCGTGCCGATGCGCATCGAGACGGGCGCGGTGAATGTGCTGCCATAGCCCACCGATTCCCCGGCGTCGATCCGGCGCACCGCGATCAGCTCGGAAGCGAGCGTCATCCCCGCCCGCAATCCCAGGCTTGCCGCGCTGCGCCCGTCGAAGGGGCTGCCGCCATAGAGCATGATGCCCGGACGGACCCAGTCGCCATGAGCGACGGGACTGGCGAGCACCGCCGCCGAGTTGGCGAAGGAGCACGGGCCGGAGTGCGCCTGCCGGACGGCGTGGATCCGGTCGAGCGCCGGCTCGATGCCGCCCGGTCGGTCGGCATTGGCGAAATGGCTCATCAACCCGACGGTGACCGGATCGGCGAACGCTTCCAGGCGAGCCCGGGCCGCTTCGATCCCCGCGGCATCGAAGCCGAGGCGATGCATGCCGGAATCCAGCTTCAGCCAGACCGGAGCGGGCGCCTTGCCCGCCTCGCGTGCCGCCGCCTCGATCCAGTCGAGCTGGATCGCCGAATGGACCGCCAGGTCGAGACGCTCGCGCATCGCCTGGCGGGCGTCGGCCGGATCGAAGGGACCTTCGAGCATCAGGATGCGTCGGGTCGGGTAGCGTTCGCGCAGCATGGCGGCGCGATCGAACTCGAGCAGGGCGAGCCCGTCGGCCGCCGCGAAGGCGGCAGCGGCCCGCAACAGCCCATGACCGTAGCCGTCGGCCTTGAGCACCGCCCAGACGCTGGCACCGGGCGCCGCAGCACGCGCCCGGGCGAGGTTGCCGGCGAGCGCGGCGGGATGGATGGTTGCCTGGATCGGTCGGGGCATGGCGGAACTATACACAGGCGCGAATACGGGGAATTACCACGGGCGGAACGTACGATCGTTCATGGTATAAACGCCCGGCCCCCGCCGAGAGCCGGGCGCAGAGGGCCGGCGCCGGCGCCGGCGCCGGCAGCCAGGAGCAGCAAACCACCGGCCAGGGGCGGATGAAACGCGGGTTCTACACGATCATTGCGGCGCAGTTCTTCTCCTCGCTGGCCGACAATGCCCTGCTGATCGCTGCGATCGCCCTGCTGATCGAGATGCATGCTCCGGCATGGATGACTCCGCTGCTCAAGCTCTTCTTCACGATCTCCTACGTCATGCTCGCGCCCTTCGTCGGCGCTTTTGCCGACTCTTTCCGGAAGGGTCGGGTCATGCTGGTCACCAACGCGGTCAAGATCGTCGGCTGCCTGCTGATGTTCATGTCGGTGCACCCCTTGCTCGCCTACGGTGTCGTGGGATTCGGGGCGGCGGCCTATTCGCCGGCCAAGTACGGCATCCTGACCGAGCTGCTC
Organism: Burkholderiaceae bacterium; assembly: GCA_023954135.1. Classification (GTDB taxonomy): domain Bacteria; phylum Pseudomonadota; class Gammaproteobacteria; order Burkholderiales; family Burkholderiaceae_E; genus JAMLIN01. The sequence goes on along the minus strand of JAMLIN010000013.1, from coordinate 68,384 downwards.
CCCCCCGAGAAGCTGGTCGCGGCCAACGGCTGGATCGAGGGCGCAACCGTCGGGTCGATCGTCCTCGGCACGCTGGTCGGCGGCGCGCTGATCCATCCCGACGTCGCCGCGTGGCTGCTCTCGATCGATCTGCCGGGCATGGGCGACCTCCGCATCCACACGCCGGCCGAGGCGGCGATCGGGGTCATCGCCTGCATCTACTTCATCGCCGGCGTCCTGAATCTCTGGATCGTCGATACCGGAGCGCGCTACAAGGCGCAAGAGCGCAACCCCCTGCGCCTCATCGCCGGCTTCGCCCGCGCCAACGTCATGCTCTGGTCGGATCGGCTCGGCCAGATCTCCCTGTCCGTGACGACGCTGTTCTGGGGCGCCGGCGCCACCCTGCAATTCATCGTTCTCGACTGGGCCCGTGAAGCGCTCGACATGACGCTGGACAAGGCCGCCGTGCTGCAGGGCATCGTCGCGGTGGGCATCGCGATCGGCGCGGTCGCAGCGGCCCGCTACGTGCCGCTGCGGCGCTCGCTGCGGATCCTGCCGGTGGGCGTCGCGATGGGCGTGGTCGTCCCCCTCATGACCCTGGTGGAGACGACGGCCTTCGCCGTGCCGCTGCTGGTCCTCGTCGGCCTGCTGGCCGGCTTCTTCGTGGTGCCGATGAATGCCCTGCTCCAGCATCGCGGCCATGTCCTGCTCTCGGCCGGCCATTCGATCGCGGTCCAGAACTTCAACGAGAACCTGAACATCCTGCTGATGCTCGCGCTCTACGCCTGGCTGATCGGCAGCGACCTGAGCGTCAACACCGTGATCTGCATGTTCGGCGGCTTCGTGGCGGTGATGATGATCGTCGTCATCCTCGTCCATGCCCGCAACCAGCGGCGCTTCGACTCCGAGTCGCTCATCGGCCAGCACAAGCCCGAGAATCCCTGAAAGGGCCATCCACGCCCGGTCCCTTCACTGGCTCGGGGAGCTTCCGGACGGGCCATCGGGGCCCGCATCCTGTTCGCGCGGACCGGCGGTGGCGCGCGCAAGGCAGAGGTCCTGCCAGCAGCGCGCCTTGTCCTCGTGGCGATCCCTGAGCAGATAGGCCGGGTGGTAGCTCACCACCACCGGCACATCGAGCTCACCGGCACGGTAGCGATGAACCCGCCCGCGCAGGCTGGCGATGCTGGCATCGGTGCCCAGCAGGGTCTGCGCCGCGAACCGCCCCACCACGAGGATGAGCCGCGGGCGCAGCAACTCGACCTGGCGGCGCAGGAAGGGGGCGCAGCGGGCCACCTCTTCGGGCCGCGGATTGCGATTGCCCGGCGGACGGCACTTGAGCACATTGGCGATGAAAACGCCCTGCTCCCGGCCGAGACCGACCGCCGCCAGCATCGCGTCGAGCAGCCGTCCGGCCTGGCCCACGAAGGGCTCGCCCCTGCGATCCTCCTCGGCGCCCGGCGCCTCGCCGATCACCATCCAGTGGGGTCGCCGGTCGCCGACGCCGAATACCGTCCTGTTGCGCGACTCGCACAGGCCGCAGTCGCGACACGTCGCGACCCGCTCGCGCAAGCCGTCGAGATCGAGACCGGCGAGGTCATCGCGGCCGGGAGCGGCCGACATCGGCGGCTCCGACAGGGCCGGCGGCAAGGGCGCGGGCGGCCCCTCCGGCGTCGGCGCTTGCGTTGGTCGAGACTGCGGCTGCGGCTCCGACACCAGGGCTGCGCCATGCGCCGCGGCCTCCGATGGCGGTGCGCGCAGGACCCAGGCTGGGCCGATGTCGAGCGCTGCCCAGGCCCGTCGCTGGCTCTCGTTCATGGCAGCGTCCGGGCCATCACGATCGCATCCTCGCGCCGGCCGCCCGCGGCGGGGTAGTAGCCGCGCCGCACCCCGATGCGCCGGAAGCCTCGACTCTCGTAGAGACTGATGGCGATCGGGTTGCTCGGACGCACCTCGAGGAGCATCCGGTCCGCGCCCCGCCGGGCCGCATCATCGAGAAGCCAGCGCAGCATCGCGCCGCCGACGCCACGCCCCTGCAATGCCGGGGCGACCGTGATGTTGAGCAGATGCACTTCCTCGGGCGCCCACATCAGCAGCGCGTAGCCGCAAAGATCCACCGCCATCCCCGCTGGCGTCGGCCCGAGGCTGAAGAGCCAGGCATCGTGTCCGGCCCGGATCGAGCTCGCGAAGTTCTGCAGCGTCCACGGGAACTCGTAGGCCTCCCGCTCGATGAGCTCGACCCCGTGGCAGTCGGCATACCCCATCGGCCGCACGCCGAGGCGGCCGATCTCCTCGCCGGCCCGGGCGGCCATCTCAAGTAGCGGCAGCGGCGCGCAGGGCGCGCTGCTCGTCGACATCGAGTGCGACCTTCTCGCGAACATAGCGCGGCGCGGCATCGGCCGCGTCGAGCCACGCCATCTCCGGACCGGCGGCGATCATCGCGACGGCCCGCGCGTCCGGGCGGGCGTCGGCCGGCGTGACCCCGAGCCCGCCGAGCGCGCTGCCCAGGCCGGCATGGCGATGATGGGCGTCCCCGGCGATCCGCAGGCCGGGGCATTGCCGCGACCAGCAGCCGAACGCGTCGACGACCCGCTGCGGATCGCCGCATTGCGCCTCCAGAAGAGTCGAAACGCGGGCACTCTGGCGAGCCGGGTCGACCGCGACCTCGAAGACGCCGAAATAGCATTCGCCCATGCGGGCATCGTTCGCAACCAGCACACGGGCCTGCGTCACGGCGTCGGCACCGACCCGCTGTCCCAGGACCAGGGAAACCGCGGCAGCCTCCAGGCTCCCTACCGGACAGACCGGGACACCCAGCGCGATGCCCAGGCCCTGCGCCAGAGCGCAGGCAACCCTGAGACTGGTGAACCCGCCAGGCCCCGCCTCGAAGGCGACGCCGGCCAGCTCCGCCAGGCCGCAGCTCGACCGCGCCATGACATCGGACACCAGCGGCAGCAGGCTGGACGAGCGGGACCTGCCCGCCGGCTCGGCTGCGATCACGAGCCGGGGCTGCGCGCCGCCCCGGCGCAGGGCGACGGAGGCCGATTCGCCGAAGACGGCGATGGCGAGCAGGGGATCGCTCGACGGGCTGGCTGGCGGGGTCATGGACGTCGATTGTACCGAGCGCCATGTCGCGCAACGCGCCGGAGCATGGAAACGAGAAAGCGGGAAGCGGCGCCCCCGGCACCGCGGGGAGAATGCATCGCGGCGTGTCTGCCAGGAGCCTGCGCGGCAGAAGCATCGCCGGCTGCAACGGGCGAGAAAACGGTCCATCGCGACGCTGCCTCCTGCGCCCAGGGGCCACCCTGGGCTTGTCGGCACCGCCACGCTGGCCTCGTTTTTCGCCCGTTTCGCTTCGACGACTTCTGCCGCGCAGGCTCCTAGCGCGGCCGCCGCTGGCCCCGGGCTTCGAAGGGGATGGGGTTCTGGCGCAACTGCTCGCGCAGCGCCCGTCGCTCCTCGGGGGACAGGCGGGCGCCGCCGAAGCTCGCGCCCGGCGCCGCCGAATCGGGTCGCAAGGTAACGACGGGCCGGGTGTCAGCGATGTCCTGGCGCAGCAGTTCGGAACGGAAGCGGCTTCGCTCGACCTCCCCCATCCGATTGGAGCCATCGGCCAGGGCATCGACGCCAACGGCCAGCGCCATGGCACCGAGGAGAAGCGAGGAGGAGGTTCTCATGCCGCAATTCTATTCCAGCCCCCGCCGTATGCCACAATGCCTCGGTAAACCGTGTAACAAGCAGTAAGCTCCGCAGGCCCGCCATGCGGCGACGCGAGACCGGCTGGTTATGATTGCGCCATGAGCCCAGCGCAGAACAGGATCCTGGTCGTCGACGACGACCCCAAGATGCGCGAACTGTTGCGTCGCTACCTGAGCGACAACCAGTTCGACGTCAGTCTCGCCCAGGACGCCGCGGCCATGAACCGCCTCATGCTGCGCGAGCCCTTCGACCTCATCGTCCTCGACCTGATGATGCCCGGCGAGGACGGGCTGTCCGTCGTGCGCCGCCTGCGCGGCGCCAACGACCGCACGCCGATCATCATGCTGACGGCCAAGGGCGACGACATCGACCGGATCGTCGGACTCGAGGTCGGTGCCGACGACTACCTTCCCAAGCCCTTCAATCCCCGCGAGCTGCTCGCGCGCATCCACGCGGTGTTGCGCCGGCGCCCGCCGCCGGAGGCGCCGGGAGCGCCGACGACCGAGGCGGCCGAAGTCGAGTTCGGTCCATTCGTGCTCAATCTCGCAACCCGCTCCCTGACCCGCAACGGCGAGCCCATCCCCCTCACGACGGGCGAGTTCAGCGTCCTCAAGGTTCTCGGCCAGAATCCCCGGGTACCGATGTCGCGCGAGAAGCTGATGGCGCTTGCCCGCGGCCGCGAGTACGGCGCCTACGACCGCAGCCTCGATGTGCAGATCTCACGCCTGCGCAAGCTGATCGAAGCCGACCCCCAGCAGCCGCGCTACATCCAGACGGTCTGGGGGGTCGGCTACGTGTTCATCCCGGACGACAAGTAAGCCGACGTGCCCCTGCGTCGCATGCGGATCAGCCTCTTCTGGCGGACCTTCATGCTGCTCGTCGGGCTGGTGATGGCGAGCCTCGCGCTCCTGCTCGGCGTGATGCGCTGGCTCGACCGCGCCCCGGCCGAGCAGCGGCTTGCCTGGGAGATCGCATCGGTCGCCAACCTGACCCGCTCCGCCCTGATCAGCTCCCAGCCGGAACGCCGCCTGATGCTGCTGCGCGAGCTCGCCCGCGACGAAGGCGTCCGGGTCCTGCCGCTCGAATCGTCCGACCGCATCGAGGCCGATCTGCGCAGCGACCGGGTGCACGACCTGCGCGGCTATCTCCAGAACCTGCTCGGAAGCGAGACGATCGTCGTCCTCGGCTCGGTCAACGACATCGACGGACTCTGGGTGAGCTTCGACATCGAGGGCGACGGCTACTGGCTGCTGATGCAGCGCAAGCGCCTGGAGCGCCATTTCGGCTCGGGGCTGTCGGTCGTCCTCGGCCTGTCGGCAGGCCTCTCGCTGCTCGGCGCCCTGATCCTCAGTCGACTGGTCAACCAGCCGCTCTCGCGCCTCGCGAGCGCCTTCGGCGCCCTGAGCCGCGGGGAGCCCGCCCCGCGCCTGCGCGAGGAGCTCGTGGTCAGCGAGATCGCGGAGGTCAACCGGCGCTTCAACCAGATGGCGAACGATCTGTCGGCCCTCGAGGCGGATCGCTCGATCGCACTGGCCGGCATCTCCCACGACATCCGCAGCCCTCTCGCGCGGCTGCGCATGGAGATCGAGCTCGCCCCCCTCGATGAATCCCAGCGCACCCCGATGGTCGAGGACATCGAGCGCATCGACCGGATCGTCGGCCAGTTCGTGGAGTTCGCACGCGCCGGCCAGCCGCCCAGGTGCGAGTCGGTCGACGTCGCCGATCTGCTCGACCAGCTGCCGGCCACCTATCGCCAGCAATCCGGCGAACCCGCCGTCGAGCTGGAAATCGCCTCGCCGGACAACCTGCGCTGGCAGGGTGACCCGGTCGATCTGCAGCGGGCGGTCGGCAACCTCATCGACAACGCGATCCGATACGGCCGCAGACCCGGGCAGACGGTCGCGAAGGTCACCGTGTCCGCGCGGCGCGTGGGCAGCGGCATCGAGCTCAGCGTCGCGGACGAAGGCCTCGGCGTACCCGAGGATTCGCTCACGGAGCTGCTGCGCCCCTTCAACCGGCTCGACCGCGCCCGCGGCGGCAACGAAGGTTCCGGGCTCGGGCTCGCGATCGTCGACCGGCTCGCGCGGCGCTACGGCGGCCGGCTCGAGCTGCGCAACCGGCCGGCCGGCGGACTGGCCGCCACCCTGCAGTTGCCCGACCAGCATCGCCGCAGCGCGCGCGCCGATACCGCGGTCAACGCGGATCCCTCGTCGCGGTCGTCATAGGCGCAGGCAATCGGCGGAATACATAAAGGCAATTGGCGCGTACCCACCCGTCTGTTATGGTTTGACGGCGAAAGCTGGTCAATTCTCACGAACCAGAACAGGAGACCGCCATGTCGAGCCTGAAAGGCACCCGCACCCATGAGAACCTCAAGGCGGCTTTCGCCGGCGAAAGCCAGGCGAACCGACGCTATCTCTATTTCGCCAACAAGGCGGACGTCGAAGGCCATCCGGAAGTCGCCACCCTGTTCCGCTCCACCGCCGAAGGCGAGACCGGCCATGCGCATGGCCATCTCGACTATCTCGCGCAAGTGGGCGATCCGGCCACCGACCTGCCGATCGGAAGCTCGTCGGACAACCTGAAATCCGCCGTCGCCGGCGAGACCCACGAGTACACCGACATGTACCCGGGCATGGCCAAGGAAGCCCGTGACGAAGGCTTCGACGAGATCGCCGACTGGTTCGAGACGCTCGCCAAGGCCGAGCGCTCGCACGCGAACAAGTTCGCCAAGGCCCTCGAAGCCCTGAACGACTGAAGGGCTCCTGCCCGGCAGGTCGCGCCCCGCGCGACCTGCCGCATGCGGGCACGGGGGTTTCACGACCCCCTGCCCGTCGATGGGCCGCCTTCGGACCGACGGCGCCCATCGGCAACCGCGTTCCCACAGGACGGAACGCGTGAGATGCTGTTTCGTCGCATTGCCGCAGCAAGGCCCGGAACCCGATGGCCCGGACACCAGGAGACGAGGCAATGAGTGCCAAGGAAGGCTCGCTGGAAGCACCCACCCGGCACCCGCTCGAATGGCGCGACCCGTCGTTCTACGACGAGCGCGCCTGCCAGGACGAGATGGAACGGGTGTTCGACATCTGCCACGGCTGCCGGCGCTGCGTCAGCCTGTGCAATGCGTTCCCCACCCTGTTCGACCTGGTCGACGAAAGCGAGACCATGGAGGTCGACGGCGTCGATCGCAAGGACTACTGGAAGGTGGTCGACCAGTGCTACCTCTGCGACGTCTGCTACATGACGAAGTGTCCCTACGTCCCTCCCCACCCCTGGAACATCGACTTCCCCCACCTGATGCTGCGCGGCAAGGCGATCCAGTTCCGCGCGGGCGGCGCTCATGGACTGCGCGACCGGGTTCTTTCGTCGACCGATCGCAACGGCAGGCTCGCCTCCATCCCGGTCGTCGTGCATGCGGTCAACGCCGCCAATCGGACGCCGGTGCTGCGCAAGGCGCTCGAGAACGTTCTCGGCGTGCATCGGGATGCCTGGCTCCCCGCCTTCGCCAGCCCCAGCTTCCGGGCCCGTCCGCCCGCCGGCGGCAATGAGGCCGATGTGCGAGACGGCACGCGCACGCCGGGCAAGGTGGCGATCTTCACCACCTGCTACGTCAATTACAACGAGCCCGGCATCGGGCGCGACCTCGCCGCCATCCTCGATCACAACGCGATCCCGTGGGTGCTGGCCGAGAAGGAGCACTGCTGCGGCATGCCCAAGCTCGAGCTGGGCGACCTCGAATCGGTCGCGAAGCTCAAGGCGAAGAACATCCCGCGGCTCGCGCGACTGGCTCGCGACGGCTACGCGATCCTCGCCCCGATCCCGTCCTGCGCCCTGATGTTCAAGCAGGAGCTTCCCCTGATGTTCCCCGATGACCGGGAGGTCCTCGCGGTGCGCGACGCCCTGTTCGATCCCTTCGAATACTTCGTCGCCCGCCACAAGGACGGCCTGCTGCGCACCGACTTCAGCCGCGAGCTCGGCAAGGTCTCGTACCACGTGGCCTGCCACCTGCGCGTCCAGAACATCGGGCAGAAGACCCGCGAGCTGCTGCAGATGATCCCGTCCACCGAGGTATCGACCATCGAACGCTGCTCGGGCCACGCCGGGACCTGGGGGGTGAAGAAGGAGTTCCACCCGACCGCGATGAAGATCGGCCGGCCGGTGTTTCGCGCCGCCGCCGCCCATCCGGCGGGCGGCGAACCCGACTGGGTCGCGTCGGACTGCCAGCTTGCCGGCCACCATATCGCGCAAGGCATGGAAGGCAAGGCCGACGATCGGCTAGCCCACCCGCTCACCCTGCTGCGGATGGCCTACGGGATCGGCGACTGGCCCGGAGCGACGCCATGAAGAAACTGACGATCGAATCCCTGCTCAAGCTCGAGGACTACGCGAAGGCGCGCGACGAGTTCCGTCGCAAGGTGATGACCCACAAGCAGGACCGGGCGCTGCGCCTGGGCGACAACCTGAGCCTGCTCTTCGAGGACGAGCTCACGGTGCGCTACCAGGTCCAGGAGATGCTGCGCATCGAGCGCACCTTCGAGGAAGACGGCATCCGCGAGGAGCTCGACGCCTACAATCCGCTGATCCCCGACGGTACCAACCTGAAGGCGACCATGATGATCGAGTACCCCGACGAGGGGGTGCGCCGCGAGCGGCTCGTCGCGCTCAAGGGGATCGAGAAAACCGTCTGGCTGCGCGTCGCCGGATTCGGGAAGGTCCATCCGATCGCCGACGAGGACCTCGATCGCGAGACCGAGGACAAGACCTCGGCGGTGCACTTCCTGCGCTTCGAGCTCGGCGCCCAGGCGGCCGCGAGCCTGAAGAATGGCGCCGCCCTCGCGGCGGGCGTCGAGCATCCGGAATATCGGCACACGCTGGATCCCGTGCCGGAGCGCATCCGCGACACGCTTGCCCGCGACCTCGACTGAGGCGCCGTACGGGTTCGCCTTCGGGCGCCGCCCCGAATCCGAAGCTGCTCAGGCACGCGTGATCAGGACGATCGCCTGGGCCTCTATGCACTCGCCGCGGCCGACCGGGCCGAGCCGCTCTCCGGTGCGCGCCTTCACGTTGACCCGGTCGGGCTCGATCGCGAGCACCTCGGCGATGCGCCGGCACATCGCCGGCACGAAGGGTGCCAGCCGCGGCGCCTGGGCGATGATCGACGCATCGATGTTGCCGATGCGCCAGCCCCGCTCGGCAAGCATGCCGCCGGTGGCGGCGAGCAGGACCGTGCTGTCGACGCCGCGCCAGCGCGGATCGGTATCCGGGAAGTGGCGGCCGATGTCCCCCAGCGCCGCCGCGCCTATCAGCGCATCGGTGATCGCATGGAGCAGCGCGTCGGCATCCGAGTGCCCGAGCAGTCCGCGGACGTGGGGTATCGGGACGCCACCGAGCACCAGGGGCCGCCCGGGCACCAGCGCGTGGACATCGTAGCCCTGGCCGATCCGGTACGGCATCTTCATTGCTCCCCGGCGCGGCGATTGCCGCCGCGCGCTCTCAGTACCGCGGCCATCGCCGCCAGATCACCGGCGCTGGTCACCTTGAAGTTGTCGCGATGCCCGGCCACGAGCCGCGGCCGATGACCCGCCGCTTCCATGGCGGCCGCCTCGTCCGTGGCATCCGGGCAGGCATGCAAGGCGTCGCGCAGCATGCCGAGCCGGAACATCTGCGGCGTCTGCGCGAGCCAGAGGCGCGCCCTGTCGACGGTACCCGCGGAGCGGGCCGGGCTTGCCCCGTCCTCGCGCTTGATCGTATCCGCGACCGGCAATGCCAGCAGGCCACCGACTGGATCGTCGATGGCGACATCGCGCAATGCGTCGAGCGCGGCGAGCGGCAGGCCGGGCCGGGCCGCATCGTGCACGAGGACCCAGTCGTCGTCCGGCGCATCGAGCGATTCGATTCCGGCCAGCACGCTGTCGCGCCGGCTGGCTCCGCCGATGGCCCGCACCCTGACACGCGGCCAGCCCGCCAACAGGGTCCCGGCGCGCCCCGCATCCCCGGGAGCCACCACCACCACGAGCTCATCGACCCATTGCGCCGCCAGCAAGGCGCGTACGGAATGGACGATCATGGGCGCATCGACCAGCGGCAGGTACTGCTTGGGCAGATCCGCGCCGAGCCGCTGTCCCTGGCCCGCCGCCGGCATGATCGCGTGGATTCGTTCGGGCACCGGAAACCTCCTCGGCTAGAATTCTACTTTCACCGCACCAGACCCCATCCTTGATTTCTGCCGAGCTCGCATCCGGCGCCCCGACCGCCCTTCGCTCCCCCGATCCCGCGATCGAACGACTCGAATGGCCCGCCGCGGGCCGCAAGGCGTCGCTTCCCCCCTGCGCGGGCTCCGGCGACGCCTGGCTGATCGCGCAGCTCGCGCGCCACCCGGGGCGCAAGGGAACGCTCGCGGTGGTGACCGCCCTGGCGGTCGATGCCAGCCGGCTCCAGGACGAGATCGGCTTCTTCGATCCCACCATCAAGTGCGCGGTGCTCCCCGACTGGGAAACCCTCCCGTACGACGCCTTCTCGCCCCACCAGGACCTGATCAGCGAACGGCTCGCCACCCTCTACGAGTTGCAGCGCGGCGCGGTCGACGTGCTGCTGATCCCCGCGAGCACGGCCGTCCACCGCCTGGTGCCGCGCGAGTTCCTGGCGTCGCGAACCTTCTTCTTCGAGAAGGGCCAGCAACTCGACGAGGCCGGCCTGCGCGAGCAACTCGTCATCGCCGGCTACGAGAACGTGTCGCAGGTCGTCCGGCCGGGCGAGTTCAGCATTCGCGGCGGGCTGATCGACCTGTTCCCGATGGGGTCGCGGCTTCCGTATCGCCTCGACCTGTTCGGCCCGGACATCGAGACGATCCGCACCTTCGATCCCGATACGCAACGCAGCCTCTACCCGATAGACCGGGTACGGCTGCTGCCGGGCCGCGAGTTCCCGCTCGACGAGGCGGCGCGCGGCCTGTTTCGCGGTCGCTGGCGCGAACGCTTCGAGGGCGACCCGAGCCGCTGCCCGATCTATCGGGACGTCGGCAGCGGCATCGCTCCCGCGGGCATCGAGTACTACCTGCCGCTGTTCCACGAGCGCACCGCAAGCCTGTTCGAGCACCTGCCCGCCGACGCGACCCTGCTGCTGCACGGTGACGTGGAAAGCGCGCTGCGCGGTTTCGCCGAGGACACCCGGCAACGACACGCCTTCCTGCGGCACGACCCCGAACGGCCGGTCCTCGATCCGGCGGAGCTTTTCCTGGGCATCGACGAGTTCTTCGCCGCGGCCAATGCGCAGGGCCGCTTCGCGATGAACCGGCAGGCTGCCGGCGGCGGGCCGTCCTACACGGCGCCCCCGCCGGACGTCGCTATCGACCGCCGCGCCAGCGAGCCCACCGCGCCGCTGCGCCGGGCGCTCGCCGACGGCGACCGGCGCTATCTCCTCGTGGCCGAATCCGCCGGCCGACGCGAGACCCTGCAGACCATGCTCGGCGAGCACGGCATCGCGTCGGCCGCGATCGACGACTGGGCCGCGTTCATCGGCGGGCAGGAGCCCGTCGGGTTCGCGGTCGCCCCGCTGGCCGACGGGTTCTCCCGGGACGAGGCCGGGATCGTCGTCCTGACCGAGGCCGAGCTCTTCGTCGGAGCGGTGCGCCGTCGGCGCGGCGGGCGCCGGGAGGCGGTCACGGATGTCGACGCGATCATCCGCGATCTCTCCGAGCTCAAGGCAGGCGACCCGGTGGTCCATGTCCAGCACGGCATCGGCCGGTACGAGGGCCTGGTCAGCATGGATCTCGGCGACGGCGCCACCGAGTTCCTGCACCTGCGCTATGCCGGGGACGCGACGCTCTACGTGCCGGTATCGCAGCTTCACCTGATCATGCGCTACAGCGGCGCAAGCCCGGAGGAAGCTCCCCTGCACCAGCTCGGCAGCGGCCAGTGGGAGAAGGCACGCCGGCGCGCCGCGGCCCAGGCCCACGACACCGCGGCCGAGCTGCTGAACATCTACGCCCGCCGGGCGACGCGCACCGGCCACCGCTTCGCCTTCGATTCGCTCGACTACGAGACCTTCGCCGAGGGCTTCGGCTTCGAGGAAACGCCCGACCAGCTGGCGGCGATCCACGCGGTCGTGCAGGACATGGTATCGGGCCGGCCCATGGACCGGCTCGTCTGCGGCGACGTCGGCTTCGGCAAGACCGAGGTGGCCCTGCGCGCCGCCTTCGTGGCGATCGCCGACGGTCAGCAGGTCGCCCTGCTGGCGCCGACCACCCTGCTCGCGGAACAGCACTTCCAGACCTTCTCGGACCGCTTCGCCAACTGGCCGGTGCGGCTGGCGCTGCTGTCGCGCTTTCGCTCGCCGAAGGAGGTCTCCGCGGCCATCGACGAGATCAACGGCGGCCGGATCGACATCGTGATCGGCACCCACAAGCTGTTGTCCTCCCACCTGAAGTTTCCCCGCCTCGGCCTCGTGATCATCGACGAGGAGCATCGCTTCGGCGTTCGCCAGAAGGAGGCGCTCAAGGCGCTGCGCGCCGAGGTCGACGTCCTGACGCTCACCGCCACGCCGATTCCGCGCACCCTGGCGATGAGCCTCGAGGGCATCCGCGACTTCTCCGTGATCGCCACCGCGCCGCAGAAGCGCCTCGCGATCAAGACCTTCGTGCGCCGCGAGTCCGATGGCGCGATCCGCGAGGCGTTGCTGCGCGAGCTCAAGCGCGGCGGCCAGGTCTACTTCCTGCACAACGAGGTCAGCACGATCGAGAATCGTCGCGAGCGCCTCGCGAGGCTGGTGCCCGAGGCGCGGATCGCCGTCGCCCATGGCCAGATGGCCGAGCGGGACCTCGAGCGCGTCATGCGCGACTTCCATCAGCAGCGCTTCAACGTGCTCCTGTGCACCACGATCATCGAGACGGGCATCGACATACCGACGGCCAACACGATCGTGATCCACCGCGCCGACAAGTTCGGGCTCGCCCAGCTGCACCAGCTTCGCGGCCGGGTCGGTCGTTCGCATCACCAGGCCTATGCCTATCTGCTGATCCCCGACGAAAGCGCGATCACCCGCGATGCCGGCAAGCGGCTGGAAGCGATCCAGCTGATGGAGGATCTCGGCTCGGGTTTCTATCTCTCGATGCACGATCTCGAGATCCGGGGCGCCGGCGAGGTGCTGGGCGAATCCCAGGCCGGCGACATGCAACAGGTCGGCTTCGCGATGTACACCGAGATGCTCGACGAGGCGGTTCGTGCCCTCAAGGAAGGCCGCGAGCCCGACATGGAGGCGCCCTTCGCCTCGACCACCGAGATCAACCTGCACCTGCCCGCCCTGCTGCCGACCGACTACTGCCCGGACGTCCACGAGCGCCTGACTCTCTACAAGCGCCTCGCGAACTGCGGGTCGACCGACGCTCTCGACGGATTGCAGGAAGAGCTGATCGACCGCTTCGGCAAGCTGCCCGACCAGGCGCGGGCCCTGGTGGACACCCACCGCCTGCGGATCCTGTCCAGGCCGCTGGGCGTCGCGCGCATCGACGCTTCCGAGACGGTGATCCTCATCCAGTTCGTCGCCGAACCCCCGATCGATCCGCTGCGGATCATCCAGTTCATCCAGAGCCGGAAGGATACTCGCCTTGCTGGCCCCGACCGGCTCCGGATCGAGACGAGCACGGGCGACGCGAAGGAACGGGCCCAGCGGATCCGCGAGATCCTCGGATGGCTTGCCAGGCCCGCCGACGCACCCGCGAGCAAGCCCGGAAAGAAGAGCAGGAACCGCAACAAGGACGAAGCCAGGCGATGACACACCGTTTCGTGATCCAGCACCCGAGCCTCGACCCGGCTACGGTGGCGGAGTTCCATGCGCTGCTCGGCCGCCCGCCAGACCGCGGCGACGATGCCAGCGCGATCTGGGAGCGGGTCGCCGTCGACATGAGCAGGGCCGGCGAGCTTGCCAGGCGCCGCGGCGTCGATGCCAACCTGGTGCCGATGTCGCGCCGGCTCGCGGACTTCCGCCTGATCGCCTTCGACATGGACTCGACCCTGATCACGATCGAGTGCATCGACGAGATCGCCGACTTCGCCGGCCGAAAGGCCGATGTCGCGGCGATCACCGAAGCCTCGATGCGCGGCGAGATCCCGGATTTCGCGCAGAGCCTGCGCCAGCGGGTGGCATTGCTCGCCGGTCTCGACGAGAAGGTCCTCGAGCGCGTCTATCGGGAGCGGCTGCGGCTGTCACCCGGCGCCGACCGGCTTCTCGCCGCGGTGCGGACCGCCGGGCTGAAGATCCTGCTGGTCTCGGGCGGCTTCACCTATTTCACGGATCGCCTGAGCAGCCGGCTGTCGATCGACTACACCCGCGCCAACGCCCTCGAGATCATCGACGGCAGGCTCACGGGCCAGGTGATCGGCCCGATCGTCGACGCCGATCTCAAGCGCGAGACCGTGCTCGAGACCTGCGCAGCGATCGGTTGCTCGCCGGCCGAAGCGATCGTGGTGGGGGACGGCGCCAACGATCTCAAGATGATGGCGGTGGCCGGGGTTTCGGTCGCCTATCGAGCCAAGCCGGTGGTCCGTGCCAGCACCACCTACGGCATCGATCACAACGGGCTGGACGCGATCCTCGGCCTGCTCGGCTAAAGGGAAACGACCTCACCATAGAGGTCGTGCTCGTCGGAATCGACGATGCGCACGGTCGCGAACTCGCCGATGCGCAGCCCGGGCTCGTCATCGAGGATGACACGCCCGTCGATCTCCGGCGCATCGGCCGGGGATCTCGCGATGAAGCCGGTGTTGCCCTCTGCATCGCGGATCCGCGCATCGACGAGGACCTGGATGTCCCGGCCGACGAAGCGCCGCAGTCGCCGCTCGCTGATGCCGGCCTGCAGTTCCATCAGGCGCTGACGACGCTCTTCCCGAAGCTCCGGCGGCACATGGCCTTGCAGGGCATTGGCGCTCGCTCCCTCCACCGGGGAGTAGGCGAAGCAGCCGACCCGGTCGAGCTCGGCCTCTGCAAGGAACTCGAGCAGGTGCTCGAACTCCTCGTCGGTCTCGCCCGGGAAACCGGCGATGAAGGTGCTGCGGATCGTGAGATCGGGGCAGATCGAGCGCCACTTGCGGATCCGCTCGATGTTCGCCTCGCCGCTGGCTGGCCGCTTCATCGCCTTCAGGATCCTGGGGTGGGAATGCTGGAACGGAACGTCGAGGTAGGGCAGCACCCTGCCCTCGGCCATCAGCTCGAGCACCTCGTCGACATGGGGATAGGGATAGACGTAGTGCAGCCTCACCCAGGCACCCAGATCGCCGAGCTCTCGCGCCAGCTCGGTCATCCGGGTACGCACCGGCCGGCCTCCCACGAAGCCGGTGCGATAGCGCACATCGACCCCGTAGGCGCTGGTGTCCTGCGAGACCACCAGCAGTTCCCGGCAGCCGCCATCGACCAGTGCCCCGGCCTCGCGCATGACCTCGCCGATCGGCCGGCTGACGAGATCCCCGCGCAGGGAGGGGATGATGCAGAAGCTGCAGCGGTGGTTGCAGCCCTCCGAAATCTTCAGATAGGCGTAGTGTCGCGGCGTGAGCCGCACGCCGGCGGCGGGCACGAGGTCGACGAAGGGATCGTGCGGCCGGGCAAGCTCGCGATGCACATGGCGCATGACCTCCTCGGTCGCATGCGGCCCGGTCACGCCGAGCACCTTCGGATGCACCTCGCTCACCAGCGATTCGCCGCTCTGGCCGCGGCGGGCGCCGAGGCAGCCGGTGACGATCACCCGCCCGTTCTCGGCAAGCGCCTCGCCGATCGCGTCGAGCGACTCGGTGACGGCCTCGTCGATGAAACCGCAGGTGTTGACGATCACCAGATCCGAGCCGGCGTAGTCGCCGACGATCTCGTAGCCTTCGGCGCGCAGCTGGGTCAGGATGCGTTCGGAATCGACGGTCGCCTTCGGGCAACCGAGGGAAACGAAACCGACGCGCGGAGCCGGACCCGGCGCCGCGCGAGCTTCTGTCCTGGAAACAGGGTCCATAGGTGCTGCTCGTGGCCGATCCAAACCGGCATGCTACCAATTCCGCGCGGACCGGGCAGCGGACGCCGGCCCGGGCGCGTCCGATCGCCCTGGCCGGCGTCCGCCCCCGTCCCGGGGATGGCTCGGGCCCAGGAGTCTGGGCGGCAGAAGTCGTCGAAGCGAAACGGGCGAAAAACGAGGCCAGCGTGGCGGTGCCGACAAGCCCAGGGTGGCCCTCTGGGCGCAGGCGGTAGCGCCGCGATGGACCGTTTTCTCGCGCGTTGCAGCCGGCGATGCTTCTGCCGCCCAGACTCCTAGGACCGCTCCGGCGTCTCCCCGCCCCCGGAGCCCTTGTGCTCGCCCTGGCCCAGCGACGTACCCGAGGAACCGGACTGCCCCGCGGGGCCGCCCGCTCCGAAGGGGAAGTTCTGGAACATGCTGCGGGTCTGCGCCTGCATCTGGTCCTGCATCTGGACGAACAGGTTCTTGCTCTGCTCGATGTAGCTGCTCATCATCGATTGCATCATGGGCGTCTGCAGGGACAGGAACTGCGTCCACATTTCCGGCGACGGCATGCCCTTGCCGTCGTAGAACCCCCGGGACTGGTCCTGCAGGTTGTTCTGGATCTCGACGAAGGCCTGCATCGATTTCTCGAGGTAGGCTCCCATCATCCCCTGCATCGCGTGCCCGTAGAAGCGGATGATCTGCGCCAGCATCGGGGCGGAGAACAGCGGCGAACCACCCGCCTCTTCCTCGAGGATGATCTGCAGCAGGATGCTGCGGGTGAGCTCCTCGTTGGATTTGGCGTCGACGACGCGGAAATCCTCGTTGTCCAGCACCAGCTGCTTCACATCGACGAGCGTGATGTAGGTGCTGGTCTGCGTGTCGTACAGACGCCGATTGGGGTACTTCTTGATCAGGCGAGTGGTGTTGCCCATCTAGGGTGTCTCCCGGTGTTCCCGCACCGGCCGATGCGCGCAGCGCATCAGCCCATGTGCAGCCCACCATTGAGCGAGAATTCCGCGCCGGTGGCAAAGCCCGCCTCGTCGGAAGTCAGCCATGCAATGATCGATGCGATCTCCTCGGGCGTGCCAAGCCGTTTGACCGGAATCGTCGAGACGATCTTCTCGAGGACGTCGGGCCGCACCGCCCGGACCATGTCGGTCCCGATGTAGCCCGGCGCCACCGTATTGACGGTAATCCCCTTGGCGGCGACTTCCTGAGCGAGCGCCATCGTGAAACCGTGCATCCCGGCCTTGGCAGCCGAATAGTTGGTCTGCCCGAACTGGCCCTTCTCGCCGTTGACCGACGAGATGTTGATGATCCGGCCCCAGCCCTTCTCGAGCATCCCGTCGATGACCTGCTTGGTCACGTTGAAGAGCGAGTTCAGGTTGGTGTCGATCACCGAGCGCCAGTCGTCGAGGGACATCTTGCGGAACACGCCATCCCGCGTGATGCCCGCATTGTTGACGACGATGTCGGGGTTGCCGTGCTCGGCCTTCACCTTGTCGAAGGCCGCCTTGGTGGAATCCCAGTCGGCGACGTTGCCGACCGATGCGATGAACTCGTAGCCCTCCGCCTTCTGCTCGGCGAGCCACTTGTTGAAGTCGCGGCTCGGGCCGCAACCGGCGATGACCAGATAGCCGGTGTCGTGGAGCCTCTGGCATACCGCCGTGCCGATGCCACCCATCCCGCCGGTTACATATGCCACTTTCTTGCTCATGTCGCTCTCCTGATGAGATTGAGTGGTGGGTGCTGCTTGCCGATCAGCATCAATCGGCCTTTTCCTTGACATACCGCCCTGGTGCTTCCTCGATCGGCCGATAGGCCGCCGACCCCGGCCGCTTCGGCGCAGCCACCTTGCCGCCATGGAAACTGGCGAGCCAGGCCGACCATTCGGGCCACCAGCTGCCGGGCACCGATTCGGCGCCGTCGAGCCATGCCTGCGGATCGGCCGGCAGGTCGGGATTGACCCAGTAGTTGCGCTTGCCAGCCGCCGGCGGGTTGATCACCCCGGCGATATGGCCGCTCGCCCCCAGCAGGAAGCGGGTGTCGCCTCCGAGGAGCTGGGTCGAGGCGTAGGCCCCCTGCCAGAGCACGATGTGGTCCTCGCGCGAACCGTACACGAAGCTGGGCACCTCGATGCGACCGAGGTCGATCGGCACACCGGCGCTCAGCAGACGGCCGGGAATGCGCAGCTCGTTCTGCAGGTACATGTGGCGGAAGTACCAGGTGAACATCGGCCCCGGAAGATTCGTCGAGTCGGCGTTCCAGTACAGGAGATCGAAGGCCGGCGGCGACTGGCCCTTGAGATAGTTGCTGACGACGTAGTTCCAGACCAGGTCGTTCGGACGCAATGCCGAGAAGGTGCTGGCGAGCTCCTGGCCCCGCATGAGCCCTCCGCGCCCTATCGTCTGCTCGCGCCAGGCCGCATGGGCTTCGTCGACGAACACGCCGAGCACGCCTGGCTCGGAGAAATCGAGCAGGGTCGTGAGCAGGGTCAGGGATGCGGCCGGATGCTCGCCGCGGGCGGCGAGCGCGGCCAGGGCGGTCGCGAGGATCGTGCCGCCGACGCAGAAGCCGAGCGTGTTGATCTGGTCCTGTCCGGAGATCTCGCGCACGACGCGGATCGCCTCGAACATGCCCCGTTCGAGGTAGTCGTCCCAGGTCAGGTGGGCGAGGTCATCCTTGACGTTGCGCCAGGACAGCATGAAGACGGTATTGCCCTGGGCGACGGTGTACGCAACCAGCGAGTTGGCCGGCTGCAGGTCCATGATGTAGAACTTGTTGATGCACGGAGGTACCAGCAGGATCGGCCGGGCGCCGACTTCGGACGTGGTGGGCGTGTACTGGATGATCTGGATGAGCTCGTTCTCGAAGACGACGTGCCCCGGCGTGGTCGCGACGTTGCGCCCGACCTCGAAGGCGGACTCGTCGGTCTGGGAGATGCGGCCGCGGGCGAGATCGCCGGCGAGGTTCTCGAGGCCGGCGCGAAGGCTCTCGCCGCGAGTCTCGTGGAGCAGGCGCTGCGCCTCGGGGTTGGTGACGAGGAAGTTGGCCGGCGACATCGCGTCGACCCATTGCTGGGTCGTGAACCGGATGCGCTCGCGCGCCTTCGGATCGCCATCGACCGAGTCCGCCAGGCGGGTCAGGAACTCGGAGTTGAGCTCGTACATCGCGGCCATCCAGCTGAACGGCCCGGCCTCATGCCAGCTCGGATCGGCAAAGCGCCGGCCGGCGGGCTCGGCCTTGCCGGCGCCCATCAGCGACTGCAGCCGCTGCAGGAACTCGCCCTGCAGTTCCGCGAGCCGCTGCGGCGCGATCCCCACCGGTGCGACCGGCGCCAGGAAGGGCGATGCGGCTTCGAGGAGATCCGGGCCGGCGGACCGCCCGGTCGCCCGGGTGCTCGTCGCGCCGGCCGAACCATTGCCACCCGCTCCGGGCGCAGGAGCGCTCTTGCGGGCCGGCGACCGGGTACCCGTCGCCTTGCGGGCCGCTCCGGCCTTCACCGCCCCACGACCGGTCTTGCCGGCCGAGCGCTTCGCGGCTCGCCGCTCGTCTGGCATGGGTGTCCCCTCCTTTTTGCAGACAATGTACGAATTCCTGCGGACCATTCTGCATTGCGACAAGCATTTGTCAATCGGAACGAAACACCGATCAGGGTGAACCCTCATGACCCGCCTCATCGTAGCGATCGGCTGGCTGTACGTCGTGGTGCTGATGTCCGCCACCCAGGACGGCTGGCTGGCAGCCGCCGGCACCCTGGTCTTCTACGGCCTGTTGCCGCTCGGCATCGTCCTCTACCTGCTGGGCGCCCCGGCCCGGGCGAGGCGCCGGCGCGCCGCCGAGCAGGCGCCGCCCGGGCCGCCGAGCGGGGACGGCTGACCCATCGCAAAGCCCTTCAGGAACTCTCGATCCAGATGAGCGAGGCCATCCTCCCGCACCGGCCGTCGCGGCGATACGAGTAGAAGCGCTGCGGATCGTCGAAGGTGCACAGTCCGCTCGATGCGACCTCGGTCACGCCGGCGGCCGCGAGACGGCGCATGGCCAGCGCCGGCAGGTCGGCAAGCCACTTGCCCGGCTCGGGTCGAGGGCTGAAGTGGGCCGCCGCCGCGTCATCGGCATCGACGAAGGCATGGCGGACATCCATGCCCACCTCGAACGCGCCGGATCCGATGCCGGGCCCGATCCAGGCCTGCAGGGTCGCAGGCGAAGCCCCCATTGCGCACAGCGCTTCGATCGTCGCCTCGAGGACACCGCCGGCCAGTCCGCGCCAGCCGGCATGGGCTGCGCCGACGACCCGCCGGCGCGAATCGGCGAACAGCACCGGCAGGCAGTCCGCGGTCTGGATCGCGAGCGCGCAACCGGCGCTGGCGGTGACCGCGGCATCGGCGATCGCTGGCGACGAGCCCTCGCCAGGGCTTCGCTCGACGCGGAGCACATCGCTGCCGTGCACCTGCCGCAGCCAGACCGGGGCCGAAGGCAGCAGGCCGAGCAGTCGGGCCCGGTTGGCGGCCACCGCCGCCGGATCGTCGCCACAGGCGTCGCCGATGTTGAAGCCTCCGGATCCGCCATCGGCCATGCCCCACGGGCCCCGGCTCACGCCCCCCGCGCGGGTGGTCGAGAACGCCCCGACCCAGTCCGGCGCATCCCAGCCCGGGAACACCAGCCCGGGCCCGGCCCGCCCAATCTCGTGTACAGGATCCATCGGCGGCCTCCGGTTCAGGATGATTCGCCCGGGTCGCCATGGCTGGCGAGGAGCGTGGGTGCTTCACCGATTCCCGCCACACGCAGGCAGGCGGTGAAATCGGCGGGCGGTTCGCTTCGAAACAGGCATTGCCGCGCCCCCGACGGGTGGGCGAACGACAGCCGCCAGGCGTGGAGCATCTGGCGCGTCGGCCAGGGCGCGCCCGCCGGGCCGTTGTAGAGCGCGTCACCGAGCAGCGCATGGCCGATCGAGCGCAGGTGCACCCGGATCTGGTGGGTGCGGCCGGTATGCAGACGGCACTCGACGAGGCTCACCTCGCGGCCCCCGATGCGGCCCAGCGCCAGGCGGCGGAAGTCGGTGCGGGCGCTGCGGCCATGGCGGGGATCGACCACGGCCATGCGCAGGCGATTGGACGGATCGCGACCGATCGGCGCATCGATGCTGCCGGCGCCCGGACTGCGGCCGGCGACGATGGCGAGATAACGCCTCGACACCGTCCGATCGGCAAGCTGCATCGTCAGTGACTGCCGGGCGGCTTCGTTGCGGGCAACCACCATCAGCCCGCTGGTGTCCTTGTCGAGGCGATGGACGATGCCGGCGCGCGGCAATCGGGCCTGGCCGGCATCGCGGTGGAGCAGTCCGTTCAGGAGAGTCCCGCTCCAGTTGCCGGCGGCGGGATGCACCACCAGCCCGGCGGGCTTGTCGATGACCAGGAGATCATCGTCCTGGTGGACCACCGCCAGTGGCACGGGCTCGGCGACGAAGGCGCGCTCGGCCTCCAGGGGCTGCGGCTCGATCTCGATCCGCTCGAAGCCCGAAAGGCGCATGCTGGAGGCGGCCGGACGCTGGTCGCAGCGTACCGCCCCGATGGCGATCCAGTGCTGCAGGCGGGTGCGCGAGTACTCCGGGAGCATCCGCGCGAGAAAGCGATCGAGGCGTTCACCGACGCCCGCGCCGGCGTCGATGACCAGGCACTCTCCGGGATCGATGGGATCGCCCGCCTCGTCGGGGTCATCGAGTTGCGCGCGGCTATAATCGTGGCTGTCCGAATGCATGGCACCAAGATGATTACGTCCATACTGCGACGACCTCTGGCACTCGCCCTTGTCGCGCTCACCATGCTGATCGCCGCCTGCCAGACGGGACGCGAACCCGACCACACGATCGGCTGGACGCCCGATCGATTGTATGCCGAGGCCAAGGACGAGCTCTCGTCGGGCAACTACGGTGAAGCGATCAAGTACCTGCAGAAGCTCGAATCGCGCTATCCCTTCGGCCGCTGGGCACAGCAGGCGCAACTCGAGCTGATCTACGCGCAGTACAAGGACAACGAGCGCGCCCAGGCCCTGGCCGCGGCCGACCGCTTCATCCGGCTGCACCCGAACCATCCGGCCCTCGACTACGTCCACTACATGAAGGGCCTGGTCAACTTCAACGACCAGAGCGGGCTGCTGGCCAATCTCGGCGGCCAGGACCTGTCCGAGCGCGACCTCGCCGCCGCCCGCGACGCCTTCGATTCCTTCCGCGTGGTCATCCAGCAATATCCGGAGAGCCGGTACGCCGGGGACGCGCGCGACCGGATGGCCTACCTCGTCAACGCGATGGCGGCCGGCGAAGTCCACATCGCGCGCTACTACTTCGAGCGGGGCGCGTACATCGCGGCGGCCAACCGGGCGCAATCCGCGGTTCGCCAGTACCAGCAGACGCCCGCCATCGAGGAGGCGCTCTACATCATGTACCGCGCCTACGATGAGCTCGGCATGGACGAGCTGCGCGACAACGCGAAGCGAGTCCTGCTCGCGAACTTTCCCGACAGCGCGTTCATGGAGAACGGCCTCCCGCGGGAAAACCGCCGCTGGTGGCAGGTCTGGCGCTAGGAGCCTGCGCGGCAGAAGCTCCTAGCCGGGCTGCTCGCCGATACCCGGAGCGCAGTCGGGAGCGAGCCGTTGCGCGCCATCGGTCCCAGGATCGGCCGCCTCTCCCTGCTCGATGAATCCGATCACCTCCTCCACCGAACGAGTCAGTCCGAACGGGGGCAAGCTGTTGCGCAGGACCTTGCCGTAGGGCCGTGACACCAGGCGACGGTCACCGATCACCAGCACGCCGCGATCGGTCTCCGAACGGATCAGCCTGCCGACCCCCTGCTTGAGCGACATCGCCGCATCGGGCAGCTGAAGCTCGCGAAACGGATCGCCTCCACGGGCGCGCAAGGCCTCGGCCCGGGCCCGGACGACCGGGTCGTCCGGCGGCGCGAAGGGAAGCTTGTCGATGACGACCAGCGAAAGCTGCCGGCCGGGCACGTCCACCCCTTCCCAGAAGCTCGCGCTGCCGACGAGCACCGGCGCCGCCGCGTTGCGAAAGCGCTCGATGAGCACGGCTCGCGGCGCACTGCCCTGGACCATGAGCTCCATGCCCTCGGCGAGCCGGGGAGCCAGCAGCTCGGCCATGCGCCCGACCATGCGCAGGCTGGTGCAGAGCACGAAGGCGCGGCCCCGGTTGGCGCGCAGCAGCGGAACGATCGTGTCGGCGAGCTCCCGGGGGAAGCTCTCGGCCGAGGGCTCC
This sequence comes from Burkholderiaceae bacterium, assembly GCA_023954135.1. Classification (GTDB taxonomy): domain Bacteria; phylum Pseudomonadota; class Gammaproteobacteria; order Burkholderiales; family Burkholderiaceae_E; genus JAMLIN01. The sequence continues at coordinate 45,474 of JAMLIN010000013.1, read as the reverse complement.
GCGATGCGCTCGGGCACGAGCAGGCGGGTGTTGCCCGCGTAGTCGAACGGGCTCGGCCAGCACCGGGTGGCGGCATCCTCGAGGCCCAGGGCCCGCTGGAAATGGCCGAACTCGCCACCGACCGTCAGCGTCGCGGAGACGAAGATCCAGGCACGGGGGCTGGCCTGCCGATGGCGGCGAAACTGTCCCGCCACCGACAGCGGGCTCGCGTGCAAGGCCGCGCCCAGCCGCCGGACATCCGCCCAGAGGACCGCCGGGCCGGCTTCATCGGCGATCTGGCCCGCATCGTCGTCGGACGCCGCCGGCGACGGCTCCAGCAAGGCCTGCAGCCAGGCGCGCAGGCGCTGCGCGAGCTGGGCCGCGCGCGGCGCCAGCCTGCCGAGATCGCGGCTGCGCTGCGCCGCCTCGGACAGGGTCGGCAGGGCCGCCTCGATGGCTGCCGCCAACCCCTCGATCGCGGCATGCAGCTCGACCATCGCGCGCAGGCGGCGGTCATCGAGCCGGGCGGGCCCGCCCGCATGGAGCCGGAACTCGCGCAGCGCCGCCTCGATCGCCGTCGCCCGGGCCATCCAGTCATCCGCGTCCGGCGCGTCGGCCCGGCCGGTCCGCATCAGGTCGCGGGCCAGCTCCATGAGCTGCCGGGTGGAGACGGCGACCCCGAAGAACTGGGTGGCGACATCGGGAAGCTGGTGGGCCTCGTCGAAGACCAGCACCTCGGTGGCCGGCAGCAGGTCCGCGATCCCCTCGTCGCGCAGGGCCAGGTCGGCACAGAACAGGTGGTGGTTCACCACCACGATGTCGGCCTGCATCGCCCGCCGGCGGGCCCGCATCAGGAAGCAATCGTCCAGGCGAGGGCATTCCTGGCCCAGGCAGTTCTCGCGGGTCGAGATCGCCCGCATCCAGGCCGGCGCATCCTCCGGAATGCCTGCCGCCTCGGCGCGGTCGCCGCTTGTCGAGAGCGCGGCGAAACGTTCGATACGCCGCAGCATCGCGGCATCCTCGCGGCGCTCGAAGCTCCCCTCGAGCAGGTTGCGCTCCAGGTGATGGTGGCAGACGTAGTTGGCCCGCCCCTTGAGCACCGCCACCCGGCTCGCGACGCCGAGGCTGGCGGCGAGCAGAGGCAGGTCGCGCCCGACGAGCTGGTCCTGCAGGTGACGGGTTCCGGTCGAGATCAGGGTCCGGGCGCCCGAGAGCAGGGCCGGAACGAGATAGGCGAAGGTCTTGCCGGTGCCGGTGCCGGCCTCGGCCACCAGGGAGCCCCGCGCCTCGATGCACCCGGCGATCGTGCGGGCCATGTCCTGCTGGGATTGCCTGAAGACATAGCCGGGCCGCCGCGCCAGGGCCCCAGTAGTCGGGGAGAAGGTGCCGGCCACGGCAGCGGCGAGCTCGCCGGACGGCAGGCCGTGATCCTCCGCATCGCCCGCGGCAGGCAGTGCTTCGCTCAAGCCGGGATATCGGGGACCAGCTGCATCTGCAGAATCACCACCGCATCCTTGATCTGCAGCTTGCGCTTCTTCAGGCGGCGCAGCTGGAGCTCATCGAAGCAGCCCTCGCGCACGAGCGACTCGATCATCGTGTCGAGCCCCCGATGCTCGAGCACCAGCTCGGCGATACGGCGCTTGATCGTTTCCTGGGGTTGGTACGAATCGGAGACCATAGGGTTCATTCGAAAGCCCACTCGCCGAAAGCCGGCCCTGCCCCGCGCGAGGCAAGCGCCAGCGAGCTGCCAGCATGAAATAATACTTCGCTGCCGGACGGTACTCAATCAACCATGCAATGGCTGCGAATGGCGGTCTGCGCCGCCCAACACCAGGGGGACAGGGACGAGCAGCAGGACCGGGTCGCCATCCTCTCATCCGACCTGGATCCGCGCTGCGCCCTCGGCGTCCTCGCCGACGGCCTGAGCGGCCGCAGCGGCGGAGCCCTGGCCGCCGAGAACGCGCTGCTCACCTGCCAGTCCAGGTTCCGCAATTTCACGCCCTCCGCCGAGCCGGTCGACGCCTTCTTCCGTTCCCTCGTCGACGAGACGCATACCGTCCTCAAGCTCGCCGCCCTGACTTCCCGTCTCGAACCCCACACCACCTTCGCCGCCGTGCTGATCCAGCCCGACCGGGTCGACTGGTGCCACGTCGGCGACAGCCGCGTCTATCACCTGCGCGACGCGGCCGTCGCCCGCCGTACGCAGGACCATACCCTCGCGCGCCGGCTGGCTCGCGAAGGCATCGAGCCGTCCGCCCCGCTGCCCCGCAATCGCGCGGCCGATCGCCTCGTCCATTCGCTGGGCGCGAGGGAACGGCCCGATGCCGACATCGACGGCATCGCCGACCCGCGCGCGGGCGACGCCTTCCTGATCTGCTCGGATGGCCTCTGGCGTCATGTGGAGGAGGCCGAGATCGCCACGATCGTCGCCGGCCAGCCGGTGCGTGAAGCCGCCGAGACACTGGTCGCCCTGGCCCGCGAACGGGCCCGAGGCAGGGGCGACAACTGCTCGCTGGTACTGGTCCGGCTCGAGGGCTGAAGCCGGAAGGTCGAAGCGCGAAGATGAATGTCAGCGCCGGCCAGCCGGCTCGATGATCCCGCGCACCGCCGCATCGTCATCGCCGTCGCCGCCCGCCTCCCTGACATTGCGGTCGATGGCATGGTGCTCGCGCAGGGCGCGTCGCGACTGCACCGCGATCCGGTCGAGCTCCGCCTCGACCACCCGGCGCTCGGCGTGCACCCGGCTCTCGCAATCGCTCGCGAGGAAACGCCCGTGGCAGCGCGCCAGGGCCGCCGACCAGCGGGCCTGCCATTGCCCGCGCAGCCCGTCCACCTGCTCGAGGGTTTCCCGGGCCTGCGCTTCGGTATAGGTCCGGCCCTGGGGATGCCCCGGCATGAGGATCGCCGGATCGGGCGTGCTCGCGCAGCTGGCGAGCAACGCGACGGCCAGCACCGACAGCCCCCTGCGGACCAGGGAGCCCTGCCCGTCCGCCCGGCATGGCGGGCGGCCCGCGACGATCCCTGAAGGTGGAGTGTTCACGAATTCTTCAGGTCAGCGATTCGATGACCTGCCGCCTCGGCAGGTCGAGGTATTCGGCCGACTGCATCTCGACGAGCCGGGATACCGTACGGAAGAACTCGCCCGACATCGGGCCCTCCACGTACAGGCCCTGGGGATCGCACTCGGCCGACAGCAGCAGCTTGACCCGCTGATCATAGAACACGTCGACCAGCCAGACGAAGCGGCGCGCCTGCGAGGCCATCGCCGGGGTCATCCTCGGCACGTCGGACACGATCACGGCATGGAAGGACCGGGCGAGCTCGAGGTAGTCGAGCTGCGAGCGCGGCCCGCCACAGATCGTCTCGAAATCGAACCAGCACACCCCGTCCGCCCGGCGCAGCGCCCGGAGCTCGCGCCCCTCGATCCGCAGGACCGGATCCTCGTCGGCGGTTGCCGCCAGTCGCTCGAAAGCATCGGCGAGCTCCGCATCGGCAGCGGGCCCGGCCGGCACGAGGTAGGTCCGGACCTGTGAAAGCGTCTGGCGCCGGTAGTCGATGCCGGCATCGACGCCGATCACGTCCAGGCGCTCCTGCAGCAACGCGATCGCCGGCAGGATCCGGTCGCGGTGCAGACCCTCGGGATAGAGCCCCGACGGTTCGTAGTTCGAGGTCATGACGAAGGTGACGCCGTGGGTGAACAGGCCACGCAGGAGCCGCTCGAGAATCATCGCATCGGCGATGTCCGAAACATGGAACTCGTCGAAGCAGATCAGCCGATAACGACGCGCAACTCGCCGGGCGACCTCGTCGAGCGGATCCTGGCGTCCCTTCAGGGCCTCGAGCTCGCGATGGACGCCGCGCATGAACTCGTGGAAATGCAGGCGGGTCTTGCGGACGATCGGGACCGTCTCGAAGAAACAGTCCATGAGGAAGCTCTTGCCTCGACCCACTCCGCCGTGCATCCAGACGCCACGCGGCACCTCCGGGCGGGCGATCATCCGGCGCAGCCGGCCGCGCCGGCGCGTGCGGAACTCGACGAGCTCGTCGTACATCCGTTGCAGCCGGGCGATCGCGGCGCGTTGCGCCGGGTCGGCCGTGTATCCCCTCGCCGCGAGGACGCTTTCGTACTTTTGCTGGACGTTCATGTCGGAATGTCGGGGCATCGGCAACGCAGCCGGAGCAGACCGGTCCGGCTGCGCTGGCGCCCCACAGGGGTCCTACATGTTCAGCGCACGCTTGTTGCTGGCGAGCGCCGCCTCGCGAACCACCTCGGACATGGACGGATGAGGGTGGCAGACCCGGCCGATATCCTCCGCCGACGCCTTGAACTCCATCGCCACGGCCGCCTCGGCGATCAGGTCGCTCGCATTGTGGGCAATGATGTGGACCCCGAGAACCTCGTCGGTCTTCGCGTCCGCAAGCACCTTGACGAAGCCTTCCGGATGCCCCATGCCGAGGGCCCGGCCATTGGCGGCGAACGGGAACTGCCCGGCATGGTAGTCGCGCCCCTCGGCCTTGAGCTGCTGCTCCGTCTTGCCGACCCAGGCGATCTCGGGCGCGGTGTAGATGACCCAGGGGATCGTGTTGTAGTCGATGTGCGGCGCCTGGCCCGCGATCAGCTCGGCGACCATCACGCCCTCGTCCTCGCCCTTGTGGGCCAGCATCGGGCCGCGCACCACGTCGCCGATCGCATAGAGGCCCGGCACCCTGGTCCGGCAATGGTCGTCGACCGGCACGAAGCCGCGCTCGTCGACCTCGATGCCGACCGCCTCGAGGCCGAGGCCGTCGGTGTTCGGTACCCGGCCGACCGAGACGACCAGGCGGTCGACCTCGAGCGATTTCGCTTCGCCCTTGGCGTCGGCGTAGCTGATCGAGACGCCCTTGCGGGACTTCCTGACATCGCCGATGGATACGCCGAGCTGGATGTCGAGCCCCTGCTTCGCGAAGCTTCGTGCCGCCTCCTTCGCGACGGCATCGTCGCAGGCCGCCAGAAAGGCCGGCATGGCCTCGAGAACGGTCACCTCGGAGCCGAGACGCCGCCATACCGAACCGAGCTCGAGGCCGATCACCCCCGCCCCGATCACGCCGAGCCGCCTGGGCACGGCGGCGAGCGACAGCGCGCCGACGTTGTCGCAGATCGATTCGTTGTCGACCTCGATCCCGGGAAGCTGGCGCGGATTGGAGCCGGTCGCAATGATGACGTTCTTCGCTTCGCTCACCTCCGGCTCGCCCTCGCCGGCGACCTCGATCCGGAAGAATCCGTCGGCCGACGGCAGGAAGCGGCCGTGCCCCTTGAGCCAGGTGATCCGGTTCTTGCGGAACAGGAACTCGATCCCCTTGGTCATCTTCCCGACGATGCCGTCCTTGCGGGCCATCATCCGGGCAATGTCGACCTTCGCCCCCGTCACGGTGATGCCGTGCTCTCCCAGGTCGCCGGTCAGCTTCTCGTACTCCTCGGAAGAAGCCAGCAGCGCCTTCGAGGGGATGCAGCCGACGTTGAGGCAGGTGCCGCCGAGCACGCCTTCGCCCGCCGGGTTCTTCCAGCGCTCCACGCAGGCGACCTTGAAGCCGAGCTGGGCGGCGCGGATCGCGGCGATATACCCGGCCGGGCCGGACCCGATGACGACGACGTCGAAACGTTCAGACATGTCCGCGCCCCCCTCACAGATCCAGCAGCAGGCGGGAAGGATCCTCCATCGCCTCCTTGATCGCGACGAGGAACAGCACCGCTTCGCGGCCGTCGATGATCCGATGGTCGTAGGACAGGGCGAAATAGTTCATGGGCCGTACCACCACCTGGCCGTTCTCGACCACGGCACGGTCCTTGGTGGCATGGATGCCGAGGATCGCCGACTGCGGCGGATTGATGATCGGCGTCGAGAGCATCGAGCCGAAGACCCCGCCGTTGCTGATCGAGAACGTGCCGCCGGTGAGCTCCTCGAGGCCGAGCTTGCCCTGCTGGGCACGCTGGCCGTAGTCGGCGATGGTTTTCTCGATCTGCGCGAAGCTCAGCTGGTCGGCGTTGCGGACCACCGGTACGACCAGGCCACGCGGCGAGCCGACGGCGACCCCGACGTCGAAGTAGCCGTGGTAGACGATGTCGGTCCCGTCGATGGATGCGTTCACCACCGGATACTTCTTGAGGGCGTGAACCACCGCCTTGACGAAGAAGGACATGAAGCCCAGGCGCGTGCCGTTCGCCTTCTCGAACGACTCCTGATACTTCTTGCGCAGCGCCATGACCGGCGCCATGTTGACCTCGTTGAAGGTGGTGAGGATCGCGTTGGTAGCCTGCGACTGCAGCAGGCGCTCGGCAACCCGCTGGCGCAGCCGGGACATCGGCACCCGCTGCTCCGGCCTTCCCTCGAGGACCTTCGCGAGGTCGATCGGGGCTCGCACCTGCGGCAGGCTGGGTGCCGGCGCGGCTGCCGCGGCTGCCGCGGCGGCTGGCGCCGGCACCGGTGTCGGGGCGGGTGCGGACAGCGCCCCGAGAACGTCGCCCTTGGTGATCCGGCCACCCTTGCCGGTACCGGTGACATCGCCGGGCCCGAGATTGTTCTCGGCCATCAGCTTGGCGGCCGACGGCATCGCGACCTCCTTGCCCGGCCGCGACGCCGGCGCCGGCGCCGATTGCGAGCCGGGCGCAAGCTGGGCGGGAGCAGGCGCCGCCACGGGCGCCTCGGCTGGAGACGCGACCGGCGCCGCGACGGGCGCCCGGGTTGCCGACGCGCCCGCCTTGCCTTCGGTATCGAGGATCGCGATCACCTGGTCCGACACGACGGTCGCCCCGTCTGCCGCGAGGATCTCGGCGATCACCCCGGAATCGGGGGCCGGCAGTTCCAGGACAACCTTGTCGGTTTCGATATCGATCAGGTTCTCGTCACGCCCGACCGAATCGCCGACCTGCTTGTGCCACTGCAGCAGGGTCGCTTCGGCGACCGATTCGGACAATTGCGGAACCTTGACTTCTACCAGGGCCATTTTCTGAAGTACTCCGAATTCGATGGATTCTTGTGCCGGGCGTCCCGCTCAAGCGTTCGGCGACGACGCCCGGTCCGGTTCGATGGATACCGGGCCGATCACTTCTTCCCGCGCGACTTCCCGTCGCCGAAAGCCGCGGCCACCAGTTCCTTCTGCTGGGCGAAGTGCTTGTCGAAGTAGCCGACGGCCGGCGATGCCGACGCCGGGCGACCGGCATAGGCCAGCTTCCGGGTCGCGCCCAGGGTTTCGTTGATGTGGTGCTGGACGTAGAACCAGTAGCCCTGGTTCTGCGGCTCGTCCTGGCACCACACCACCTGCGTCGCGCCGGCGAAGCGCTTGAGCTCCGTCTCGAAGGCCTTGTGGGGGAAGGGATAGAGCTGCTCGATCCGCACGATGGCGACATCGTTCGCGTTGCGCTCGCGCCGGGCCGCGACGAGGTCGTAGTAGACCCGGCCGGAGCACAGGATGAGGCGCTTGACCCCGGCCGGCTCGATCGCGGGATCGGCCTCGCCGATGACCGTCTCGAATCCGCCCCTGGAGAGGGCCGTGAGAGGCGAAGTTGCCTCCTTGTGCCGCAGCAGCGACTTGGGGGTCAGGATGACCAGCGGCTTGCGGAACAGCCGGATCATCTGCCGGCGCAACAGGTGGAAGATCTGCGCCGGTGTCGTCGGCTGGCAGATCTGCATGTTGTTCTCGGCGCACAGCTGCAGGAACCGTTCCGGCCGCGCCGAGGAATGCTCGGGCCCCTGCCCTTCGTAGCCATGTGGCAGCATCAGCGTGAGGCCCGAAACCCTTCCCCATTTGGTCTCGCCAGACGAGATGAACTGGTCGATCACGACCTGGGCGCCATTGACGAAGTCGCCGAACTGCGCCTCCCAGATCACCAGGGTATTGGGCTCGGCGGTCGAATAGCCGTACTCGAAGCCGAGCACCGCTTCCTCGGAAAGCACCGAGTCGATGACCGTGAACCGGCCCTGGTTGGGCGCGACGTTCTCCAGCGGAATGTACTTGCCCACGCCCCATTGCTCGCGCTTCTGGTCATGGAGCACCGCATGCCGGTGGGTGAAAGTGCCCCGGCCGCTGTCCTGGCCCGACAGTCGCACCCCGTAGCCGCTCGCCACCAGGGTGGCGAAGGCGAGGTGCTCCCCCATTCCCCAGTCGACCGGGATCTCGCCCCGGCCCATCTTGGCCCGCTCGGCGATCACGCGCTGCACCAGGGGATGGATCGCGACCGAATCCGGAACCGTCGTGATGATGTCCGCGATCCGCTGCAACTCCGGCAGCGGCACCGCGGTATCGGCGCTGTCGGTCCACTTGCGGTTCAGGTACGGCATCCAGTCGACCGCGTACTTGCTCTTGAAGTTCGAGATCACCGGATCGCCCGTATGCCGGCCCGCGTCCATCGCATCGCGGAACGCCGTCGCGGCGGTGGCGACCTCGTCCTCGCCGAGCACGCCCTGGGTGACCAGCTTGTCGCCGTAGATGCTGCGGGTCGACGGCAGGGCAGCGATCTTGCGGTACATCAGCGGCTGGGTCAGCGAAGGCGTGTCCTGCTCGTTATGGCCCAGCTTGCGATAGCAGACGATGTCGACGACGATGTCCTTGCGGAACGCCATCCGGTAATCGACCGCGATCTGCATCGCCAGCACGACGGCTTCCGGATCGTTGCCGTTGACGTGCAGGACCGGGGCCTCGATGCTCTTGACGACGTCGGTGCAGTAGAGCGTCGAGCGGGCGTCGCGCGGATCCGACGTCGTGAAGCCGATCTGGTTGTTGATGACGATGTGCACCGTTCCGCCGGTGCCGTAGCCGCGGGTGAGCGCCATGTTCAGGCACTCCATCACGACCCCCTGTCCGGCGAAAGCGGCATCGCCATGCACCAGCACCGCCAGGACCTCGTCGCCCGCGGGGTCGTTGCGCCGATCCATCCGCGCCCGCGCCGAGCCACCCACGACGGCATTGACGATCTCGAGGTGCGAGGGGTTGAACGCGAGCGAGAGGTGCACCGGCCCGCCCTCGGTGGAGACATCGCTCGAGAAGCCCTTGTGGTACTTCACGTCGCCGCTGGGCAGGTCGTCGGCATGCTGGCCCTCGAACTCCGCGAAGAGCTCGGTGGGCATCTTTCCGAGGATGTTCACCAGGACGTTGAGGCGGCCCCGGTGGGCCATCCCGATGACGATCTCCTGGATGCCGTGCTTGCCCGAATGCTGGATGACCTCGTCGAGACCGGCGATGAAGCTCTCGCCGCCCTCGAGCGAAAAGCGCTTCTGGCCGACGTACTTGGTGTGAAGGTATTTCTCGAGCCCTTCGGCGGCCGTCAGCCGCTCGAAGATGTGGAGCTTCTTCTCGCGCGAGAACTTGGGCGTCGCGCGGGTCGACTCCATGCGCTCCTGCATCCAGCGCTTCTGGGCGGGATCGGTGATGTGCATGAACTCGGCGCCGATCGTGCCGCAATAGGTATCGCGCAGCGCATGCAGCAGATCGCGCAGGGTCGCGCTCTCGAAGCCGAAGAAAGTGTTGGCGACCGAGTAGATGTTGGCGTGGTCGCCTTCGGTGAAATCGTAGAACGCCGGCTCCAGCTCGGGAATCGTCGGCCGCTCGTGCCGCTTGAGCGGGTCGAGATCGGCCCAGCGATTGCCCAGCGAGCGGTAGGCGGCGATCAGGGACTGGACGAATACCTGCTTGCGGGCCGTGCCGGCATCGCCCCCCATGACGCGGGGCGCGAGCGTTCCCTCGCGGGCCCGTTCGGCGAAGGACTGGACGATCGGGGCATGGGCGACGTCGCGCGACTGGACATTGCCGTCGGCGGCGGGCACCACCTGCATGTTGTCGAAATAGGCCCGCCATTCATCCGAGACCGAGCTCGGATTGTCGAGATAGCTCTCGTAGAGCTCTTCGATATACGGAGCATTACCGCCGAACAGATAGGAGTTCGACTGGAAGGACTTCATCATTAACGCATCACCCTTGGTAACGAGTTTCTCGTCGACGAGGCATGGAATCCGCCGTTGCACGGAGGCTTCCAGACGGGCGGGCCGGTTTGCGGCCCACCGCGCCCGCGGTGAGAGACATCTGGTTCTCTACATCATTGAAATTCCTTTCGGAACGCCACCAAGGATACCCGCGCTCTATGACGGCGGCCACCTTGCCCCCTCGATTACGGGGGCACGAGGAGCCCGGTATCGCATGGACGAGGGTCCGGCGTTGTCTCGTCGCAACGGCCGATGGCGATTCTTTCCCAGAATACCTCCAGGCCATCCCACTCGAACGACAAAAAAGGCCGGCGGAGCCGGCCTTTCCTTGCCATGCCCGGAAGGGCTTCAGAATCAGCGCTTCTCGATGGGCACGAAATCCCGACGCACCGCGCCCGTGAACAGCTGGCGGGGCCGGCCGATCTTCTGCTCGGGGTCGGCGATCATCTCGTTCCACTGCGCGATCCAGCCCACGGTCCGGGCCAGCGCGAAGATGCAGGTGAACATCGACACCGGGATCCCCATGGCCCGCTGCACGATGCCCGAATAGAAATCGACGTTCGGGTAGAGCTTGCGCTCGACGAAGTAGTCGTCCTCGAGCGCGATCTGCTCGAGCTTCATCGCCAGGGCGAAGAGCGGGTCGTCCTTGACCCCGGCCTCCTCGAGAACCTTGTGGCAGGTCTCGCGCATCAGCTTGGCGCGCGGATCGTAGTTCTTGTAGACCCGGTGCCCGAAACCCATCAGGCGGACGCCGGAATCCTTGTCCTTGACCTGCTTGATGAACTCCCCGACCTTCTCGACCCCCCCCTGCTTCTGGATCTGGTCGAGCATCAGCAGGCAGGCCTCGTTGGCTCCGCCATGGGCTGGTCCCCAGAGGGTCGCGATGCCGGCGGCGATGCAGGCGAAGGGGTTCGCGCCCGAGGAGCCGGCCAGCCGCACGGTCGAGGTCGAGGCGTTCTGCTCGTGGTCGGCATGCAGGATCAGGATCCGGTCGAGGGCATCGACGAATACCGGGTTGGGCTTGTACTCCTCGCACGGCGTGCCGAACATCATGTGCAGGATGTTGCCCGCATAGGTGAGCTCGTTGCGGGGGTACATGAAGGGCTGGCCCGCCGAATACTTGTAGGCCATCGACATCAGGGTCGGCATCTTCGCGATCAGGCGGATCGCGGAGATGAAGCGGTGCTCCGGATTGTTGATGTCGAGCGAGTCGTGATAGAAGGCCGACAGCGCCCCGACCACCCCGACGAGGATGGCCATCGGATGCGCGTCGCGCCGGAAACCCGCGTAGAAGCGGCTCATCTGCTCATGGACCATCGTGTGGTGAAGGACGCGATAGCGGAAGTCGTCCTTCTGGTCCTGGTTCGGCAGCTCGCCGTTGAGCAACAGATAACAGGTTTCCAGGTAGTTGCAGTTGAGGGCGACGTCCTCGATCGGATAGCCGCGATACAGCAGCTCGCCCTTGTCGCCGTCGATGTAGGTGATCGTGGACTGGCACGAGGCCGTGGCCATGAAGCCGGGATCGTAGGTGAACTTGCCCGTCTGGCCGTAGAGCTTGCGAATGTCGATGACATCCGGCCCCATCGTTCCCTTGTAGATCGGGAAATCGACCGACGGAGTCCCGTCGGAAAAACTCAGGGTTGCCTTGTGTTCGCTGCTCATCTTGATGATTCCTTCAAGGTCAGTGCGGTTGCTTCGATCGGCCCGTGCCCGGCCCGCGGTTCGCTGGTGCCGACGGCAGCGCTCAGACGGACTGCAGCCATCCGAGCACCCGGCGGGCGTCGCTGCCGGATGCCGAGCCCTGCGGCTCGACGCGTTTCAGGATCAGGTCCAGTAGTTCGTTGTCGGGGAGGTCCAGGAGCACGTCCAGGCCCTCGATGTCGCTTTCGCTCAGCCGCCCGCCGTGGGTCTCGAAGAAACGCTCGAGAACGATGTCGTTCTCGAGGAGGCCCCGCCGCGCCCGCCAGCGGACACGCCGCAGGCGAGCGGCATCCAGCGGGCCTGCGGGCTGCCCATCCATGGATTCAGATGGCCCGGCGGACCAGAAGATCCTTGATCTTGCCGATCGCCTTCGACGGGTTCAAGCCCTTCGGGCAGACATCGGTGCAGTTCATGATCGTATGGCAGCGGAACAGCCGGTACGGATCCTCGAGATTGTCGAGCCGCTCGCTGGTCGCCATGTCGCGGCTGTCGCTGATGAATCGGTAGGCCTGCAGCAGGCCGGCCGGTCCGACGAACTTGTCCGGATTCCACCAGAAGGACGGGCACGAGGTGGAACAGCAGGCGCACAGGATGCACTCGTACAGGCCGTCGAGCTCCTCGCGCTGCTCGGGACTCTGCAGACGCTCCTTCTCGGGGGGCGGCGTATCGTTGATCAGGTACGGCTTGATCGAGTCGTACTGATTGAAGAACTGGGTCATGTCGACGATGAGATCGCGGATCACCGGCAGGCCCGGCAGCGGGCGCAGCACGATCGGCTCCTTCAGGTCACGCAGATTGGTGGTGCACGCCAGCCCGTTCTTGCCGTTGATGTTCATCGCGTCCGAGCCGCAGACGCCTTCCCGGCAGGAGCGGCGAAACGCGATCGAATCATCGAAGTCGCTCTTGATGCGCATCAGCGCGTCGAGCAGCATCTTGTCGGTCGGCTGGAGCTCGACCTCGAGGTTCTGCATGTAGGGCCGGGCATCCTTGTCCGGATCGTAGCGATAGATCGAGAAGCGCACGACACGGGTCTTGGGGGCCGAGGCCGCCTGCGCTGGCGCCTGCACGACTGCGTTCATCTGGGCACTCCGAATCAATCAGAAGGTCCGTGCCTTCGGCACGAAGGTATCGACGGTCAGCGGCTTGAGGTTCACCGGCTTGTACTCGAGCCGGTTGCCTTCGCTGTAGTACAGCGAATGCTTCATCCAGTTGACGTCGTCACGATCGGGATGGTCGCGATGGGCATGTGCGCCCCGGCTCTCGGTGCGGGCTTCGGCCGAGACGATGGTGGCCTTGGCCACCTCCACCAGGTTCGCGAGCTCCATTGCCTCCACGCGAGCGGTGTTGAAAACCTTCGATTTATCGCCCATGTGGATATTTTCGGCCCGCTTCGCGAGTTCGAAGATCTGTTCAACCCCTTGCGAGAGCAGCTCGGACGTCCGGAACACTCCGCAATGCGCCTGCATCGAGCGACGGATGTCGTTCGCGACATCCTGCACCCGCTCTCCGGACTGGGAACCCTCGAGCCTGGCGAGCCGCGCCAGGGTTGCATCGCCGGCATCGTCCGGCAGGCGCTTGTGAGCCGGCTCGCTAAGGCGGCTGGCGACGATGTGATTGCCCGCCGCGCGGCCGAACACCACCAGGTCGAGCAGCGAATTGGTTCCGAGCCGGTTGGCGCCATGCACCGACACACAGGCGCACTCGCCGATCGCGTAGAGCCCGCCGACCACCGCGCCGGGGTCGCCGTCCCGGGGCACGACGACCTGGCCCCGGTAGTTGGTCGGAATCCCGCCCATCTGGTAATGGATCGTCGGCACCACCGGGATCGGGTCCTTGATCGGGTCGACGTTCGAGAACTTGATCGCGATCTCGCGGATCGACGGCAGCCGCTTCATGATGGTTTCGGCGCCGAGGTGATCGAGCTTCAGGTGGACGTAGTCGGCGTCGGGACCGCAGCCGCGACCCTCCTTGATCTCCTGGTCCATCGAACGGGAGACGAAGTCGCGCGGAGCGAGATCCTTCAGGGTCGGTGCGTATCGCTCCATGAAACGCTCGCCGTCCTTGTTCAGCAGGATCCCGCCCTCGCCCCTCACGCCCTCGGTGATCAGCACACCGGCGCCGGCAACCCCGGTCGGATGGAACTGCCAGAACTCCATGTCCTCGAGCGGAATGCCGGCCCGCGCCGCCATGCCGAGCCCGTCGCCCGTATTGATGTAGGCGTTGGTCGACGCCGCCCAGATCCGGCCGGCGCCGCCGGTGGCGAGCACCGTGACCTTGGCCTCGAGGATCATGACCTCGCCGGTCTCCATCTCGAGGGCCGTGACGCCGACGACATCGCCCTCGGCATCGCGGATCAGGTCGAGCGCCATCCATTCGACGAAGAACTGGGTGCGGGCGCGCACGTTGCGCTGGTAGAGCGTATGCAGCAGCGCATGACCGGTACGATCGGCCGCGGCGCAGGCGCGCTGGACCGGCTTCTCGCCGAAGTTGGCGGTATGGCCGCCGAACGGCCGCTGGTAGATGGTGCCGTCGGCATTGCGGTCGAACGGCATCCCGAAGTGCTCGAGCTCGTAGACGACATTCGGCGCTTCGCGACACATGAATTCGATGGCGTCCTGGTCGCCCAGGTAGTCCGACCCCTTGACGGTATCGAACATATGCCAGTACCAGTTGTCCTCGCTCATGTTGCCGAGCGACGCTCCGATCCCGCCCTGCGCGGCCACGGTATGCGAGCGGGTGGGAAAGACCTTGGAGAGCACCGCCACCGAATAGCCGGCCTCGGCCAGCTGCAGCGAGCAGCGCATGCCCGAGCCCCCCGCTCCGACGATCACGGCATCGAACTTGCGCCGCGGCAGATTGTTCGCCAGCTTATTGAGAACTTCCGCCATCTCAGACTCTCCAGAGGATCGTGAACGCCCAGACGACGTAGCCGACCAGCACGACGATCGTCGCGGACTGCAGGGCCAGCCGGAGCATGGCGGGCTTGATGTAGTCCATGAAGATGTCGCGGACCCCGATCCAGGCGTGATAGGCGAGCGCGAGCATCGCCACCGAAGTCACGACCTTCATGCGCATGGTGGCGAACAGTCCCGCCCAGTTGCCGTAGGTCAGGGCCGGCAGCATCAGCAGCTCGATGAGCAGCCACAACGTGAATACGATGATGACGACGCCGGAGAGTCGCTGGATGGCGAAATCGCGCCAGCCGTAGTGGGCGCCGACGACGGTTCTGCTGACGCTCATCAGAACACCCCGAAGATCTTGAGGCCGACCAGTGCGGTCAGGATCAGGCTGGCGAACAGCACGATCGCCGCCGACTTGCGCGCCGACGGAAGGTCGCAGCCCATGTGCAGGTCCAGGAACAGGAAGCGGATCCCGGCCAGGAGGTGGTGCAGGAAACCCCAGGCGAGCCCCAGGAGGACCAGTTTCGCGAACCAGTGGGAAACGACCGCCTGGTAGCGCTCGAAGCTCAGCTCCGAAGTCAGGCTCTGCTGGAACAGGTACAGGATGAACGGAATCCCGACGAGGAACAGCAGGGCACCGCTGATCCTGTGCAGGATCGACACGATCGCCGGCCCCGGCATCCGGTACTTCAAGATCTGCGAGACGTGGATGTTCCTGAACTCTGGCCTTGGCTTGGCCGCGGACTCGGACATGGGTCACCTACCTCTAGTCGGCTCGGTTAATTTTTGTCGATGAAGGCATGCTCGTTCGCCCCCCTCGGCGCGGGGATCGGCCGAACCCTTCCATCCCCCCGCAATCAAACCCGCATATTCTGACCGATCTTGGCGCGATGCACCAAACGCGGCCTGTCACGCTGCTCTCACACGAAAGCGACTGCGGGTGATTCTCGTTTACCACCCCGATGCCGGGTCATCAGCTCAGTTCGTTGAAGTAGTGGTGGCGGCGAGTGACGTACAGACCGCGCCGGAACTCGACCGCGACATCGTCATAGGTACTGGAGACCCGCTCGACCTGCAGCAGGGGCGAGCCCGGCTCGATCCCGAGCAGTTCCGCCGTGACTTCGTCGGCGGCGATCGCCTTGAGCCGCTCGGCGGCCCGGATCATCCGGGTGCCGAACTCGCGCTCGAACAGACCGTAGAGCGGCCCGCTGTAGGCCGCCAGCCGCTCGGCCGTGAGGCCCCGGAACCGCGCGCCGGGCAACCATATCTCGTCGAGGACGGTCGGCTCGCCCTGCAGATCGAGGATCCGGCGGATGCACACGACGGCCTCGCCCGCCCGCAGGCCGAGGACGCGAGCAACCTCGACGGGAGCGCGCAGCCGGCGGCATTCCACGATCCGGCTTCCGAGCTCCTCGCCGCCTTCGTCGTCCGGCAGCAGGCGCAGGAAACGGAACTGGGTGCGCGCCTCGTGATGGGTTGCGACGAAGGTGCCGCGACCCTGCCGGCGGACCACCAGATTCTCCGCGGCCAGCTCGTCGATGGCCTTGCGCACCGTGCCCTGGCTCACGCCGTAGCGACGGGCGAGCTCGACCTCGCTCGGGATCGGCTCGCCGGGCTTCCATTCGCCCGCCTGCAGGCCTTGCGTCAGCAGCCGCTTGATCTGAACATAGAGCGGCACGAAGCGCGGGATGTCGGTCATGCCGACATCCCCCGGCGCTTCATCCGCCGCCTGGGGCCTGGAATCGTTCATGATGCGGATTCAACACCGGAATACCGGGAGCTGTCTAGTCACTTATATCTTATATAAGATATGGGTTCGAATTGACACTCCGGAAGCCGGCACACTAGAATCCGCGGGGTTCCGAAGGCTCGCCAAGCTCGCTCGGCGACAGGCATCCCGTCCAACGCATTCACCCTGAAAGGTTTCACATGTCAAAACCCGTCAAGCGCGTTGCCGTCACCGGCGCGGCCGGCCAGATCGGCTACAGCCTCCTCTTCCGGATCGCCAACGGCGACATGCTCGGCAAGGACCAGCCTGTCATCCTGCAGCTGCTGGACATCACCCCCGCCCTGCCGGCGGTGCGCGGTGTCGTCATGGAGCTCGAGGACTGCGCCTTCCCGCTGCTGGCCGGCGTGGTGGTCACCGACGACCCCAACGTCGCCTTCAAGGACGCCGACGTCGCGCTGCTCGTCGGCGCCCGTCCGCGCAGCAAGGGCATGGAGCGCAAGGACCTCCTCGAGGCCAACGGCGCGATCTTCACCGTCCAGGGCAAGGCGCTCAACGATCATGCCAGCCGCGACTGCAAGATCCTGGTGGTCGGCAACCCCGCCAACACCAATGCCTACATCGCGATGAAGTCGGCCCCCGACCTGCCGAAGAAGAACTTCACCGCGATGCTGCGCCTCGACCACAACCGGGCGCTCTCGCAGCTTGCCGCCCGGACCGGCAAGCCGGTCGCCGGAATCGAAAAGCTCGCGGTCTGGGGCAATCATTCCCCGACGATGTACGCCGACTACCGTTTCGCCATGGTCGACGGCCAGTCGGTCAAGGCGCTGGTCAACGACGAGGCCTGGAACCGCGACACCTTCCTGCCCACCGTCGGCAAGCGCGGCGCCGCCATCATCGAGGCCCGCGGCCTGTCCTCGGCAGCGTCGGCGGCCAACGCCGCGATCGACCACGTCCGCGACTGGGTCCTGGGCACCAACGGCAAATGGGTCACCATGGGCATCCCGTCTTCCGGCCAGTACGGCATTCCCGAGGACGTCATGTACGGTTTCCCGGTCACCTGCGCCAACGGCGAGTACACCGTCATCGAAGGCCTCGAGATCGACGACTTCTCGCGTGAACGCATGAACCTGACGCTGGCCGAGCTCGAGGAAGAGCGCGAGGGCGTCAAGCACCTGCTCGCCTGAAACCGTCCCGGGGCTTGCCCCGGGACGCGTCGACCGCCGTTCGATGGCCGCGGCGGACCCGGCCTCACCAGAATTTCGGCCGTCTCATGCCGCCCCACCACCAGTGGGGTGGCAGCTGGGCGCCAGTCGGCGGCCGGCCTGCAGGAGTGAGATTCCATGCCCGCCACCTCCCCCGGCCAGAAGTTCCGCGACGCGCTCGCTGCCGAATCGCCGCTGCAGGTGATCGGTGCAATCAATGCCTACACCGCCAGGATGGCCGAAGCCACCGGCTTTCGCGCTCTGTACCTGTCGGGCGGGGGGGTTGCGGCCAATTCGCTCGGCATGCCCGACCTCGGCATCAGCACCATGGAAGACGTGCTGACCGACGCCGGCCGCATCTGCGACGCGACATCCCTGCCGCTGCTGGTCGACATAGACACCGGCTGGGGCGGCGCGTTCAACATCGCCCGGACCATCCGGTCGATGGCGCGCGTCGGTGTTGCGGCCGTGCACATGGAGGATCAGGTCGGCACCAAGCGCTGCGGGCACCGGCCGGGCAAGGAGGTCGTCAGCAAGGAGGAGATGGTCGACCGGGTCAAGGCCGCGGTCGACGCCCGGCCCGACCCGGGGTTCGTGATCATGGCGCGGACCGACGCGCTCGCGGTCGAAGGCATCGACGCGGCCATCGACAGGGCCTGCGCCTACGTCGAGGCCGGCGCCGACATGATCTTCCCCGAGGCCATGACCGAGCTGTCGATGTACGAACGCTTCAGGAAGGCGGTCAAGGTGCCGATCCTGGCGAACATCACCGAGTTCGGCCACACCCCGCTGTACACGACCGAGGAGCTGGGGTCGGTCGGCGTCGACATCGTGCTCTACTGCTGCTCGGCGTACCGCGCGATGAACGCGGCCGCGCTGAACGTCTACCAGACGATCCGGCGCGATGGCACCCAGAAGGAACTGATCCCGCTGATGCAGTCGCGAGCCGACCTGTACAAGTATCTGGATTACCACGCGTACGAGGACAAGCTCGACGCCCTTTTCGCCAAAAGCAAGTGATTCTGGAGCGATGACGACATGAGCACCCCGAGCAAGAAGGGATCGGCCGCAGCGGCGGTCACCGACGCACGCAAGCCCAAGAAATCCGTCGCCCTGTCCGGCATCGAGGCCGGCAACACGGCGCTTTGCACCGTCGGGCGCAGCGGCAACGACCTGCACTATCGCGGCTACGACATCCTCGACTTCGCCCAGAAGGCCGAGTTCGAGGAGATCGCCCACCTGCTCGTGCACGGCAGGCTGCCCAACAAGGCCGAGCTCGCCGCCTACAAGCGCAAGCTGAAGTCGATGCGGGGGCTGCCCGAAGCCGTCCAGGCGGCGCTCGAGACCCTGCCGGCCTCGGCGCACCCGATGGACGTGATGCGCACCGGCGTCTCGGTGCTTGGCTGCGTCCTGCCCGAGAAGGACGATCACAATGCGCCGGGCGCGCGCGACATCGCCGACCGGCTGATGGCCTCGCTCGGCTCGATGCTCCTCTACTGGTACCACTACAGCCACAACGGCCGGCAGATCGACGTCGAGACCGACGACGACTCCATCGGCGGCCACTTCCTCCACCTGCTGCACGGCGAGGCGCCGTCCGATCTCTGGATCCAGGCGATGCACACCTCGCTGATCCTGTACGCCGAGCACGAGTTCAATGCCTCGACCTTCACCGGCCGGGTCATCGCCGGTACCGGATCCGACATGTATTCCGCCGTCACCGGCGCGATCGGCGCGCTGCGCGGGCCCAAGCACGGGGGCGCCAACGAGGTGGCCTTCGAGATACAGAAGCGCTACGAATCGCCCGACGAGGCCGAAGCGGACATCCGCCGGCGGGTGGAAGCCAAGGAAGTCGTGATCGGCTTCGGGCACCCGGTCTACACGATCTCCGATCCGCGTAACAAGGTGATCAAGGAGGTCGCCCAGCGCCTGTCGAAGGATGCCCAGGATACCCGCATGTTCGACGTCGCCGAACGCCTCGAGACGGTCATGTGGGAGATCAAGCGCATGTTCCCGAACCTCGACTGGTTCTCGGCCGTCAGCTACCACATGATGGGCGTGCCGACCGCGATGTTCACCCCGCTGTTCGTGATCGCCCGGACCTCGGGCTGGGCGGCGCACATCATCGAGCAGCGCATCGACAACAAGATCATCCGTCCGAGCGCCAACTATGTCGGCCCGGAGAACCGCAAGTTCGTCCCGCTTGCCAAGCGCAAGTAGGACCGGTCAGGCAAGCCAATCCCCGAAACCGACAGGATCGAATCCATCATGGGTGCAGCAATCTCCAACGTCCGACCCAAGCCCGACAAGGTGCTGGTCGATATCGTCGACTACGTCTCGAAGTACAAGATCACCGGCAAGCTGGCCTACGAGACCGCCCGCAACTGCCTGATCGACACGCTCGGCTGCGGTCTCGAGGCTCTCGAGTACCCGGCCTGCACCAAGCTGCTCGGGCCGATCGTTCCCGGCACGGTCGTCCCCCACGGGGCCAAGGTGCCCGGTACCCAGTTCCAGCTCGACCCGGTGCAGGCGGCCTTCAACATCGGCGCCATGATCCGCTGGCTGGACTTCAACGACACCTGGCTCGCGGCCGAATGGGGTCATCCATCGGACAACCTCGGCGGCATCCTCGCGACGGCCGACTGGCTGAGCCGCAACGCGGTCGCCGTCGGGAAGAAGCCGCTGACGATGCGCGACGTGCTCACGGGCATGATCAAGGCGCACGAGATCCAGGGCTGCATCGCTCTCGAGAACTCGTTCAACAAGGTCGGCCTCGACCACGTCGTGCTGGTCAAGGTCGCATCGACCGCCGTCGTCGCCGAGATGCTCGGCCTGTCGCGCGACGAGATCATCAACGCGGTTTCGCTCGCCTGGGTCGACGGCCAGTCCCTGCGGACCTACCGCCACGCGCCCAACACCGGCAGCCGCAAGAGCTGGGCCGCGGGCGACGCCACCAGCCGCGCGGTACGCCTCGCGCTGATCGCGAAGACCGGAGAGATGGGCTATCCGTCGGTGCTCTCGGCCAAGACCTGGGGCTTCTACGACGTGCTCTTCAAGGGCAAGCCCTTCGAGTTCCAGCGCCCCTACGGCAGCTACGTGATGGAGAACGTGCTCTTCAAGATCTCCTTCCCGGCGGAGTTCCACTCGCAGACCGCCGTCGAATGCGCCATGACGCTGCACCAGAAGCTCGCCAAGCTGGGCAAGACGGAAGCCGACATCAAGAAGATCACGATCCGCACCCACGAGGCCTGCATCCGGATCATCGACAAGAAGGGTCCGCTGAGCAACCCGGCCGATCGCGACCATTGCATCCAGTACATGGTGGCGGTGCCGATCATCTTCGGCCGCCTGACCGCCGGCGACTACGAGGACGAGGTCGCGAAGGACCCCCGCATCGACAAGCTGCGCGACAAGATCGTCTGCGTCGAGGATCCCGCCTTCACCCGCGACTACCACGATCCCGAGAAGCGCTCGATCGCCAACGCGCTGACGGTCGAGCTCAAGGACGGCAAGGTGCTCGACGAGGTGGTGTGCGAGTACCCCATCGGCCACAAGCGTCGCCGCAAGGAGGGGATCCCCCTGCTCGAGGCCAAGTTCCGCACCAACCTCGCGCGCCGATTCCCGGCCAGGCAGCAGGAGACGATCCTCGCCGTCTCGCTCGACCAGAAGAAGCTCGAGGCGATGCCGGTACACGAGTACGTCGACCTCTACGTCATCTGATGCGCCAGCTGCCGCCCGCCGCCCGCCCGATCCGGACCCGCCATGCGGCGGCGCCCCGGCTCGCCGTGGGCGCGTTGCTGGCGGCGCTGGCCGCGCAGGCGGCCGCCAGCGGCTTTCCGCAACGGCGACCCGGCCTCTGGGAAGTACGCGGGGTCGGTTCCGAGGCCGCCGGCCTGCCGGCCAGCCTGCATTGTGTCGGTGAACACAGCGATACCGCCGAGCATCACCTCGGCCGCACGCCGGGAACACGAGGGGTGTGCCGCCTTGGCCCGTTCGTGCGCGCCGGCGATGCCTGGGTCGCCGAATCGGTCTGCCGCGAAGGCAGGACCGTCGTCTCGAGCCGCAAGATCGCCGTCGGCGACTTCCGCAGCCACTACCGGATCGATACCGTGGTGCGCTACGAGCCACCGCTTGCCGGCGTGCGCGAAGAGGACAAGGACGCGCTCGAGGCGAAATACATCGGCCCCTGCGATCCGGGCATGCGGCCCGGCGACATGATGATGCCGGGCATGGGCATCCTGAACCTGGACGACGGCACCCTGCGCCGGACCTCGAAGCCATAGCGCGCCGAAACACGTCACCGGAAGCCGAAAGCCACCCGACACCCCGATTCAAGCGCACCCACCCCGTTTCCGAATCCCTTTCCACCGGTCTCTCAACCGAGGTCAGCCATGGGCAATAACGCGTTCAAGACACTCAAAGAATTCAAGCTGAAGTCCGGCAAGACAGCGAAGTTCCATTCGCTGCCGGCGCTCGCACGGAAGTTTCCCAATGTCCGCCGGCTGCCGGTCTCGATCCGGATCGTCCTCGAATCGGTCCTGCGCAACTGCGATGGCCTCAAGGTCACCGAAGCGCACGTCGAGCAGCTCGCCAACTGGCGGCCGAACGCCAACCGGGTCGACGAGATCCCGTTCGTCGTCGCCCGGGTGGTCCTGCAGGACTTCACCGGCGTGCCGCTGCTCGCCGACCTCGCGGCCATGCGTTCGGTCGCCGCGGGCACGGGCGCCGATCCGAAGGTGATCGAGCCGCTGGTACCGGTCGATCTGGTCGTCGACCACTCGGTGATGATCGACCACTTCGGCACCCCGAAGGCGCTCGAGCAGAACATGAAGCTCGAGTTCCAGCGCAACAACGAGCGCTACCAGTTCATGAAATGGGGCATGCAGGCCTTCGACACCTTCGGCGTCGTCCCCCCCGGCTTCGGCATCGTCCACCAGGTCAACCTCGAGTATCTCGCCCGCGGGGTGCACAAGTCCGCCGACGGCATCCACTACCCGGACACCCTGGTCGGCACCGACAGCCACACCACGATGATCAACGGCATCGGCGTGGTCGGCTGGGGCGTGGGGGGCATCGAGGCCGAAGCGGCCATGCTCGGGCAGCCCGTCTACTTCCTGACGCCGGACGTGATCGGCGTGGAGCTTACCGGCCAACTGCGCGAGGGCGTGACCGCCACCGATCTCGTCCTGACCATCACCGAGATGCTGCGTCGCGAGAAGGTGGTCGGCAAGTTCGTCGAGTTCTTCGGGCCGGGCGCCGCGACCCTCGCCCTGCCCGACCGCGCCACCATCGGCAACATGGCACCCGAGTACGGCGCCACGATGGGCTTCTTCCCCGTCGACGAGAAGACGATCGAGTATTTCCGCGGTACCGGCCGCACGCCCGCCGAGATCGATGCCTTCGAGCGCTACTTCAAGTCGCAGGGCCTGTTCGGCATGCCCGGGGTCGACGAGCTCGACTACACCAAGGTCGTCAAGCTCGACCTGAGCACGGTCACGCCTTCGCTGGCCGGCCCGAAGCGGCCGCAGGACCGGATCGAGCTGGGCAACGTCAAGACGAACTTCGCGGAGCTGTTCTCGAAGCCGCCGGCGGAGAACGGCTTCAATCAGCCCGCCGCCCGCCTCGACCAGACCTTCCGGACCGGCGACGGCGTCGAGCTGCGCAACGGGGACATCCTGATCGCCGCGATCACCTCTTGCACCAACACGTCCAACCCCGGCGTGCTGCTGGCCGCCGGGCTGCTCGCGAAGAAGGCCGTCGAAGCCGGCCTCAAGGTGCGCAAGCACATCAAGACATCGCTCGCCCCCGGCTCGCGGGTTGTCACCAACTACCTCGAGAAGGCCGGACTGCTGCCCTATCTCGAGAAGCTCGGCTTCGACGTGGCGGCCTACGGCTGCACCACCTGCATCGGCAATGCGGGCGACCTCACGCCGGAGATCAACCAGGCGATCGTCGAGCATGACCTCGTCTGCGCCGCCGTGCTGTCGGGCAACCGCAACTTCGAGGCGCGCATCCATCCCAACCTGAAGGCGAACTTCCTCGCCTCGCCGCCGCTGGTCGTCGCCTACGCGCTGGCGGGCAACGTCCGGGTCGACCTGATGACCGAGCCGGTCGGCATCGGCAAGGGCGGCCGCCCGGTCTATCTGGGCGACATCTGGCCGAGCAGCGACGAGATCTACGCCCTCATGAAGCACGCGATGAACCCGAAGGTCTTCCGCGAGAACTATGCGCAGGTCCGCGAGAATCCGGGCAAGCTCTGGCAGAGTATCAAGGGCACGACGGGCCAGGTCTACGACTGGCCGGATTCGACCTACATCGCGGAACCGCCCTTCTTCGAGGGCTTCCAGATGACGCCGGCCGACTCGGCCAATGCCATCGTCGGCGCGCGCGCGCTGGGGCTCTTCGGCGACTCGATCACCACCGACCATATCTCGCCCGCCGGCTCCATCAAGGAGGATTCCCCCGCCGGCCGCTACCTGAAGGCGAACGGCGTCGAGAAGACGGACTTCAACAGCTACGGGTCGCGCCGGGGCAATCACGAGGTCATGATGCGCGGCACCTTCGCCAATGTCCGGATCAAGAACCTGATGATCCCGGCCAAGCCGGACGGCTCGCGCGAGGAAGGCGGAGTCACCCTGCACCAGCCCAGCGGCGACAAGATGTCGATCTACGATGCGGCCATGCGCTACATCGCCGACGGCGTTCCCACCATCGTCTTCGGCGGCGAGGAGTACGGCACCGGCTCGTCGCGCGACTGGGCGGCCAAGGGCACCCAGCTGCTCGGCGCGAAAGCCGTCATCGCCCGCAGCTTCGAGCGCATCCATCGCTCGAACCTGGTCGGGATGGGCGTGCTGCCGCTGCAGTTCAAGGGCGCCGACAGCTGGGAGTCCCTGGGCATCACCGGTACCGAGACCTTCGACATCCAGGTCCCGGCGACGCTCAAGCCCCAGCAGGAGATCATCCTCGTCATCCATCGTGCCGATGGCTCGCGTACCAACGTCAGCCTGCTCTCGCGCATCGACACCCCGGTGGAGGTCGACTACTACCTGCACGGCGGGATCCTGCCCTACGTGCTCCGGGAGCTGCTCGCGGCTTAGGCTGCCAGACCTCTCGCCACGCCGAAGGGGCCGCTTACGCGGCCCCTTTTTTCACCCTGTCACCGATGCGCCCGCGATACGCCGGCACGGGCCGGGGTCCGATTCGCCGGCCGACATGAACCCGGCCGATCCTCGATCCAGTACACTGCCGGCAGAAGATCCGGATCGCGACATCCACTTGTTCTCAGACGACCCGAAACCCCCGACCCGCATCGGTCCGCTGCCGCGCGCGATCCTGATCGCCGGCGGGGCGTTCATCGCCTGCATGCTGGCCCAGCTGATCTCGATGCAGCAGCCCCATGCCCTCCTCGTCTGGCCGGCGTCGGGCGTGGCCTTCGCCGCCGGCCAGCGCTGGGGCGCGCAATGGACGCTGCCGGCCGCGGCAGGCGCCGCGATCTGGTCGGTACTCTACTTCGATACACCCCTGCTTCCCTTTGTCGCCGGCATCGTCACGATTGCCGGCCCACTCGTCGCGCTGGGTCTGATGGCCCGCCTGGAGCGCTGGAAGCCCGCCGAGTACCGGCTCGAATCGGCCATCCGGCACATCGTCGCGATCGTTCTCGTCGCCGCGCCGATCGACGCCATCCTCGCGTCCATCGGTGCCGCCGCGATCGGGCTCGCCAGCGATGTTCATCCAGCTCATGTGTTCACCTACTGGTGGCTGATCGACTCGCTCGGCATGCTGCTGGTGGTCCCGGCCTGCGCCCAGCGCGCAGCCGTCGATGCCACCCCGCCGCGCTCCCCCGAGATCGAATCCGTGCTCGACCCCGGCGCCCTGACGCTCACGGCGATGGTCGTCGTCACCAGCCTGCTGATCGGCAGCATCGGCCCGCTTCCGTACGCCTACGCGCTCTCGTTCTTCTACATTCCGATCGTGTCCTGGACGGCGATCCGTTGCGGCGAACGCGCGACCGCGCTGACCCTGCTCACCACGGCCACGGCGATACTGATGACGCGCGCTTGGCAGACAGGCAACGGAGCCGACGATCCGTTCCGTGCCCTGGAGGCCTCGGTCCTGGTCTTCGCCGCCGTCCTCGTCGCGAACATGCTCCAGGCGATCGCCACCGACCGCCGCCATGCGCTGATCAGGGTCGCCAGGCTCGCGCGTCAGGACATGACGACGGGGCTTCTGAACGATCGCGGGCTGCTCGCCGAGGTCGGGGAACGACTGGCGGCGCGCAACCGGCCCGACTACGGACTGGTGGGTCTGCACATCTCGAACTTCGATGCGCTCAACGATCTGTGCGGCGCGATCGAGGCACTGCAGCTCGAGCAGAGCATCGCCGCCCTGCTCGCCCGCCAGCCCGATACCCGGGCTGCCGCGCGGATTTCCTCGGGGCGCTATTCCCTGCTCGTCGAGGCGGCCACCGTGGCCGATGTCCGCAGCGTCGCCCGGGAGATCTACGCCCAGCTCAACGGCCAGGTCTACCGGACCGCCCACGGCAGCGTCCGGCTACAGGCCTGCGTCGGCGGCCTGCTGATCGATCGCCATGCACTGATCAACAGCGAGGACTGCCTGCTGTCGCTCTCGGATGCGCTTGCCATCGCCGCGAGCGTGCGCGACCCGCAGCTCTTCGTCGAGCCGCTCTCGCAGACGATGATCGATGCGCGCCGCGCCCACCAGGGCAAGATCGAGCACATCCGCGAATCGATCCGCGAGCGACGCTTCGCCCTGCATGCCCAGCCGATCATCGACCCGGACGCTCCGCAGGGGATGATGTCCTACGAGATCCTCATCCGCCTGCTCGATCGCGATGGCACGCTGATCCGGCCGCCGGAATTCCTCTCGCTCGCGGTACAGGCGCAGATGACCCCGGCAATGGACCGCGGCGTGATCACCGAGATATTCGCCTGGCTCGCCGATCATCCGGAAGCGCTCGCGCGCACCTGGAAGTGCTCCATCAACCTTTCGGGGCTGACGATGAGCGAGGGCACCATCGCCGACTACATCCGCGAGCAGCGAGCCCGGTACGGGATCCCGCCCGAGAAGATCGTCTTCGAGATCACCGAGAGCGAGGCGATCCGCTCGCCGGGCGCCGCTTCGCGTCTGGTCGACGAGCTCAAGTCCCAGGGTTTCGGGATCGCCCTGGACGACTTCGGCACGGGGCTGGCGACCTTCGAGTACCTCAAGCGCTTCCCGCTCGACTACCTCAAGATCGACGGTTCCTTCATCCGCAACCTGGCCAACAGCCCGATCGACGAGGAGATCGTGATGTCGACGGTGCGGGTCGCCCGCCGGCTCAACGTGCAGACCGTTGCCGAGCACGTCCACAACCAGGCGGTCTTCGAGCGCCTCGTCGAGCTCGGCGTCGGGCATATCCAGGGCGAGCTGATCGGCGTGGCCCAGCCCCTCGAGGAACTTTTCGCCGCCGCCCCGTTCCGGGCGCCGGCCCACCGTGCCGGAATAGGCATGGGACGGGCGGGCCAGCACAGCGACGCCTGATCCGACCCGGCTTTGCCTTCGGCCGCAGGGCAAGGCGGGGCGCCGAAGACAGTACGGTTGTACGGCAAGGCGCCCCAACGCGGTCATGCGGCCGAAGGCAAAGCCGGAAAGCACAACGGGTTGGCTTCTTGCTAAAGCCAACCCGTTGAATTCATTGGTCGGGACGGAGTGATTCGAACACTCGACCCCTTGCACCCCATGCAAGTGCGCTACCAGACTGCGCTACGCCCCGAAGCCGGAAATTATAGCATCCGGCCGACGCTTCCGATGCATCCGGACGGCGCTTCCGATCAATCCTCCTGCAGCAGCTCGATCGCCGCCATCAGGTCGGCGCGAGTGGCCCGGACGTCGGTTTCCGCGATGGTGTGGATCGGGTCGACCGGCGGCATGTTCTCGGCGTCACGACTCCGTGCATTGGGAGCCAGCTCGCCGAGCCGGTTGCGCGCGCCGCTGATCGTGAAGCCCTGCTCGTAGAGCAGCTCGCGGATCCGCCGCACCAGCAGCACTTCGTGATGCTGGTAGTAGCGGCGGTTGCCGCGGCGCTTCATCGGCCGCAACTGGGTGAATTCCTGCTCCCAGTACCGCAGCACATGCGGCTTGACGCCGCAGAGCTCGCTCACCTCACCGATGGTGAAATAGCGCTTGGCCGGAATCGGCGGCAAGGGGTTCTTGGGAGCGTCGGTCTTGTTCTGCATGTCAGGTCCGGCCAGGAGACGTCATAGACGCGCGAGGATCAGCGCGAGGCCGCCGCCTCCTCGATCTGCGTCTTGAGCTTCTGGCTCGCATGGAAGGTGACGACCCGCCGGGCGGAGATCGGAATCTCCTCGCCCGTCTTGGGATTGCGGCCCGGGCGCTGGGGTTTGTCGCGCAACTGGAAGTTCCCGAAGCCGGAGAGCTTGACCGATTCGCCCCGCTGCAGGGCGTCGCGGATCTCGTCGAAGAAGGTCTCGACCATGTCCTTGGCTTCGCGCTTGTTCAGGCCAACCTGCTCGAAGAGCATCTCGGCGAGCTCCGCCTTGGTCAGGGTGAAGCTCTCGGCCGCGATAGCGGCCGTCGACTCTTCCGGCTCCTTCAGGGACCGGCCGAGGTCTATCCGACCTGCCAGCGAAGCATCGTTGACGGGTTCTGACATGGGCATCGGGTACCGGTGCAATCCGCAGACTCTCAACGCAGGCGCGCACCGAAGCGGTCGGCCAGACGGACCACGATCGCGTCGACCGCACTGGCGGCCTCGGCGTCGCTCAAGGTCTTGCGAGTATCTTGCATCCAAATCCGGAAGGCAAGGCTTTTTTCCTTATTTTCCAAACCCTTACCGCGATATTCGTCGAACAGTCGAACATGTCTGACGCTCGCTGCGGCAGCCTCCTCGCGGCATGCCAACTCGATCTCGGCGGTGATCCTGCCGGCTGCGATCGCGGTATCGACCACCAGGGCGATGTCGCGCACCACGGGCGGGAAGCGTGAAACCGGCTCGTACACCGGCACCTCGACCGACAGCAGCGGCGCCAGCTCGACCTCGAACAGGATCGGCGCCCGCGCGAGCTCGAAGCGCGCCATCAGGCTGGGGTGAAGCTCGCCGATCCAGCCGGCCGGCTCGCCGTCGAGCCGGATCCGGGCGCTACGCCCCGGATGGAGGGCCGGGTGGCCCACCGCCTCGCAATCCAGCCGACCGGGCATGAGCGATTCGAGATCACCCTTCAGGTCGAAGAAATCCACCATCCGGGTGGGCAGACCCCACTGCTCTTCCCGGGCCGGGCCGTAAGCGAGCGCGGCGAGCCGCATCGGCTGGTCGACGCCGGCGACGGTGAACGGTCCCGACGCCACGGATTCATCCGCCCGAAAGACCCGCCCCGCCTCGAACAGCCGCACCCGGGTGGCCTTGCGATTCAGGTTCGAGCGCAATGTCTCGAGCAGGCCGCCCCACAGGCTCGTACGCATGACGTCCATCTGCGCCGCGATCGGGTTGGTGAGCCGGATCGCGGGCACCGGAGAAACGGCCCGGTCGAGCTCGGCCGCCACGAAGCTGTAGGTGATGACCTCCTGGAAGTCGCGCGCCGCCAGCGCGCGCTTGACCGCAAGCAGGGGCCGGCGCCCTTCGGGGGCCGGCCGCATCGGCATCGCAGCAAC
The DNA here is from genome assembly GCA_023954135.1 of Burkholderiaceae bacterium. Classification (GTDB taxonomy): domain Bacteria; phylum Pseudomonadota; class Gammaproteobacteria; order Burkholderiales; family Burkholderiaceae_E; genus JAMLIN01. The sequence continues at coordinate 16,343 of JAMLIN010000013.1, read as the reverse complement.
GGGAGGACGCACCGGCAGGCGCTGATAGCCCCAGATCCGGGCCACTTCCTCGATCAGGTCCTCCTCGATCGCGAGATCGAAGCGAAAGCTCGGCGGCGTGACGATGAAGTCCGCCCCCTCGCGCTCGAAGGGCAGCTCGAGCCGGCCGAAGGCGGTGGCGATCTCCTCGTCGCTCACCGGCGCGCCGATCACCTTGCGCGCCCGGTCCGGGCGCATGCGCACGGGCTCGCGCGGCGGCAGTCCGGTCACCTGGTCGTCGACCGGCCCGGGCTGGCCGCCGCAGATGTCGAGGATCAGGCGGGTGATGTACTCGATGTGCTCGACCGTGGTCGCCGGATCGACGCCGCGCTCGAAGCGGTGCCCGGCATCGGTCGAGAAGTTGAAGCGGCGCGAACGGCCGGCGATCGCCGCCGGCCACCAGAACGCCGCCTCGACGTAGATGTCGGTGGTGTCGAGACCGACGGCGGTGGCTTCTCCCCCCATGATCCCGGCCAGGCTTTCGACCTGGCGCTCGTCGGCGATCACCCCGACCTTGGTGTCGAGGGCGACCGTCTGGCCATTGAGGAGCTCCAGCGATTCGCCCTCGCGCCCCCAGCGGACCGTGAGCCCGCCGTGGATCTTCGCGAGATCGAAGACATGGGTCGGTCGGCCGACCTCGAGCATCACGTAGTTCGAGATGTCGACCAGGGCCGAGATGGAACGCTGGCCGGCGCGCTCGAGCCGCGAGCGCATCCAGGCGGGCGTCGGCGCCCGGGCGTCCACGCCACGGATGATCCGGCCGGAGAATCGCCCGCAAAGATCGGAATTTTCGATCTTTACATTCAATTTATCGGAAATTAATGGAGAAATCGGCTCGATCGTCGGATGCACCAGCGGAGCGCCCGACAGCGCCGAGAGTTCGCGGGCAACGCCGAGAACGCCCAGGCAATGGGCGAGGTTCGGCGTCAGTTTCAGCGTGTAGACCTGTTCGTCGAGATCCAGCGTGCGGCGGATGTCGTCGCCGACACCGGCTGCCGCGTCGAGCACCAGCAGGCCCGAATGCTCGTCCGACAGGCCGAGCTCGCGCGCCGAGCAGAGCATGCCCTCGCTTGCCACGCCACGCATCTTCACGGGCGCGATCGCCAGCCCGCCGGGCAGCTCGGCGCCAGGCAGGGCGCAGGGAACCTTCAGGCCTGCCGCGACGTTCGGTGCACCGCACACGATCTGGCGAAGGCGTCCCTCGCCGGCATCGACCTGGCAGACCCGCAGCTTGTCGGCATCGGGATGGGGCTCGACGCTGCGGACCTCGGCGACGACCACGCCGGTGAAGGCCGGCGCGACCGGATGGGCCTCCTCGACCTCGAGGCCCGCCATGGTGAGCTCTTCGGCGATCCGGCCGGAATCCCAGTCGGGCGAGCAGAACGTACGCAACCAGTTCTCGGGGAATCTCATCTCGGGGCCTCCGGCCTCTTAGCGGGAGAACTGCTGCAGGAAGCGCAGATCGTTCTCGTAGAACACTCGCAGGTCGCCGACGCCGTAGCGCAACATCGTCAGGCGCTCGATCCCGGATCCGAAGGCGAAGCCGATATAGCGCTCCGGGTCGAGACCGATGTTGCGCACGACATCCGGATGCACCTGCCCCGCCCCGCTGACCTCGAGCCAGCGCCCGGCGAGCGGGCCATCGGCGAAGCGCATGTCGATCTCGGCCGAGGGTTCGGTGAACGGGAAGTAGGAGGGGCGAAAGCGCAGGTCGATGTCGTCGCGCTCGAAGAATTGCGCGAGGAAGTCCGCATAGACGTTCTTGAGGTCGGCCAGGCTGATGTCGTCGTCCACCCACAGGCCTTCGACCTGGTGGAACATCGGCGAATGCGTCGCGTCGGAATCGACCCGGTACGCCTTGCCCGGCGCGATCACCCGGATCGGCGGCTGGTGCGCCCGCGCGTAGCGGATCTGCATCGGACTGGTATGGGTGCGCAGCAGCAGCCCCGGCTGGGCACCGGCCACCGGATCGACGTAGAAGGTGTCGTGCATGGAACGCGCCGGATGGTCGGCCGGCGTGTTCAGGGCGGTGAAGTTGAAGAAGTCCTCCTCGATCTCGGGCCCGTCGGCGACGTCGAAGCCGATCGAGCGGAAGATCTCCTCGACCCGGGCGATGGTCAGGGTCAGCGGATGCAGGCCGCCGTGCCCCGCCGAGCGTCCCGGCAGGGTGACGTCGATCGCCTCGGCCGAGAGCCGGGCATCGAGCAGGGCCGCCTCGATGGCGGCCTCCCGCTCGGCGAGCAGGGCCTCGATGCGCTGCTTGGCGGCATTGAGCTCGCGTCCCGCGGCGGCGCGCTCGGCGCCCGAGAGCTTGCCGAGCGATTTCATGCGCTGGGTCAGCAGGCCGTCGCGACCCAGGAAGCGCGCCTTGGCATTGGCAAGCGCATTGGCGTCGCCGCAGGAGGCGACGAGGCCCGCCGCTTCATCGACGAGGGCTTGGGTCTGACTGGAATCCATCTTCGACTCGATCCTGAGGAGAACCTGGAAGCGGCGCCGCAGGGCGCCGGGCGGTAAGGTCGATGCGCCAATGAAGAACGGGGCCGCGAAGGCCCCGTCCCGATCCGGGCCGCCGTCCGGCGGCGGTCCGTCGCAAGTGCCTTGCGGCCTTGCCGACCGTCAGGCGGCGCCCAGCGAGGCCTTGGCCTGGCTCACCACCGCGGCGAAGCCAGCCTTGTCGTGCACCGCCATGTCGGCGAGAACCTTGCGGTCCAGCCCGATGCCGGCCTTGTTCAGACCGTTGATGAAGGCGCTGTAGGTGATCCCGTGGGAACGGGCGGCCGCGTTGATCCGGGTGATCCACAGCGAGCGGAAGACCCGCTTCTTCGCACGGCGATCGCGATAGGCGTACTGGCCCGCCTTCATGACCGCCTGGACGGCAACCCGGTAGACGTTCTTGCGTCGGCCGCGGTAACCCTTGGCGGCGGCGAGGACCTTCTTGTGACGGGCGCGAGCCGTTACTCCGCGCTTGACTCGAGGCATGTTCTCGTCTCCTTACGCGTACGGCATCATGGCCCGGATCGACGGGACGTCGGCCGGGTGGACATTGGTGGCGCCGCGCAGCTGACGCTTGTTCTTGGTGGTCTTCTTGGTAAGGATGTGGCGCTTGAACGCCTGCCCGCGCTTGACGGTGCCGCCAGCGCGGATCTTGAAGCGCTTCGCAGCGCCCCGCTTGGTCTTCATCTTGGGCATATCGACCCTTTCGCTCTTCTAATGCCTCGACAGGTGCCCGGCCATCGGCCGGAACTTCGGAAGACCTGCTCGGCTTGTATTGCCGCGACGGCGGGAAGACCCGCCATCCCGGTGTGTGCCCCGCGGGCGGGCACGAAACCTCGAGGTGATCAGTTCTTGCGCTTCGGCGCCAGCACCATCACCATCTGCCGTCCTTCGAGCCGCGGCATGGACTCGACCTGGACCAGCTCTTCCACGTCGGCGCGCAGCTTCTCGAGCAGCCTGACCCCGAACTCCTGGTGCGCCATCTCGCGGCCCCGGAAACGCAGGGTCACCTTGACCTTGTCGCCTTCCTCGATGAACCGGACGATGTTCCGAAGCTTCACCTTGTAGTCACCGTCGTCGGTCCCGGGGCGGAACTTCACCTCCTTGACCTGGATGATCTTCTGCTTCGCCCTCGCCTCGTGCGCTCGCTTCTGTTCCTGGTACTTGAACTTGCCGTAGTCCATCAGACGGCATACGGGCGGATCGGCCTGCGGCGCGATCTCTACGAGATCGACCCCCGCTTCCTCGGCCATTCGCAGCGCCTCGCGCGTCGCGACGATCCCGATCGCCTCGTTGTCCACCCCCGAAAGACGTACCTCCGGAACATGAATTTCACCGTTTATACGGTGGCTTCGAACATTGGTAGCGATGCTTTGTTCTCCCTCGATTCATCAATGATCCGACCCGGCGGGCACTCAACCGGACGGGTTGCTGCGCTTGCTCGAAACGTCGTCGGAAAGCCGTTCGACGAACGAATGAATGGCCATCGCCCCGAGGTCTTTCCCCCCTCGGGCGCGGACGGCCACCCTGCCAGCCTCGCGCTCTCGTTCGCCGACCACGAGCTGGTACGGGACCTTGCGCAGGCTGTGCTCGCGGATTTTATAGCTGATCTTCTCGTTGCGCAAATCGGCTTCGACCCTAAACCCTTGTTTTCTCAACAGTTGTGCAACGGAAGCCGCATAGTCGGCATGGGCCTCGGTAATGCTCATCACGACCGCCTGCACCGGGGCGAGCCACATCGGCATGGCGCCGGCATGATGCTCGATCAGGATGCCGGTGAATCGCTCCATGGAACCGACGATCGCGCGGTGCAACATGACCGGCCGGCGGCGGGAATTGTCCTCGGCGACGTATTCGGCGTCGAGCCGCTCGGGCATCATGAAATCCACCTGCATGGTCCCGACCTGCCAGCTCCGGCCGATCGAGTCCTTCATGTGGTACTCGATCTTCGGTCCGTAGAACGCGCCCTCGCCCGGGAGTTCCTCCCACTGGACGTCGCAGCGGCGCAGCGCCGCCCGCAGGGCTTCCTCGGCGCGGTCCCAGATGCCGTCGTCGCCGATCCGCTTCTCGGGCCGCAGGGCGATCTTCAGGCCGATGTCCTCGAAGCCGAAATCGCGGTAGAGGGCCATCGCCTGCTGGTGGAAGGCGGTGACCTCCGGCTCGATCTGGGCCTCGGTGCAGAAGACATGGCCATCGTCCTGGGTGAAGGCCCGCACCCGCATCAGCCCATGCAGCGCGCCCGAGGGCTCGTTGCGGTGGCAGGCGCCGAACTCGCCGTAGCGCAGGGGCAGCTCCCGGTAGCTGCGCAGCGCCGAGTTGAAGATCTGGACATGGCCCGGGCAGTTCATCGGCTTGACGGCGAACTGGCGCTCGTCGGCGTCGCCCGTGAAGAACATGCCCTCCTTGTAGTTGTCCCAGTGCCCCGAGCGCTTCCAGAGGCTGACGTCGAGGATCTGCGGGCAGCGCACTTCCTGGTAGCCGCTATCGCGATACACCCCGCGCACGTACTGCTCGATCTGCTGCCACAGCGTCCAGCCCTTCGGGTGCCAGAACACCATCCCCGGCGCCTCGTCCTGCAGGTGGAACAGGTCGAGCTCGCGCCCGAGGCGGCGATGGTCGCGCTTCTCGGCTTCCTCGAGCATGTGCAGGTAGGCCGCCTGGTCCTCCTTGCTCGCCCAGGCGGTGCCATAGATCCGCTGCAGCATCTCGTTGCGCGAATCGCCCCGCCAGTAGGCGCCGGCGACCTTGAGCAGCTTGAAGACCCGCAGCTTGCCGGTCGAGGGCACGTGCGGACCGCGGCAGAGGTCGACGAACTCGCCCTCGCGATACAGGGTGATCGCCTGGTCCTCGGGAATCGCGGCGATGATCTCGGCCTTGTACTCCTCGCCGATGGAACGGAAGAAGGCCACCGCGTCGTCGCGCTGCCAGACCTCCCTGACCACTGTCTCGTCCTTCGCGGCGAGCTCCGTCATCCTCTTCTCGATCGCCACGAGGTCCTCGGGCGTGAACGGGCGCTCGCGGGCGAAGTCGTAGTAGAAGCCGTTCTCGATGACCGGCCCGATGGTGACCTGCGTGTCCGGATAGAGGCTCTTGACCGCATAGGCCAGCAGGTGGGCGGTCGAATGCCGCAGCACCTCGATGCCGTCGGCGTCGCGGGCGGTCACGATCTGGAGTGATGCGTCGTGGTCGATCCGATGGCTCGTGTCGACCAGCTGGCCGTCGACGCGCCCGGCCAGGGCGGCCTTGGCGAGCCCCGCGCCGATCGACCGGGCCACCTCGGCGACGGTCACCGGGCCTTCGAATTCGCGGACGGAGCCGTCCGGCAGACTGATCTGGATCACGCTCTTTCCTGAAGCTGCGCCCGCGCCTGCCGCCGGCCTGCCGGCCAGGGGCGCGGGCGAAAAAAAAGTGCGGCGAGCCGCACTTTCTTCCTTACCTCGAAGCACCCATCGTGCGCGCTCGTGCCTGTTTCAGCAAGCGGTCGTAGTTCGCAACGAGGACATGGTCGGTACTCCGGTCCGATACGGCGAGCCGTATGCAAGCCTGGTAGGCGCGATTGGATTCGAACCAACGACCCCCACCATGTCAAGGTGGTGCTCTAACCAACTGAGCTACGCGCCTAAGCCCGCCATTATAACCATACGAAAAAGCGCCTGTGAAGCTCGACCGGCGGCATCCGGACAACATCAGCGCCGGGCGAGCGCCCTTGCCAGCATCAGCACCGGCAGGATTCCGACGACCACGATCAGCAGGGACGGCAGCGCCGCCTCGGACAGGCGTTCGTCGCTGGCGAACTGGTAGGCAACCACCGCCAGGGTGTCGAAATTGAAGGGCCGCAGGACCAGGGTCGCCGGCAGCTCCTTGAGGCACTCGATCATCACCAGCAGGCTGGACGCCGCGAGACTGCGCCTGAGCATCGGCCAGTGCACGTCGCGCAGGACCCCGAGACGGCTGCGCCCGAGGCAGCGGGCACTCTGGTCCATGGAGGGGCTGATCCGCTCGAGCGCGGCGCCCAGCCCCTGGTAGGCCACCGAGAAGAAGCGCACGCCGTACGAGTAGACCAGGGCGAACACCGTGCCGCCGAACAGGCCGGCACCGAACAGGGGCTGGCTGACCCAGCGGTCGAAGGCGCCGGCGAAGGCGAGCAGTGCCACCCCGAGAACCACGCCGGGCAAGGCATAGCCGCTGTTGGCGAGCGCCAGCGACCAGCGGACCGGGCGCACCGGATGGAGCCGCGCCGCATAGGCGCCGAACAGGGCAAGTGGCATGGTCGCCAGTGCCGCCACGGTGGCGATCAGGGCGGTATTGGCCACCCATCGGCCCAGCCGGGGGTCGACCACGGCTTCGCCGCCGAGCCAGCCCGACAACAGCAGCAGCGCCGGCAGGACGAAGCCGAAGACGATCGGCACGAGGCACCAGGCGAGCATGCGCAGTCCGGCCCAGCCGCCGGCCACGACCGGCGCGAGCTGCGCCCCGCCCCGGGCGAAGAAGCGCATCCTGCCGCGCTGTCGCCGCTCGAGGACGACGACCATCCCGACCAGGGCGAGCAGCACGATCGCAAGCCGGGCGGCGCCGACGCGATCGCCCATGCCCTGCCATGCGCGATAGATGCCGGCGCTGAAGGTATCGACGGCGAAATACGCCACGACACCGAAATCGGCGAGCGTCTCCATCAGCACCAACAGGGTTCCCGCGACGATCGCCGGCCTGGCGACCGGCCAGATGACCCTCCACCAGACGGCGGTGCGCGACAGCCCGAGCGAGCGTGCAGCCTCGGCCATCGAGGGATTGGCCTCGGCGAACGCGGCCCGGGAGAAGAGATAGACGTAGGGATAGAGGGACAGGCCGAGGAAAACGCCCGCTCCGACCGGCGTGCGGATGTCGGGGAACCAGTAGTCGCCGATGCCCCAGCCGGTCGCCGCCCGCAGGGCTCCCTGCAAGGGGCCGGACACCTCGAGGAACTGGGTGTAGGCGTAAGCCATGACGAAGCCCGGCATCGCCAGCGGCAGCACCAGAGCCCAGGAGACGATGCGCTGGCCCGGAAAGCGGTAGCGGGCGACCAGCCAGCCACAGGACACGCCGAACAGCAGCGCCAGCGCGACCACCACGATCGACACCCAGGCGGTGGTGAGCATGTAGCCGGGCAATACGGTCGCGAACAGATGGTCGAGCGTGCCGGCGATCTCGCCCTGGCTGGCGGCAACGAAACCGAGCGCGATCACCGGCGCGGCGGTGAACAGGGCCACCAGGATCGCCCCCGTCCGCAGGAGATCGGGGCGGGCGCCGCGGACCCGATCGGGCGCCCGCGCCCCGACGACCGGGCCAGCCGTCGGGCGCAGTTCAGCGGCGAGCGGGTCCGGCGTACCAGGCATCGGGATCACGCAGCTTCGCTGCATGGCTAGAATTGCGACTGAGAATTATAGGCATTCGAATGCACGCCGACCTGAAACCAGACACCCTGCCCGACCGGCTTCCGGCCTCAGCACCGCAGCCGGCCCTGCAGGTCGACGAGTTGCACGTCCATTACGACACCCCCGACGGACGGCTCGATGTCCTGAACGGGCTGTCGTTCAGCCTGCGCGACGGCGAGATCGGCTGCCTGCTGGGTTCCTCCGGCTGCGGCAAGACGACCGCGCTGCGCGCCGTGGCGGGCTTCGTCCATCCGTCGGACGGCCGGATCCACATCGGCGGCAGGACGGTGAGCGATTCACGCCGCTGCACCGAGCCCGAGTCGCGCGGCGTCGGCGTCGTCTTCCAGGACTACGCGCTGTTTCCCCATCTGGACCTCGCCGCCAATGTCGCCTTCGGCCTGCGACGGCTGACGCCGGCCGAGCGTCGTGCCCGCGTGGCCGAGATGCTAGAGCTCGTCGGCCTGCCCGCGATCGGCGAACGCTATCCGCACGAGCTCTCGGGTGGCCAGCAGCAGCGGGTCGCGCTTGCCCGGGCACTCGCCCCCGCGCCATCGATCCTGCTGCTCGACGAGCCGTTCTCCAATCTCGACCCCGACCTGCGCGAGCGACTCGCCCTCGACCTGCGCGACATCCTCCAGCGCGCCCGCATCACCGCCCTGCTGGTGACGCACGACCAGTACGAGGCCTTCGCGCTCGCCGACCGGGTCGGCGTGATGCACGACGGGCGCATCGAGCAGTGGGACAGCCCGTATCGCCTCTATCATCAGCCGCAGACCCGCCGGGTCGCGGATTTCGTCGGCCTCGGCTCGTTCCTTCCGGGACGGATCCACGTCGTGGACGGGCGGCCCGAGGTGTCGATCGAGCTGGGCAGCCTGCCGATCCGCACGCGCGACGACCAGGCAATGGCCGCCACGCAGGCCAGTGCGAGCGGTGAAGTGCAGGTCCTGCTGCGACCGGACGACGTCATCCATGACGACGACAGCGCGATTCGCGCCGAGGTGGTGCGCAAGGCGTTTCGCGGCGCATCCTTCCTCTACACCCTGCGGCTGCCGAGCGGCGCGACCCTGCTTGCCCTGGTGCCGAGCCATCACGACCATGCGATCGGCGAGCGGATCGGCATCCGCTTCGATGCGGATCACGTCGTGACGTTTCCCATCGGCGACGGCGACTGAAACGACGCCGCATGTCGCGCGCGTCCCGACGCATGAGATGGCCGCTGCGGCGGACCGTGCCCCTCATACGGATTCGCCTTCGACCGTATAACCGCGTTGGGTCGCCTTGCCGTGCAAGCGCACTGTCTGCGGCTCCCCGCCTTGTTCTACGATCGAATGCGAACCCGTATCAGTGGGCCGTTCGTTCGAGGAGAAAGGCGCGGCCCGCCTCGAAGCGGCGCGCCATCTCGTTCATGCGCAGCGACAGCGCCCGCCGGTCCGGATGGCGAACCAGCAGCGCGACGGTGCGCTTGCGGTTGATCCACGCCACCTTCATGTAGCGCTGGCCGCCGTCGCGGCTCTCCATCTCGACCCAGTCGCCTCGCGAGAGTTGCCCGAAAGCCTCGTCGGGATCCAGCAGGATCCGGCGCGGCTGGCCGGGCAGATCGGCGAGATCGACCGCGTTGAGCACTTCGAGCAGGCGATGGCTGCGCTCGTCCGCCTCCCCGACGGCTTCTTCCCGGGAATGAACCCCCGGCGTCGCGTCCACGATCGGCACCGCCACCACAGGCGGTATCTCTGCGTGTTCGCCGGGCGAATGGGTCGCATCGGATTGTCCGGTGCCGTTGGTCATCCGGACCCGGGTGCCCGGCGCGTCACCATCGTCCTCATCGCCGACCGTCGATGCCACCGCATCGGCCGCCTCGGCAACCTGCCGATCCCCGACCCGCTCCCGTGCCTGCAGCGGGTCGCGCAAGGTGGGGACACTGCCCTGCACATCGTAGGTCGTGGTGTGCGAGTCCTGCGTCCGGGTGGGCCGCATCCGGGTCGTCGGCGCCGGATCGGCGTCATCGGCGGACTCCGCGGGCCCGGAGGACACCTCGTCGCCCCGGGCTTCGACCGGGCCGGACGCCGTGGCGCTTCGGTCACGTCGCTGCAGGCGCCGCAGGTGAATCAGGAACAGCTCGTCGAAGAAACCGCGATGCTCCTCTTCCCGGGCGCCGATCGCGCGCAGGCCCTGGGTCAGGACCTGGATCAGCGGCGGAATGCGCTGCACGAGCTCGCGCCGGCTGACCTGGCCCGGGCCCTTGTCATCGAGGCTCCAGAGCAGGTCGTCCACCACCTGCAGCGCCACCCGGAATTCGCCGCTGTCCTCGCCATCGCGCAGCACGGCGGTACGCAGATGCCGCAACCAGACCTTGCGAAGGAATTCATGGACCGATTCGGGGACCGAATGGCGCGCGATCCGCTCCTCGAGCAGCCGTTCGATCCGCTCGGTGACCTCGCGTTCCTGGCCGCGGTTGGGACGCCGCGTGTAGTCGCGCCGGTTGCGTCGGCCCGGCATCGACTCGAGCGCGCTGCGTTCGCGCACGATGCGCTCGATGAGCTGGCTGACATGACCGGCCGCCCGGCTGTACTCGAGCTCGACCTGCCGCGACATCACCGCGGAACGGGTCTGCAGGGCGCTGGTCACGATCTCGACCGCGCGCACCACCGTCTCCATCCGCCGATAGAGCTCGCTGCCGCGGGTCAGATCGTCGGCGAAGGCGTTGGCGATCGCGCCGAAATTCTCCACCAGACGGCGCAGGGACCGCGGCTCGTCGCCGAGATAGCCCGGATCGAGCAGGGCGAGCGCCAGCGCGGGCTGCTGCAGGCGCCAGACGAGCGGATGCGCCGCCTGGGGCAGGCGACGATCGTCGACGACGTAGTCGAACATCGCGGCGACGACGTCGACCACCGCCAGCTGGGGCGGCGTCGCCGATGCTTCGCCGAGCCGCTTGCGGACGTTGGCGAAGTAGCGGCTGCGCGAGGTCCGGCTGTAGGGAACCTCGCCGATCGAATGGGCGAAGGCGACGGCGTCACGCTCGATGTCGACCACCGGCTGCAAAGTCGGCAGAACGCGCAGACGGTCGTCGGCCGCGAGACTGGCCAGTGCCGACGTCCCGAGCCGCCGCGCATCGCCATCGGCGCGGGCGACCCGGTCGACGATGCGATCGCTCGCCGACGGTTCGGGCGCCTCCGGCGGCTGACCGTCACCGCGACCGCCCTTCCCGGCGGCGGGCTCGACGGACCCGACGTCGGCCGCCGGGGGATCGCCGCAGGGATCGGCGGCCGTTGGCAGTGCCTGCGAGGGCGGCATCGGCTCGACGCCCAGTCGCGCCATGCGTCGCTCGGCGCCCGCGACCAGCTGGCCCAGCATCGGCGCCACCCGGGGCGGCAACAGGCTGCGCAGGCGCTTGCGGACCGGGCCCGACTCGAGGATGTCCGCCAGCGATCCGACGATCGCCTGGGCGAGCACGCGGGCACCCACCGGATTGAGCGCGTCGTCCGCCCAGGGCACCGGGCTGATGCGACGGATCCGTGCCGCGAAGGTTTCGTAGCCGCTGGGGTCGGCCTCGCGTACCGTCTTCGCCAGGGGCTGCGCGATCAGCTGTGCCTCGAGGGTTTCCTCGTCCATCAGCGCGAGCGCCTCGGCCTGTGCCGATGGATCGTCGAGCTCGGCCGCCTTGAGGACCCGCCGCACCAGATCCTCGAACACGCCGGCGATGCGCGCGGCACGGCGATCCGGATCGACCCGCAACGTCGAGCAGGCTGCAAGCAGCGCCTGGCAGTCGCGATCGGATTCGGCGCGCTCGCCGGCGGCCTCGAGCTCCGCGGCGAGCACCGGCAACAGGCCGCGAAATCCCTGCGTCAGCTCGCGGGCGAGCTCGGCGCGGATGTCTGCGAAGATCCTGCTCGGGCTTGTCGATGAATCGGCGGTCATCTAGGCGATATTTGTGCGCATCGGACGGCGATTCCAGTGCGCGTAGGCTTCGATGCTAACTGATGCCCGTAGTGGCGGGCGTGATGAATGTCCCCGCCGGGAGCCCGAATCCACGGGCGCGGGCCGTGATCGATGTCACCGACCGACCGGCGGCCGCGGACAGGCCATCGACGGTCGTCGCCGCACTGCCTTATAGTGGAAACTCCTCATCCGGAGACGAGCCTCGGAATTCCTGCAATGATGACGAGACCCAACAGGCTGCGGATCGGGCTGGCGCTGGGCAGCGGCGCGGCCCGCGGCTGGTCGCACATCGGTGTGATCCGCGTCCTGGAAGAGGCCGGGATCAGGCCCGACATCGTCTGCGGAACCTCGATCGGCGCCCTGGTCGGCGGGGTCTACGCCGCCGACAAGCTCGGCGAGCTCGAGACCTGGCTGCGCAGCCTGAGCTGGTCCGACGTCGTCGGCTTTCTCGACATCTCGATGGGCGGCGGCCTGATCAAGGGGTCCAGGCTGGTCGGCTTTCTCGGGGACCGGCTCGGCGAATCCGACATCGCCGACTTCCGCCTGCCCTTCGCCGCGATAGCCACCGACCTGCACACCGGCCGGGAGGTGTGGCTCGAGAAGGGTCCGTTCCTCGAGGTGGCCCGGGCTTCGATCTCGGTGCCCGGCCTGTTCACCCCGGTGCTGCGCGACGGCCGCTACCTGGTCGATGGCGGGCTCGTCAATCCGGTGCCGGTGTCCCTCGCGCGCGCCATGGGCGCCGACATCGTGATCGCGGTGGACCTCGGTGCCGACATGATCGGCCGACACGACGTATCGCATTCGGCATCGACGGCTGCCGTCCCGCCAGAGCCCGGCGACGGCCTCATGGGACGGCTCCAGGCCGGATTCGTCTCCCTCTTCTCGGGCTCCGGCAGCGATCCCGCCATGCCGCCGCCCCCTTCCATGATCGATGTGCTCACGACCAGCATCAACATCATGCAGATCCGGATCACCCGCAGCCGGCTGGCCGGAGAGCCGGCCGACGCCGTGATCGCGCCGCGACTCGCGCACTTCGCGTTGCTCGACTTCCATCGCGCTGCCGAAGCGATCGATGAAGGCAGGCGGGCCGCCGAGAGCATCCTGCCGCAGATCCAGGCCCTGCTCGGCCCCGCCCAGCCGCCCGAGAGCGATCATCCGACGGCGCAGCCGCAAGCCGCGCGATAGCATCCGGCGACCACGGACTCAACGCAATCTTCGGGCCCCCAGGTCCGCCTCGGCAAGACCGAAATCCTGCAGGCGCGCCGGCAACGGCTGCCCGCGCGCAAGCGCCGCGCAGGCCTCGCCCATCGCGGCCGATGTCTGGATGCCGTAACCGCCTTGCGCCGCGAGCCAGAAGAATCCGGCTGCGGCCGGATCGAAGCCGCCGACCAGCCCGCCATCGGCAACGAAGGAACGCAGGCCCGCCCAGGTCCGCGCCGGCCGGCGGATGGTGAGCGTGGTGAACGTCTGGATCCGGTCGATCCCGATCGCGATGTCGAGTTCTTCGGCCACCACGTCGTGCGGAGCCACCGGGTCCGCGTTGGCCGGAGAGCCGAGCAGCATGCCGGCGTCGGGCTTGACGTAGAAGGATTCGTCGGCCGCGAGGAAGGCGGGCAGCGCGCGGAGATCGAGCCCTTCAGGCGGCGCGAACACGAACGCGCTGCGGCGCATGGGCTGCAGGCCGATCGGTGCCACCCCGGCCAGCAGGGCGAGCTCGTCGGCCCAGGCACCGGCCGCATCGATGAGCACCGGCGCGCGCCAGCGACGCCGGCCATCGGACACGACCCAGTCGGCGCCGTCGCGATCCGCCTCGCGCACTTCGACGCCGGATTCGATCACGCCGCCATGACGCCGCAGGCCGCGCAGGTAGCCCTGCAACAGGAGGTCGACGTCGATGTCCATGGCGTCCGGCTCGAGCACTCCCCCGGCCACCAGTTCGCTGCGCAACACCGGTACCCGCGCCAGGGTGGCGGCGGCATCGAGCCTCATCGCCTCGATGCCGAGCGCCCGGATCTCGTGGAAGCGCTGGTCGAGCACGGCCTGCTGTTCGGCGGTGCCGAAGGTCAGGGAGCCGCGCGGCGCCAGCACCGGACGCTCGGCGAAGCCCTCGGGCGGCCGGGCGAGGAAGTCGCGGCTGGCCAGCGTCAGGGCCCGGACCTGCGGCGGACCGTAGCTCGGCAGATACAGCGCGGCCGATCGGCCGGTCGAGTGATAGCCCGGCTGAGACTCCCTTTCGAGCAGGATGACCCGCCCATGCGGCGCAAGGAAGTAGCCCACCGAAGCGCCCGCAATTCCCGCCCCCACGACGATCCAGTCGCAGGATTGGATCTCCATCGTCATCGCGATTCCGATTGCTTCCGATCCATGACCTTCGCACTGTAGCAACGACGACGGCGCTCCGCAGCCCGCAGGGTCATCCTCCCCATCCGTCCTGGACCCAATCCAGACCCGGCCGGTGGACCCATGAAAACGGCGGAATCCACCTGACCGGATGCCCTTCGCCTGACAGGCGGGTGCGACAATCCGCCGAGGTTCGACTCCACGCGACTCCACGCCAGCCCTCAGGCGTGCGCCGGTTCGCCATGCTGCTGTTCTGGGTTTTCGTCGCGATCACGACGCTTCTCGTCACCGGCGCGCTGGTCCGGCCGTTGTTGCGGCGCCAGCCGACCAATCCGGACGAAGCCGCGGACGGGGACGAGCAGCGGCTCGAGGTGTTCCGCGACCGCCGTCGCGAGATCGAACGGGAGCTGGCCAGCGGCCGTCTATCCCCCGCGGAGGCCAAGCAGGCGCAGCGCGATCTGCTCCGCCAGCTCGCCACCGACCTGCCACCGAGCCCCGGGCCTGTTGTCCGGGACACAGGCAAGCGCATGCGCAGCATCCCCGGGCTCACGGCATGCGCGCTCCTCGTCGTCGTCCCGGCATCGGCGCTGCTGGTCTACCGCCAGGTCGGCACACCGGCGATGCTGGAGCCCCGGCCAGCAGCCACGATGGCCAGCCCGCGGCTGCCGCCCGGCCATCCGACGACGACGTCCGCGCCCTCCCTGCCCGGGGAGATCGAGACCCTGGTCGCCGGCATCGAGCAGCGTACCCGGGAAGCCCCCGAGGACGGCGAGGCCTGGGCCATGCTCGGCGCCGCGCTCAAGATGCAGGGACGCCATCAGGATGCGGTCCTCGCCTTCGAGAAGGCCATCGAACGGGTCGAACCCGATGCGAGGCTCTTCGCCGAAGCGGCCGAATCGATCGCCCGGGTGGCGGGAGGCAGCTTCGAGGGGCGGCCGACCGAGATGCTCGAGCGCGCGCTGGCGCTCGATCCGGCCGAACCGAGGGCGCTCTGGCTGATGGCCGCCGCGCAGTTCCGCGCCGGGGATCTGCCGCGGGCGCGCCAGCACCTGACCCGGCTGCGCGACGGCCTGCCCGCCACGTCGGCCGACGCCGCCGAAGTCGGCAGGATCCTGGAGCGCATCGACGCCCGGATGGCGGGGAGCATTCCGGTCGCGTCCGCGCCCTCGCCCACTTCGGTCCCCACGGCCGCGCCCACGACCTCGAGCGGTGCGGCCCGGCCAGGACCCGCGCAGGCCGTCCCGGAAGCGCTCGCCGCGATCGTCGCCGGCACCGTCGTCGTCGACCCCCGGCTGGCCGCGCAGGCCGAACGGGGCGGGACGCTCTTCGTGATCGCCCGCCAGGCCGACGGACCTCCCATCCCGGTGGCGGTGCGGCGCGAACCCGGCGCGAGCCTGCCGATGCCGTTCGAGCTCGGCGACGCCAACGCGATGGATCCCTCCCGGTTGCTGTCGAGCGCCGGCCCCCTGACGCTCGAGGCACGCCTGAGCCGCAGCGGCGAAGCGAGGCGACAGGCAGGCGATCTCTACGGCCTGCTGGCATCGGTCGAACCGGGGAGGACCGACCTCAGGATCGTGATCGACCGGGTCGTGACATCCGGCGCGGAGGCAGGCGATGGTCGCTGAACTAGGACAGTTCCTGCTCGCCCTCGCGCTCGCCGTCTCCTGCATGCTCGGGATCCTGCCGATGGTCGGCAGCGCCCTGCGCGGCCAGGCGGGCGACCGGCTGATGGCGATCGGCCGGCCGGCATCCCTCGTGCTGTTCGCGCTCGTCGGCCTGGCGTTCCTCGCGCTTGCCACGCTCTTCATCGAGAACGATTTCAGCGTGCTGCTCGTCGCGACCCATTCCAATCTCGACCTGCCCCTGCACTACCGGATCGCCGCCACCTGGGGATCGCACGAGGGCTCGATGCTCCTGTGGGTCCTGACGCTGGCAGGGTGGACCACGGCGGTCGCCCTGTTCTCGAGCTCGCTGCCCGGCCTGTTGCGCTCGCGCATCCTCGCGGTGATGGGCCTGGTCGCCCTCGGCTTTCTGCTGTTCCTGCTGTTCACCTCCAATCCCTTCGAGCGGATCGATCCGCCGCCGCCGGACGGACGCGACCTCAACCCGCTGCTGCAGGACGTCGGCATGGTGTTCCATCCGCCG